>JAAVHM010000068.1 GCA_014799675.1 Ruminococcus sp. | reverse complement strand
ATATATCGAAATTTTTTGAAAGGCGGGAGCAGAGCCCCCGCCCTACAATTTTGATTGAATTTTTTATAAAGGGACGGACATAAAATCCGTCCCTTAATTTTTTTCAAAAAAATCTGTGAAAACAGCTTTCAGAATTGTCTAATATATGAAAGGAGGAGATAAGGTGAAAAACGGCGCCGAAAAAACCGAAGAGCTCTTCAAAAAATACGGAGACGAAATTCTCCGAACCTGTATGCTTATACTGCGTAACCGTTCTCTTGCGGAGGACGCGGCTATGACTGTTTACGAAAAAGCATTTTTAGCATTTAAGGGCTTCCGTAGTGAAGCTTCCGAAAAGACTTGGCTTGTGCGTATTGCTGTAAACGAGTGCCGCAATATACTTAAATCCTCCGCATATAAGACGAGTATGGCGGGAGAAATTCCCGACACCGCAGAGGACAGAGACGAATTTTCAGAAGCGGAGACAAAAGCCGCGGTATCTATGGCGATAATGTCCCTGCCCGAGATATACAGGGAAGCCGCCGTACTGCATTTGTACAACGGCTTCACTCTTAAAGAAGCGGCGCGTCTTGCAGGCGTGAGCCAGAGCGCAATGACGTTCCGCGTGAGCAAAGCGAAAGAATTACTTAGAAAGGCATTGGAGGAGTGTTATTATGACCGAATTTAAAAAAATTATCGACAAGGAACTTGAAAGCATGACCTTCAATGAACTGCGAAACAGGAGGTCAATAAAAATGAAAAAGAATTTTAGGATAAAAAAAGTTACGGCTGTTTGTGCGGCGGCGATCGCGGCGGCAATGGCTCTTGCGGTGTCCACCTCGGCTATGGGAATGTGGAGCATTTCCGACTTTATAGGCAGGGTTTTCCCCGACAGAAACAGCGAAATTGAGCCTTACGCTTTCTCTTCGGGAGTAAGCGAGGGTTCTACAAACCAGTTCAATTTTTCGGCTGGCAATTTTCTTTGCGACGGCAATACTCTTATAACGGAATTTGTTGTAACCAAAGCCGACGGCAGCGAATTTACACAAGCTGACTTTTTGTCAATTTCCTTTAATGACAAGCTTGTTTTCCCCGATATGCCCGACGTTGATGTATCAAGCGGAGGTATAAGGCGGACAGTCAGCGACGATAATCTTTCTTGGATCGTTACAAGAACGTATGACGACTTGCCTCGTAAGATAAAATCGGGTGACAAACTGCAAGTAAAAATTGACGGTGTACAAAAGCTTGTTATCAAAACCGAAAACGGCGGCGGGGATTATGAGACCTTTGACGACGGAACTGTTATTTTTAACTTTACCGTCCCCGAGATACCCGACCCAATTCCCCTTGTGTTCAAAAATGAAAACGGCGAAAAGATGTTTGAGGCTGAACTTACTCACTTGACAATGACGGCAGTTGCCGACGAGCCTATATTTAGCAAATATGGTGATGCGGAATATGTATTGTATCCCGATGATATATCGGGTTACGACGAACAGGTCGAATGGTATATCTCTAACCCAACAACCCCCAAATTTTATGACGAAAATATGGAGCTTACAGATGATAACGCATACAACGGAACGAAGTACAGCATAATCAAAGACGACGGAATTCCACAGCGTGTTATTCCATCGTGTTCAAAAGGTACTTCGGGACGCAATGCTTCAATACTTTTTAAAGACAACCCCGAGGTTGAAAAAGCAAAGTATATAGAATGGTTCGGCTGTATCGCAGAGATACCCGATATGTCCGAATAAAGAGATTTTGCAACTTAATATACACAAACTTGCAATATTATTTGACTAAAGTAGCTAAAATAATATAAATTTGCAGGATAATAAATAAAAAATTGCATAAATTTCAAAAAAAGCCTTGACAAATCCTCTCTTAAGGTATATAATTAAAACATGGAAACGCGAAAGTGCTTCAAAGGAACACGAACGTGTTTCAAAGGAACGCAATAGTGTTCCTAAGAGACAGCAAGGGCGCTGTAAGCAAGCTGCAATGGGGCAGCCGCTTACAGCGCTTTTGTTTTGTGTAAAATTTTAGGAGGGATTCAACATGGACGCAAATATTATCAGCACAATATCCGAGACAGTAACAAGCGAAGTCTTTGCCGTTTGGTTTCTTATAGGCGCGGCTCTGGTATTCTTTATGCAGGCGGGCTTTGCAATGGTGGAGACAGGCTTCACCCGCGCGAAAAACGCGGCAAACATCATCATGAAAAACCTTATGGACTTCTGTATCGGCGTGCCGATGTTCATTCTTATCGGCTTCGGACTTCTTTTCGGCGAGGACGCTGCGGGCTTTATCGGCAAGCCCGGGTTTGACATTTTTACGGCATATGAAAGCTTCGACTGGTCGGGCTTTGTTTTCAACATGGTTTTCTGCGCCACAACGGCGACGATAGTTTCGGGCGCAATGGCTGAAAGGACAAAGTTCCTTTCCTACTGCGTGTATTCGGGAGTTATCAGCGCGCTGATCTACCCCATTGAAGCCCACTGGATATGGAGTGAAAACGGCTGGCTTGCACAGCTTGGCTTCCACGATTTTGCAGGCTCTTGCGCAATCCACTTGGTTGGCGGAGTTTCCGCGCTTATCGGCGCAAAAATTCTCGGACCCCGTATCGGAAAATTTGTCACCGACAAACAAACAGGCAAGGTCACAAAGGTAAACGCTATCCCCGGACACTCCCTGACACTGGGCGCCCTTGGCTGTTTTATCCTTTGGTTCGGCTGGTACGGCTTTAACGGCGCGGCTGCAACTTCTCTGCCCCAGCTTGGTTCGATTTTCCTTACAACAACGGTCGCTCCCGCGGTTGCAACACTTGTCTGTATGATTTTCACATGGCTCAAATACGGCAAGCCAGACGTTTCAATGTGTCTTAACGCTTCCCTTGCGGGACTTGTGGGCATAACCGCAGGCTGTGATGTAATGGACTGCTTCGGCTCTGCAATGGTTGGTGTTGTTTCGGGACTTTTGGTAATATTCGGCGTGTGGCTTCTTGACCGGAAGCTCCACATAGACGACCCCGTTGGCGCGGTTGCGGTACATATGATGAACGGTATCTGGGGAACTCTTGCGGTTGGACTTTTTGCAACAACAAACGCTCCCGACAGCGAAATAAACGGACTTTTCTACGGCGGCGGCTTCCGCCAGCTTGGCTTGCAGGTTCTTGCTGTAATTTCCGTTGCGGCTTGGACTGCCGTTACAATTACAATTACATTCTTTGTTATCAAAAAGACAATAGGTCTCCGCGCTTCCGTTGAGGAGGAAACGAGAGGTCTGGACGTTACGGAGCACGGTCTTGTATCTTCTTATGCGGACTTTATGCCCAACTCAATTTCCGTATTCACAGGCGAAACAAGGGAGGAGAACGCTCCCGCGGAAGCTTCCGCAGAGATAAATGTTGCAGACAGACCCCATATCGAACGGAGCAATACGGAGAAAAACAAATATACAAGAATTTCCATTGTGTGTAAACAAAACAAGTTTGAAATACTTAAACACGAGCTTAGCAATATCGGCGTAACGGGCTTTACGGTAACGCAGGTCCTCGGCTGCGGAACACAGCGCGGCGCAGGGGAAATGTACCGCGGCGTCCCCGTTGAGGCAACGCTCCTGCCGAAAGTAAAGGTAGAGGTGGTAGTTTCCAAAGTTCCCGTTGAGACAGTTGTGGAAGCGGCAAGAAAGGCTCTCTACACGGGACATATCGGCGACGGAAAGATTTTCGTTTACGACGTTGAGGACGTTATCAGAGTCAGAACAGGCGAAAGCGGTTACGACGCTTTGCAGGACTCCGAAGGCTAATACATTAAAACAATAAATTAAAAAGCCCGAAAGTAGTTTTTCAACTGCTTTCGGGCTTTGTTTTTGTTATTCGTTTACTCACATAAATCAGAATTTACTTTCTACCTACTATCACTACATGATTGCTTGCACCAAGTGTGGACTTTTCCCTACATACACTGTAATGATAATCACACCAAATTTTAAACTGTTCATCATTCCATTTATCAACTATTTCGCAAAATTGCGGAGTTAATCCGTCCTGTGCAAAATGGTCAATCACTATAACTCCAAAATGCTTATAAAGTTGTTCCATTTCTTCAGCGGTCGAATAATAGGTATCTGTCCAAAAGCATTTGTCATCGTCATGATGAAGCTCTCCTGTTTTTATAATCTGTTTAGCAAATTCTGCGTCGAGATATTTCTCATTTTGCATAGCAGTATACTGAAAAATATAATATCTTGGAATATATGCGGTAACAAGCAGACCACCTTTCCGCAGAACTCTTAGAGATTCTGTAAAACATTTTTCTCTGTCGCTTTTATCGGTCAAATGATAAAACGGTCCCATGTTTAATACAACATCAAAGCTTTCATCATTAAAAATGCTCATATCGGTTGCATCAAGAACTGATGTTTTCATTTCATAGTCTTTAGTGCTAAGAGTATTTCTAATAACGTCAATATGCCTTGGGGTTATATCTGTTGCAGTTACAATATGTCCTTTGTCAGCAAAATAAAACGAATATATACCAGTTCCCGCAGAGCAATCAAGAATTTGTTTTTTGTCACAAAAAAGCTCATCAAGAATTCTTACAGTTGTTAAAAATTCAATTCTTCGGGCATTATTTGTCATCAATCTATCTTCTTCACGATAGTTTTCATAGCTTTCTACAACATAATTTTTCATTTTATAATCACTCCAAATTCCGATTTATCTTACTAAAATTATACATCAAGAGAAGTTATATGTCAAGTACTTCTTTGCTGAAAATGTTATTAATTGGGACTTCCATTACCCCTTTTACGAGGCGGGGAAGTTTTTATTTTTTTCGCAACCGTCAGTTGCAAAAGTTCCAATTCGGATTGGTAGATTTTTTTGAAATTATGCTGTATAATAAAATTACAATAAAACGAAAGGAGGTCGAAAAATGACAATAGGCGAGCAAATACAAAAGCTTCGTATCGAAAAGGGTCTTACGCAGGAGTGTTTTGCGGAATTTATGGAGGTATCAAGGCAGTCTATTTCAAAATGGGAGCTTGGACAAGCTGTCCCCGACGTGGATAAAATTATCCGCATGAGNGAGCTGTTTGACGTTCCNACCGATACAATTCTGCTTAGAAACGCCCCTGTGGAGGAAAATGAAAATCCTCTGCATTTAGGCACTGTTTATCTTGTGGTAAAGGATTTTGAAAAGTCCATTGAATTTTACGAAAAATTTCTCGGCACGAAGGTGGACAACCGCTGCCGCAGCGGAAACAAATTNGTTAAATTTTACATCGACAACAAATGTATCTCTCTGATGAATGAAAACAACATTGAGGGGCATTGTACCGACCTTGACAGTCCATACAAATTTGTGCAGAATTACTGGGTTGAGGACTTGACTATGGAGCATGAACGGGTGAAGTCCNTGAATATCGGCAAAGTTACCGAAATTTTGGAAGCCTACCCGACATATCACTATTTTCACCTTACCGATCCCGACAACAATATTATAGAAGTCACAGGGGGATATCATGCCGCAACCGTCAGTTGCAAAAGTTCCAATTCNGATTGGTAGATTTTTTTGAAATTATGCTGTATAATAAAGTTACAATAAAACGAAAGGAGGTCGAAAAATGACAATAGGCGAGCAAATACAAAAGCTNCGTATCGAAAAGGGTCTTACGCAGGAGCGTTTTGCGGAATTTATGGAGGTATCAAGNCAGTCCATTTCAAAATGGGAATTGGGACAAGCCGTCCCCGANGTGGATAAAATTATCCGCATGAGCGAGCTGTTNGACGTTTCCACNGATACCATTCTGCTTAGAAACGTCCCTGCGGAGGAAAATAAAAATCCCCTGCANNTGGGNAGCGTTTATCTTGTGGTAAAGGATTTTGAAAAGTCCGTGGATTTCTACGAAAAATTTCTCGGCANAAAGGTTGANAACCGCTGCCGCAGCGGAAANAAATTCGTGGAATTTTACATCGACAACAAGTGCATTTCCCTNATGAATGAAAACAACATTGAGGGNCANTGNACCGATTTGAACAGTCCTTACAAGTTTGTGCAGAACTACTGGGTGGANGACNTGACTATGGAGCATGANCGGGTNAANTCCCTGAANATNGGNAANGTTACCGAAATTTTNGAAGCCTACCCGACCTATAATTATTTTCACCTTACCGACCCCGACAANAATATTATTGAAGTTACAGGAGGNTATCACATGNACGAAAANATTTGTCANAGCTGCGGAATGAANATGCAGNCGGAGGNTNACGGAAAAAATGCGGACGGAAGTNCCAACAGCGAATACTGCAAATACTGNTGGNNGGACGGACATTTCTCAAAGGACGAAACTATGGAGGAAATGATCGAAAGNAANTTGCAGTTCCTTGACGAGATGAANAAGGAAAGCGGAACAAATCTTACCCCCGACGAGGCAAGGGCGGAAATGAGAAAATATTTCCCGACTTTNAAGCGCTGGCGGACGGAATAAGTCAAGTATTTCTTTGCCNAAAATGTAATTTATTGGAACTTCCCTTCCCATTTTATGGGGCAGGGAAGTTTTTCTTTTTCCGCAGCCGTGAGTTGCAAAAGTTCCAATTCGGATTGGCAGATTTCTTGGAAAAAGCAGAGGATAATATCCCAATATTTATTTGTGTAAAACTACGAAAAATTTGCAGGGTGTTGAATTTGATTGTGAAAAGTGATATAATTAAACTGGATTTATTTGCATAAATCATTTAAAATAAGTCAACGAAAGGACGGATCTTATCATGGGAAATGCACAAAACAAATATGCGGGAACGCAGACCGGGAAAAATCTTGAAGCGGCTTTNGCAGGAGAATCACAGGCAAGAAACAAGTATACTTACTTTGCGTCAAGNGCTAAGAAGGACGGCTTTGAGCAGATCGCCGCAATTTTTATGAAAACCGCTGACAACGAAAAGGAACACGCCAAAATGTGGTTCAAGGAGNTGAACGGTATTGGCGATACTGCCGAAAATCTTGCCGCCGCTGCGGAGGGTGAAAATTTCGAGTGGACAGATATGTATGAGGATTTNGCNAANACNGCNGAGGCNGAGGGCTTNCCNGANCTGGCNGNNAAATTCCGTATGGTCGGNGCTATNGANAANCACCATGAGGAGCGTTACCGTGCGCTGCTTCGCAATGTGGAGGCGCAGGAGGTTTTCAAAAAGAGCGAGGTAAAGGTATGGGAGTGCCGTAACTGCGGTCATATTATTGTCGGCACAAATGCGCCTGATGTTTGTCCCGTATGCGCTCACCCGCAAAGCTATTTTGAGATCAGTGAAGAGAACTATTGATGTATCTGCAGTAATAAAAGCCGCCGCAAAAGTGGGAGTGCGATAAAGAAGTATTCTATTGAATTTGAAAGGTTGCGTAGAAAACCTACGCAGCCTTTCTCCTTTTGTCATAATCTCTGCGGTCAGCGATCGCCGTGGAAACCGCAATGTTGAACCGATAATAAATGTCAATCTGCTGTACTCTGTGCCCGCTTGATTTATCAGGAGCGTGAACCACAATTTTCTCAATAAGCTCGTGCATAATTTCTGGAGTAAGTTCCGTAATCTCAGTGTACTTCCGAACAATCTCCAGAAATTGAGATGTATCCGCCGACTTCTGCTCCTTTATTTCAATAGCGGCTGACAAGTCTGAAATCTTAACTTTGAGTTCTGCTTGCTCGCCCTCATAACCCTTGGACATCATTTCAAACCGCTCATCAGAAATCTTTCCCGAAACATTGTCCTCATAAAGCCTTGTGAACAGCTTGTCAAGTTCGGCAACTCTTTTTTCGTACTGTTTAACAAGCTTTTTTGCCTTTTTCAGTTCGTTTTCTTGTGACTGAACGGAATTTTCCATTGCTACGCGGACAAACTCGTCCTCGTTAGTATGTACTGTTTCAAGCAACTTGTTTAACTCTGAAATGACAATCTTTTTCAAAACTGCCGTCCTAATGTAATGTGCCGAGCAATCGCTCATATCCTTTGCATACTTTGAACATTTCAAATGCTCCTGCTCGTCACTTAAACTTCTTGAACGGCAAAGGTACATTTTCTCTCCGCAATCCGAACAATAAACCATTCCCGAAAAAGGATTGACTTCACCATGTTTCTGGTTTCTACGCTTGTTTTTCCGAAGTTCCTGCACCAAATCAAAATCATGCTGTGAAATAATCGGTTCGTGAGTATTCTCAAAAATCTGCCATTCCTCACGTGGATTTTTGATCTTCTTTTTATGCTTATAGGATTTTCGGCGGGTTTTGAAATTAACGGTATGACCGACATATTCAAGCTTTTCCAAAATTCCAATAATGGTTTCTTGCACCCAGCGGTACGGCTTCTCAACGGTAATTCTGCCTGTACTTTTAAGCTGATGATACGCTGTCGGTATCAAAATATTGTCTTTTGAAATGATTTTTGCTATTTGCGTAGGTCCGTAACCGTCAATACAAAGCTGAAAAATTCGTTTTACAACAGGTGCTGTTTCCTCGTCAACTTCCCATTGGTTTTTATCGGTTTCAGATTTCTTATAACCGTAAGGGACATTTGTTGTCAGCGGCTTTCCCGATTGTCCTTTAGACTTGAATACCGCCTTTATCTTCTTGGAACAGTCGCGGGCGTACCAGTCATTAAAAATATTCTTGAAAGCCATTAACTCGTTCTCGCTTTTGAACGTGTCCACGTTGTCATTGATAGCGATGTACCGCACATCATAATCGGGAAAGATTATCTCGATATATTCGCCAGTTTTCAAGTAGTCACGTCCAAGTCGGGACAAGTCCTTTGTGATAACAGTACCAACCTTGCCAGCTTCAATATCGGACATCATAGCCTTGAAACCGTTACGCTCAAATGTCGTGCCCGACACACCGTCGTCAACATAAAATTGAGGGTTCGGAAGTCCATTGTCCTGTACGTACCTAAGCAAAATGGATTTTTGATTTGTAATCGAGTTACTCTCCTCAAGCCCGTCGTCTTGAGAAAGACGGCAATATAATGCTGTAATTTTGTCTTTTAACATATAATCCTCACTTTCCGACAAATACAGCGGATTATGTGTTAATTATACCACATCTTCGAAAATATTTCAATGTGGTAAATCAATAAACTTTATCTAACTTTTTTGATATAATCCGCCGAATTGCCGATTATATCAAGTTTATGCTGACTTTTGAACTTCCTTTCTAATCAATCGAGCGAGAATGTCGTTTAAACTTTCGCCCTTGATGTTGAATTTCATTGTAACCTTGTATGTAGTATGTCCGATTTTGTATTCTGTAGCTTCATTTAGTGTCCCATTACCTATGGCGGTGTTTGTGTATACATTTTTAATCATTGAACTCCTTTCTGTCAGTTACGTGGTGTAAGCTTAGTTTCTCAGTATCAAACCTCCTTTTGTATTATTAAATTCACTATAAGGCATACGGTGAACTGTAAATATAATTATATTCATTATGCTGAATTTTGTCAAGCTTTCAGAAACAAGTTTACAGAATGTTAATATTAGCTGTTGAAAGTAGTTTATCACCAACAAGATACTATGAAATAGTTCTAACCCACTAGGACTATTTGGCAAGCAAATAGACCTGTGGGGCAGCCGTTCCCTCTGCACTCCCTTATATGATTGTGTTCACTATAGTGAACACAAATACAAAAATCCTATCGTGCTACACGATAGGATTTAGCTAATACTCAAAAAGCGGTTTTAGGTGCAGCCTAAAAATTTGGTAAAGGCATATGCACTTTACCAAATGAAAGTGTACGTACACTTTCTATGGCTTGCGAACCTATGAAAAAACATTTTATCGGCGAAGCCGCACACCGCAGCGGAGCTGCGTATTTACTTACGGACTTTGCCGTAAGTAACGCCATAGTACTTATGACAACTCCGCAAGCTGCGTTATCATAAGTACGGCGCTCTCCGAGGGGCGGGGTAAACCCCTGCACCCCGTTTTACTAACTAATCAAACTCACAACCTTTTGCGGTAGCGAATTGAATATGCTAAATTTTAAACCAACAACACAAAATGTAAAAGGAACAACGATAATGATTTAATTGACATTATTAAGTTTGTTATCTAAAAGCCATTGAATATCATCATCAAATATGGTTTTATATCTCAATGCAAATTTCATGTCTGATGTGTCAATTCCATTAGTAGTATATGCAAAAGAAATTCTGTACCGCCATTCTCCAGGATATACGGCTAATTCTGTATCTATGTCAACCGCATTTTGTATCTCGGTTCCTTCTTTATAAAATGAATAGGCGACATCACCTGACGGGTCATATACTTCAAAACTTACAAAGGAATCAGGAGTCCAAATGCGACCGGTTCCATCTATAAGATTTTTTAGAGTGATTGAAATATCTATGCTATTATCATGGTTCACATAAAATCTGGTTCCTCCCCCGCCTATTACCGTTGGCATAGCCTGTTCGGAAAAAGAAGCGCCCGTATTAACTATATAACCGTTTTGAATATCATTCTTCGTTTGTTCGTAGGTTCTGTAATGATCATACATCTGAGCAGACAATGGAGAATCATCAGCAATATGTTCTAAAATTTTAACAGATGATTTATCTGTATCGGATGCAAATCCCCACACAAATGTATCTATTAGCTTTGCAGTTATAGATGTTTTTTCAGCCGGCGTCTGATTTGTGCTTAACCGTACATACCAAGTGCCTGGATAAACAACATCTGTCACCATTATCATATCTTTTCCAAAGAGGTACTCTTGATTTCCTGCTACAAAGCCATCTTGATTAAAGGTATATGTTCGTATCACTTCGCCGTCTGGGTCGATTACTTCAAGCGTTCTGTTACTATTTCCATCTGCAACAGCATTCAACTGAATTTTAACATCATTTTCTGTGATACTGATTGCAACTTCTTTAGTTGTTGTCTGTTCACCTTGTTTAAAACCGATAATTTCAGACGAATTTGTTTGTAAAGAAACTGTGTCGGTTCCATTATTAGGCTTTGTTTGATTATGCTTGTTGGCTGCATATGCTCCCGAAACGGTAAATCCACAAACGAGCATAACCGTAAGAAGCAAGGATATAAAAATTACCCATTTAGTTTTTTTCTTAAAATTCATTATAGCACCTAACCTTTCTTTTAGTTGTTCTGCTCCCTCTGTCAAAGTGACAGAAGCCAAAGAACTTTTGTAGGTATTGTTTGACTTCAAAAAGGAAATCAGCGTATCCCCATACTCTCGTCTTGCTTTGTCATCAAGTACAGATATAACTTTTTCATCGCATGACAATTCACAAGATTTATTTACCTCCTTTTCAAGCAGATATACAAAAGGATTGAACCAATGAGTACACACAACGATCTGTATCAGCCATTTGTAAAACATATCTCTCTGTTTGTAGTGAATCAGTTCATGCACAAAGATATAGGATAACTCTTTATCTTCCATTTCGCCGACAGGTAAAACAATTCTTGGGCGAAAGAAACCAATCATCATGGGTGAAGCTATCAGCGGATTATAAGATAGTTCTACTCTTGTTTTGATATTCAGTTTTTCTTCACAATCAGACAACAGATTTAGGATTTTAATATCCGATACTTCTACATTGCCTGCTTTGATGTACTGAATAAAGCTTTGGTAAATCGTTATCTTACGAACAAATAGAACCAGTGCCAATGCTGACCAAATAAAGAACAGGCAGCCGTAGATATTAAATGGTTCACTCTTGACTGTGTCGGATATATCCTTGTTTGACTGTATCGGTTTTGTTTCAATGCCATACGTATTTTCAGGGACAGGCGTATTTTGAATT
>JAAVHM010000067.1:12006-13801 GCA_014799675.1 Ruminococcus sp. | reverse complement strand
CTTTCTTTTTCTTAATAATTCTCGCTTTGAATTGTTTTCTTTTCTTTCAACATAATGCGTAGAAAAGTATGCTCCAAAATTCCAACTGTAAATTGAAATACATAAAAAAATTATAAATGTTATTCCTGCGGCTGCAAAAATTATCTTGTCATATCCATGTGCATTTTCTTCTAATCTTTCCCAAATATTCATATATCTCTCCTCCTATTTTCATTATATCACATATTTCTAAAAATTTCAACACCTATTTATATACAAAAAAGCCGCCGTACAAAATTGCACAGCGGCTGAATTACTGTATTAAATTAGTTCTGTCCTGCAAGCTCGCGGTAGAGTCCCATATAAAGCTCCGCGGAAACTGCCCAGCTGTAGTCGTTCTTCATTGCAGCAAGAACCAGCTTTTTCCACTCGTCCTTGTTGTTGTAAAGGTCTTTAGCGCGGCGGGTCGCGTCAAGCATATCGTGAGCGTTGTATGTCTTGAACGTGAAGCCGTTTCCGTCTTCGCCGCCTGCGTCCCTGATACTGTCGCGGAGACCGCCTGTTTCACGGACTATAGGAATAGTTCCGTAACGCAGCGATATCATCTGTGCAAGACCGCAGGGCTCGCTCTGGGACGGCATAAGGAACATATCCGCCGAGGAGTAAATTCTTCTCGCCAAATCGGGCATAAANCCGATAGTTGCGCTTACTCTGTCGGGGTGTCTCCATGCCATTTCCTTNAAGAAGTCCTCGTATATCTTTTCGCCCGANCCGAGAATTGCGAACTTGTAGCCNANATTNAGCATATCCTCGAAAACGTACTTGATAAGGTCGATACCCTTATGGGAAACAAATCTTGTGATTATGCCGATAACAGGCTCGTCGCCCTCCTGCAAATGNANCTCTTCAAGCAGGGCTTTTTTNCANTCCGCCTTGCCCTTNAGGTTCTTGACGGAGAAATTCTTTGTAAGCAGCGGGTCTTTTTCGGGGTCGAAGGTCTCNACGTCGATACCGTTCAGGAAGCCGCAAAGCTTATACTGCTTGTTGACNANGGCTCTGTCCAGACCGTGTGAGTACCANGGGTCGAGNATNTCCCANGCATAGCTNGGGGAAACGGTNGTTATCTTGTCAGCGCACTCNAACGCGCCCTTCATGAGGTTTACGCAGCCGTCGTATTCAAGCAGCTTTGTGTGGTACATNGGTATGCCCAGNACNTCGTTGAGGACTTCCATGCCGTACTTGCCCTGATACTGAATGTTGTGGATAGTAAAGACGGTCTTGATGTTGTCATAGCCGTACTGATACTTATAGAAAACATTGTAGTACACGGGAACAAGGGCTGTCTGCCAGTCGTTGCAGTTGATNATATCGGGTTTCCAGCCGATATGCTTNAGCATTTCCATAACGGCTCTGGAGAGGAACACGAAACGCTCGCAGTCGTCATAGAAGCCGTACAAGCCGTCTCTGCCGAAATAGTATTCATTATCGAGAAGATAATAAGTAACTCCGTTTGCAACGCCCTTGAACACGCCGCAGTACTGCTTTCTCCAGCCTACGTCAACGGTGAAGTTGGTTATGAATTCAAGTCCTGCGCGAAGCTCGGGCTTTGTGTTTTTGTAAAGAGGAAGAACTACACGGCAATCCTGTCCTGCGGCGTTCAGCGCGCGGGGAAGAGAGCCTGCTACATCGGCGAGTCCGCCTGAAGCAGCGTAAGGAACAGCTTCGGAAGCAGCATATAAAATATTCATANTANTACCNTTTACCTTTCTATTANANATTAGANNNTANNNGTTAGAGGTTAGANNTGGTATCCCGT
>JAAVHM010000067.1:0-11999 GCA_014799675.1 Ruminococcus sp. | reverse complement strand
GCAGGCNNANAANNNTGGAAATCCTGCACTTNNCNNATTNAAATCAGATNACNGCGCCNTTGCCGAGGAACAGCGGGTAATTCTGNGAGCCTGTGAGAAGTCTCATGTCGCTGATCTTGACGTTCTTGTCGGTNATNACNTAGTTGATGTCGCACTTGCTGCCGATGTTTGTATCCTGCATAAGGATAGCGTTCTTGACAACCGCGCCCTTGCCNATCTTTACGCCTCTGAACAGCACGCAGTTTTCAACNGTACCCTCGATGATACAGCCGTCGCCGATAAGGGAATTCTTAACGCTTGCGCCGATNNCGAACTTAGCGGGAGGATTNTCTCTTACCTTTGTGTAGATAGGTCTGTTCTCCTTGAACAGCTTNGNCTTGTTCTCGCTGTTCAGCAGGGACATATTTGCTTTATAGAANGTNTCCATAGAAGTTATCTTGCTGAAATAGCCGTCGTGACGGTAAGCCATGATCTTNTACTCGTGGGTTCTGCCCTGAAGTATGGACTGCTCAAAGCTGAAAAGNCTTCTTGAAGCGGACTCCAGAACGATATTTTTAAGGAATTCCTTAGACAGCACGAACATATTCAANGATATGTTGCAAGCGCCGCTNATAACGGGGTTGAGAAGCACGTCNACAACTCTGTTCTCGTCGTTTATGCTGAANACGGTAGCGTGCTGCGCCTGTTCTGTGGAAACAACGTCCTTTGCGTAAACCGCTGTNATGTCCGCGCCTGTTTCAACGTGAGACTCAACNACCTTTGCAAAGTCGATATTTGCGATAACGTCGCAGTCGGAAAGCACCACATANTCGGCATTTGAGGTCTTTATGAAATCCCATACGCCGTAGAGAGCTTCAAGNCTGCCTCTGTACATACCGCTTTGAACGTGGCTGAACGGGGGCAGCAGGTGAAGTCCGCCGATCTTTCTTGAAAGATCCCACTCACGTCCGCTTCCCAAATGGTCNAGGAGGGACTGGTAGTTGGACTTTGTGATAACGCCCACCTCGTCAANGCCGCTGTTCACCATATTGGACAGGGGGAAGTCNATAAGACGGTAGCGTCCGCCGAAAAGNACNGANCCCATNGTTCTTTCCTTNGTAAGGTCGGGGATAGTGCCGTCGTGCATATTTGAAAAGATCAAACCTAATATTTTTCTGTTACTGCTCATAAATCAGTTCCTCCTTACATATTTTCCGAAATGATCTGCTTCGGAAGAACCTTTGCATTTTCGGATATGGTAATGTTGTGTCCCACAACAGCTATTCCCCAGTCGTCTCTGTTCTCGACGGTCTCGGGACGCGCGCCTATCTGTGCGCCCGCTTCAACTGTGCAGTTTTCGCCGACTATGGCATATTCAACGATAGCTCCCGATTTGATCACCGAGCCGGGCATGATTATGGAGTCGGTAACGGTTGCTCCCTCCTCGACTGTAACGCCCTCGAACAGTATGGAGAAATCAATTGTGCCGTTTACCGTACAGCCGTCCGTAACCATTGAGTTTTCGATAACAGCGTCCGCGCCGATGTACTGAGGCGGCATGATCGGATTTCTGGAATACATCTTCCAAGCGGGGTCGTAAAGGTCGATAGGGATATTGGGATTGAGCAAGTCCATATTTGCTTCCCAAAGTGAATCGAGAGTACCAACGTCCTTCCAGTAGCCGTCAAATGTATAGGCAACCATTTTCTCCTTGGCTTTAAGCATATTGGGAATAATTGCCTTACCGAAATCCTTGTCCTCATCGGGGTTGTTTTCGTTATCTATAAGATACTGTCTGAGCTTGCTCCATGTAAAGATGTAGATACCCATTGAAGCCAGTGTGGAACGGGGGTTCTTAGGCTTTTCCTCGAAGTCCACAATGTTATCGTTGTCGTCTGTTATCATAATTCCGAAGCGGGAAGCTTCCTCCTTTGGAACGTCCAGAACGGCAATAGTAGCGGCGGCATTTTTCTCTTTATGGAAATCAAGCATCTTGTTGTAATCCATTTTATATATGTGGTCGCCCGAAAGGATAACAACATACTCGGGGTCGTAGCGGTCAACGAAAGCTATATTCTGATAGATAGCGTTTGCAGTACCCTTGTACCACTCTGCGCCCAGAGCAGTCTGATAAGGGGGCAGGCAGTGCGCGCCGCCGTACTGCTTGTCAAGATCCCACGGCTGACCGTTTCCGATATAGTCATGGAGAACTAAGGGCTGATACTGTGTAAGAACGCCTACCGTGTCAATACCTGAATTGACGCAGTTTGAAAGGGGGAAGTCAATAATTCTGTACTTGCCGCCGTAAGGAACAGCAGGCTTTGCCATATCGTGTGTCAGAGCGTACAGACGGCTTCCCTGACCGCCTGCAAGCAGCATTGCAACGCATTCTTTCTTGGTTGTATACATTCTGATTATCCTCCTAAATATTGGGATTGTTTTGCATAATTATTTCGGGCAATTATTTACCCGTGGATTTCTTTCTGCCGCGCTTTTTAGGGGCAGAAGCGTTTGCCGAAGTTTTGGGGGTCGCCTCCTTTGCTGCTGTTTTCGGTCTGCCTCTTGAAGCAGACGTTTTTGTGGATTTTGCCGCTGTCTTTGATGTTGATTTTTTATTTGCTGACGCATTTGCGTCGGGCTTAGCCTTTGGCGTGCGTTTCTTCTTGGGAGTACACTTGAAGTACATAACGCTCATTGCGGGGATATCGAGGGTTATCGACTGGTCATAGCCGTGCATTGAATAATCCTCTGATCTGAGCTTGCCGTTCTGTACAACTCCCGAGCCGCCGTACTTTTCGTCGTCGGTGGAAAATACCTGCTCGTAAGTTCCCTCATAGGGTACGCCTATCTTGTAATTGTCTCTCGCAACGGGGACAAAGTTGCAGACAACGATTATTTCATTGCCGTCGTTGTCGATCCTGCGGAACGAGATTATGCTCTGCATATAGTCGTCGTGGCATATCCATGAGAAGCCCTCCCAAGACTCGTCGTTTGCCCAAAGAGGCGAATTTGCAAGGTAGAATTTATTCAGATCCCTGCTGAAATCAAGGGTCTTTTGGTGATTGGGATAATCAAGGAGAAGCCAGTCCAGACCCTGCTTGAAGTTCCACTCAATTACCTGACCGAATTCGCTTCCCATAAAGTTCAGCTTTTTGCCGGGGTGAGCAAACATATATCCCAGGAAAGCGCGGAGAGACGCGAATTTCTCCTCCATGCTCCTGCCACTCATTTTGTTGAACAGCGAAGCCTTGCCGTGCACTACCTCGTCGTGGGAGATAGGCAGGATATAGTTCTCACTGAAGCTGTAGAAGAACGAGAACGTCAGCTTGCCGTGGTTGTTTGCGCGGAAAATCGGATCCATTTTCATGTAATCCATCATGTCGTTCATCCAGCCCATGTTCCACTTGAAGTTGAAGCCGAGACCGCCAACGTCGGCAGGCTTTGTAACGAGAGGCCACGCGGTGGATTCCTCGGCGATCATGAGAATGTTGCCGTTTCTTCCGAAAACAGCGGTGTTCAAAGCTCTCAAAAAGTCGATAGCTTCATAGTTCTCGTTGCCGCCGTCCTTGTTGGGACGCCACTCTCTCCTGTCGTAATCAAGGTATAACATTGAAGCGACCGCGTCAACGCGCAAGCCGTCCAAATGGAATTTTTCTATCCAGTAAACCGCGTTGGAAATGAGGAAAGATTTGACCTCGTTCCTGCCGAAATCGAAAACTCTCGTACCCCAGGAAGCGTGCTCCTTTTTAAGGGGGTCGGTGTATTCATAGCAGCAGTCGCCGTCGAACTCGAACAAGCCTGCTCCGTCCTTTGGGAAGTGTGCGGGTACCCAGTCAAGGATAACGCCAATTCCCGCCTGGTGGAACATATCTATCATCTTCATCATGTCCTCGGGAGTTCCGTAACGCGACGTGGGGGCGTAATATCCGATTATCTGATATCCCCATGAGCCGTCAAAGGGGTACTCTGCAAGAGGCATAAGCTCAAGGTGAGTGTACCCCATATCCTTGAGATACGGGATCATCTCCTCCGCAAACTTAACGTAGCTGAACGGCTCGCCGTTTTCGTAAGTGCGCCACGAACCGAGGTGCGCCTCGTAAATGTTCATAGGGCTTTTGTAGATATTTTGGGAATCTCTTTCCTTGAACCACTTTGCGTCGCCCCATTTATACTCGTCGATATCGAAATATTTGGTAGCGGTATTGGGACGTGTTTCCATATGAGCGCCGTAGGGATCGGCTTTCATAACAATGCTCATATGAGCAGTCTCAATGCTGTATTTATATGTGAAATAACGGTCAACGCCTGTAAGGAAAATTTCCCAAACAGACTCGTCCGCAAGTCTTTCCATCGGGTTTTTGTCCCTGTCCCAGTCGTTGAAGTCGCCGACTATAGAAACAGACTTTGCGTGAGGAGCCCAGACGCGGAAGAACACGCCGTCCCTGCCGTCCTTTTTGCCCTTATGCGCGCCGAAAAATTCATATGCGGTATAGTTTGTTCCCTCATGAAAAATGTGGAGAGGAAACTCGTAGCCCTCGGGGAATTTCTTTTCTGCTTTTGCCATATTGAATACTCCTTAAAAAATATTATCTCAATACTGATTTTTTGTCTGCACCTTTTTAAAAATCAATATAATATTATCTTTGATTATATTTTAACAGACTATGTATCAAATTGCAAGTGTTTTTAGTAAAGTTTTACAATCTCGACGTATTACACATAGTATATTTGTGCAACATTTACATAAAAATTGCCCGATAAAATCCCACAAAGCGGTAAAAATGTTATTAAAAGGTATAATTTACAGTTTTTGTCACAAAATATGTGCAGTTGCAACAATATTTTCTAAAACGTTTAGGGTGAATTTTTGTAAAATTAAACAACAAATATAAGTTGTACAAAATATCTTGTTTTCTCAAAACCATCAGCCGATTTTGTGAATTTTGACAACGTACACGGTTTTGTCGTCCTGTCTGCAAAGATCGCCGTCCTTGTCCTTTTCGGCGGCGGCGATTATCCTTTCGGCGCAGTCCTGGGCGGTAACTCCCACGCTCAGCATAAGCTCCCGGACGCGGGGGAAAACCTCCTCGCATATACCGTCGGTAATCATCACCGCCTCGTCCCCGTCCCCAAGCTGTGCAAAGCGGCGGCTTATCTCCACCGAACCAACGATACCCACGGGAGTCGACCAGCCCTCCACGTTCTTGACCGTGCCGTTTGTTTTCAGAAAGGTCTGGGCTGCCCCAAGCTTGACAATTTCGGACTTTCCCGTGAAAAGATTTACTGTCAGTAAATCTACGGTGGAGAAGCACTCGTCCGAGGATTTCGTCAGCAGGAGCAGATTTATCAGCCGCACGGCGTACTCCGAACCAAGCCCCGCACGCATGATCTTTGTCATCAAAGAGACGGTCATGCAGCTTTCCACGGCGGCTCTTGCGCCGCTTCCCATGCCGTCGGAAATAAGCACGCTGACGCTGCCGAAGCCGTCCCGAAAGACCGTCCCGAAATCGCCGCTTGCGTCCTCTCTGCCGTTTACTCTTGCTTGTCCTATCTCCGCTTCAAAGACCGTCGGCTCGTGGAAGCAAAGCCTTGTGACCTCCCCCATTGTCACCGCTTCGGGGACGTCCATATCTCTGTCCGCCGCTTCTGAAATTTTTTCCGCAAGCTCTTCCATGCCAATATTTAACAGACCCTCGTAAAAGCACTCAGCGAATATTCTGCCGCCGCTGTCGAAAAATACCGATACCGCGGGCTTTTCTGCTCCCGCTTCGGCAAGAAATTCACGTATATGGCAGGAAAGCTCCTCGTCGCAGGAGGGGTAAATTTCGGGAGCGCGGCTTAAAAAATCAAGCAATTTTTCAGTTCCCAGAAGCTGCTCGGAGGTTATCTCGCGCATAGACAAAGCCGCCTCGGTGAGACGCTTTTCTATCTGTTTTTTTCGGTAAATATCGGTAAAGGCTTCAGCCAGCAGGTTTTTATGCGGGCAGCATTCAAGTCCCTTATGCAGCTCCTTTTCAGTAATATAACCTTTTTTCTCGAGAAAATCCTCCGCAGGACGGAAATAGGTCTTGGTTCTGTGACCGGGATTTTCACCGCAGAACGCCACGCTTCTGCACTGTGTACAGACTTTTCCGCAAACCTCAGATGATATATCATTTTCCCTCTCACTCCTGTCCAGAACTTTTGCCGCCTTGTCAAAGCTTTCCCTGACCTCCGATACTGCCGCCGCCGCAAATTTCATTCGCCTGCCTGTACAGCGGGTGGTTTCCGAAGCGGAAACAGGCGTTTTCGGCAGGGATTTCCTGTAAACATTATCGGGCAGCAAACAGAACGCCGCTGCCGCAAAAATCATGTCCCCCATAAGCTTTGTGCCGTCCTTCGGCATACCCAAAATAAGCGCGCCGCCCAGACCCATTGCCATAAACGAAACCGAAACGGCGAGACGTCCCCTTTTGCGGAACATTCCCGCCCCTGCCGCGGAGCATATCAGAACAGGCGAGGAAGTCAGCAGGGACGGCGCTGCAGCCCCCGCCGCAAGTGAAGATACCGCCGCAGCCACGCCTGCCGCGCCGCTTCCGAAACGGTACGCCGCCGCCGCCGCGAAAAACGCCCCCGCCATACGCCCCGCATTGAACGTGCCGAGGCTTATTCCGCAAAGCATACATATTGCCAATGCGTAAACCACTGCCGCGGAAATTTTCACCTCGTCGGTCAAGGAAAGCCCCTTTTCACGGGCGTTGAAAAAGCTTGCCGCAAAAAAAGCCGCGCCGCCGCAAAGCGCGCTCCTGAAAATAATTGCCAGAAACAGCCCTCCAGTGAACTTGTAGGCGACCGCGGCAATTACTCCGCAAATCATGTACGCCAACCCTGCGTGTATGCCCGAAAAGGCGGGAGACAGGCTTTTTTCGCCGCCGAAAAATTTCCGCAGGAATGTCCCCGAAAGAATAATTGCGGGCATGGCTATGACCTCGGTGAGATTTTTCCCCACGCCGCCGCTTATGAGGAAATGCCCCATTGCCCCCGCGAAAGCCGCCGCTGCCTTTGCGGGAGAAAGCACCGCCGCCGCTGCCGCCGCAAGTGGAGAGCCGCTTCCGCCGATATTTGTCCCCGCGGCGAGGAAGCCAAGCATTGCCGAAAGAAAAAGCCCTGCCGCAGAATTTGGTCTTGTAATTTTTTCCGCCGCCGAGACTTTGGGAGGTTCTTTTACGACCTTTTCTTTTAACTTCATAATTATTCCAGCTTTCCTAAAGAATTTTACAAAATGTTAAATAGCAGGATAATTATACCAGTTATTTCCGGCAGTTTATGTCAAAAACAGAAACAGCGGGGCATTTTTTAACGCTCCGCTGTTTTTACAAGTATAAGATATTAAAACAAAATAATTACAAGGCGATTAAGATAAATCGCTGTAAGGACACTGACTGCAAATTATACGTGCGTTTTCAATATTTTCTATCCTGTGCAGTTCCAAAACGGAAGATATTGTGACGGATCTTGAAAGAGCCATAAGTGACTCATAGCATAAATCACAGTCAATTATCTTATTATAAACAGGACAGAACCTATCTGCATTATAATCAATCTCAGACATATTTATTGAACAACTCCTAAATTTTTCTCCAAATTAAAAATGGGCAAGAAACCTTGCCCATAAATGATTGCTTTTCAGTTCGCCATTTTTACAAGCTGCGAAGCACTTACGATAGAAAAGTTCGCCATTTTTACAAGCTGCGAAGCACTTACGATAGAAAATCTCGCATTTTACAAGCTGCGAAGCACTCACGATAGATGAGCAATCAAACATCATTGAGTTTATTATAACCCATTTGCATTGAAATGTCAAGAGCTTTTTAATCAGTTCTTGGAATTTTTTACAGTATCCGAAAGCTTGTCGATAACAGTGTTCATGACCTTAATTCTCGCGTAAAGCTTGTCGTTTGCTTCGATGATATGCCACGGCGCGGCTTCGGTGGAGGTACGCATAAGCATTTCGTCGATCGCGGACTCGTAGCTGTCCCACTTCTCACGGTTGCGCCAGTCCTCGTCGGTAATTTTCCACTGCTTTTCGGGAGTGTTCAGCCTGTCGTTGAAGCGTTTGAGCTGTTCGTCCTTGTCTATCTGCATCCAGAATTTCAGAACGACTGCGCCCTCGCTCACAAGCTCCTCCTCGAACTCGTTTATTTCTCTGTAAGCCATTGCACACCGTTCGGGAGTGGTGAAGCCCTCTATCCTTTCAACCATTACCCTGCCGTACCATGAACGGTCGAAAATGGTTATATGACCGCTTTTCGGCAGGTTGTTCCAGAACCGCCACAGATAATGGTGGTTAAGTTCTTTCTTGTCGGGCGCGGCGACAGGTACAGCCTCGTAGCCCCGGGGGTCGAGAGCGTAGGAAACACGCTTTATCGCGCCGCCTTTTCCTGCCGCGTCCCAGCCCTCGAAAAGCAGTATAACGGGTATTTTTTTCTTGTAAATTTTACCGTGAAGCTTAGCAAGCTCCTTTTGGTTTTTCTTTAACTCATCGTAATATTTTGAGGGCTGCAATACCTTGTTTTCCAGCTTAACGTCCGCAAGCTTGGGGCAGGGCGCAAGGGGGAAACGGTGGGCTGTTTCCTCAAGAAAGACCGCGGGGGCAGGCTCGGTATTTACGGCGTTTGTTATCTGACTTACCAGAATATTGAACATCTGGAAGCGGGTGAAGCTCCTGTCGGTGGTGTCGATTATACGCCACGGGCAATGGGGGGTATTTGTTTTTGTAAGCATATCGTCGAACTGTTTATAGTACTCCGCATAATTCTTGTGACGCTTTTTGTCAAGCTCGGTAACGCGCCACTTGGTCGAGCTGTCCTCACGAAGCTTCAGGAAACGCTTTTTCTGCTCCTTTTGGGAGATGTGCAGGAAAAATTTTATTATAAGGTAGCCGTCGTCGGAAAGCTGACGCTCAAAGGTGTTTACCACGCCTATCCTGCGGGAATATTCCTCGTCGGTAATGCCGTCCTCCATTTTTGCAATTGCAAGCTCCTGATACCAGCTTCGGTCAAGGACGGACATCATTCCGTACTCGGGTATGCGCTCCCAGAAGCGTTTCATAAGGGGATAGCGGCGTTCCGCCTCGGTAGCGGGAAGCGTGGAGTAAACCTTGAAAAAGCGTGGATCAAGCATTTTTATCATGTCGGCGATAAGAGTACCCTTGCCCGAAGCGCCCCAGCCCTCCAAAAGAATGATCACGGGGAGCTTGCGGTCGCGTATCTTCTGTTGGAGCGCGGAGAGATTTTTCTCCAGAGCCTTTGTCATATCTTTCCAGTCAAAGGATTTATTTTTGTTGGCAATAGCGTTTTCCAGCATAATAAAAAATTCCTTTCAATATGTATTTTGATTATTAGTGACAGGTTTAGTACTGCCTTGATTATAGCATATTCAGGCAAAATTTTCAACCGACTTTATTCATAAATATATTGGGCAAATTTACTCAAAATTGCCGTAATTGGGGTATTTTAGTATTTTTCTATTGCATTTTAAAAAATTATGTGGTATAATAGTAATAATTGTTTTTGCCCTCATGCCGCGGCGGAGCTGTGGGCGTTCGTTATCCTGATAACCAATAAAAGCGCGGATAAAAAATCTGCACAAAAATCATGTATGCAAATTTTTGCACAGATTTTTTATACACTTTTTAATTGATTATTAGTATTGCCGACTTTTAAATTTCCCTGTACCGCCGAGAATGGAGTATTATATGGGTTTTCCTGTTATATCGCCCGTTATCGTAAAGGAGCTTGCGGAACAGCTCAAGCCCCTCACGCCCGATGAATTCTGCGACGTTGTGGTATCGCCTTACGCTGTGGAGTACGCCCCAATGCTCTGCAATGCTGACGTTGTAAGAAAGCTTATGGAGAAAAAAGAGCCTCTCGCTTACAGCATGGTCAATCTTGACGACGAGCAAAGCCAGCAGTTTATTGCCCAGAGCAGCGCTGTCACCGAGGCGCACCCTATCGCCAAGTACTACTGGCAGATACGCACCCTTTTCATGGGCGTGCTTCAGAACAGAGACATAAATTTTGAAAAGCGTTTCCTGCTTCTTAACTATGCGGTAAAGAGCGTTCAGGGCATGATCGACAAGGGTCAGCCAAACCTTATCCCGCAGTTTATCGAGGAATTTCTCAATCCCCAAAACAGCTACGAGCCTGTTCTGAAATATTTCAAGGACGTTCGTCCCGTTCCCGCATATTCCCTTACGGACGGCATTTCGCTGTTAAAATCCCTTGTAAAGCCAAACGCGGAGTACAAGGACGTGCTGAACACGGTGTACAAAAATCTGGGCGTGTCTGGTCCCGAGACGCTTAAAATGGTGGATATAAAGAAGTATATCGGCATGAGAAAGCAGTTCTCCGACTTTGCGGCGGGAGATAAGTCCCACTACATTGAAAATATAGCTATCAGCTATGTCTGGAATTTCACTCTCCCCTTTGCAGACCCCGAATTCAATTTCTGGGATCACTTTGTATTTTTCGGCGCGCTGTACAACGCTGTCAAGGTAATGATAACCTGCTACACTCCCGAGGTCGACGACGAGAAGTTCGTCAAGGCGATAACGGCGTTTGATTCCGCTGTCCGCGCAACAGGCGGAAAGCTTATGCGTACCGTTATCAACACGGCAAAAAATGCAGGACAGAACAACAACGGCGACCTTGCGATACTCACTCTCAGCTGAATATTTCCCTTGATTTGTAGGGGCGCATCCTGTATGCGCCCGTTTAAGCATTTGCGGCACGGGCGGATATGGAATCCGCCCCTACAAAATCGTTCAATAAATATAGCATTTAATGCAGTCTGATTTTGTATGCTGCATTGCTGTGTTTTGGAGGTATATACAAATTATGGAAAACAATGATAAAAAATACAACAAAAAGCCCTCCCGTGACAACCGTCCCTCGTTTCCGAAAAGGGCGGTGATTACGGGCGGTATGCCATACGGAAACAAGCAGCTCCACTTCGGTCATGTGGGCGGAGTTTTTGTTTTTGCGGACGTTTACGCACGTTTCCTCCGTGACAGGATAGGCTCGGAAAACGTTATTTTTGTTTCGGGTACGGATTGTTACGGTTCTCCTATAGCTGAAAGCTACAGAAAGCTTATTGAGGAACAGGGCGGCAGCGGCACTATAGAGGATTTCGTCCGCGGCAACCATGAGGCGCAGAAGAAAACTCTTGAAGATTACGGAATAAGCCTGAACCTTTTCGGAGCTTCGGGACTTGGCAAGACCGCCGAGACCCACAACAAGGTCTCCGATTGGTTCATAAGAAAGCTTTACGAAAACGGACATCTGCAAAAAATCACGTCGGCGCAGTTTTACGACGAAAAGGCGGGTACTTATTTAAACGGCAGGCAGGTCGTGGGAAAATGTCCCGTACAGGGCTGCCAGTCGGAAAAGGGCTATGCGGACGAGTGCGACTTGGGACACCAGTATATGCCAAAGGATTTGATAGACCCTAAAAGTACGCTTACGGGCGAGACCCCTGTTATGCGGGACGCCGCAAACTGGTACTTCAAGCTTACCGACCATTATGACATTCTGCGGGAATATGCCGCCGATTTAAGACAGCGTGAGAACGTTCGGCAGGTTGTACACAAGACTATAAGCGAATTTTTAGAGCCGCCCGTAATATACATTATGAACGATTTCCGCGAAAAATACGAGGAACTCAAAGGCAGTCTCGAAAAGCACGAGCTTGTGGAAGAGCCGAAAAAGACTTCCTTTACCATTGTTTTTGACGACCTTACGGACAGAGAGAAGTCCTGCGAGGTTCTTTCCGCCGCGGGAGTACGTTTCCGCACGGGCAAGACCCTTGTGCCTTTCCGTCTGACGGGAAACATTGAGTGGGGCGTACCTGCTCCCGTCCTTGAGGACGAAGACCCCCTTACCATATGGGTTTGGCCCGAATCTCTCTGGGCGCCTATTTCCTTTACGCAGGCTTATCTTGAATCTGTGGGCAAAAATTCCGACGAGTGGAAAAAATACTGG
>JAAVHM010000066.1:7269-13763 GCA_014799675.1 Ruminococcus sp. | reverse complement strand
TAAAAATATCCGGACAAAATTCGTAGGGGACGGGTTTCCCGTCCCGCGTTCACGATACAAGCCGTGCGGTTTGTATCGCGGGCGGGGAGACCCCGCCCCTACATTAGGGTTATTTTTATGGATTGCTATAAATATCAAAACCCCTGACATTATCAAGCCCCCTATCAAGGGGGCGGGAAACATAAAAAGCAGGCAGTTTTGCCCGCTTTTTATACAATTTTTATTCATCAAACGCCGTAAAGGAAATACTCTCATACTCGGCAGCAAGGGGCATTTTGCTGTCGTCGAAAGCGTTCAGCCAGCCGTCCACGCCTGTGCCGCACCATGCGTTCATCATTATCTTGCTCTTTGTAACAGGAATATTCTCCGTTACCGAATAGACCTCGACGCCGTCCACGAACCAAACTATTTTGTCCTTGTGCCACTCTATCGCATATTTGTGGAAATCCTCCGAAGCGTCGAAGCCGAGATCGTGCAAATACTCGTGATTTCCAACGCTGTCCGTGAAGTAGTTGAACTGCACCTTTGTGGTGTCCTTGCCTAAAATCTCAACGTCTATCTCGTCCCAAGGGTTGCCGTCGGAGGGTCCAGTGTAGGTGAAAAACGAGGATACAACGCCGTCATTTTTTATCGCTTTCATGGAGACCTCGTACCGTCCGTAGCCGTAAAAATCCTTTGAACGGTACTCTCCGCCCGAGTAGGGGACGGTTTTCGCCACGTTTTTATCCTCGTCGATAATAAGCTGCATTTTGCCGTTTTCAAAGGTACAATTGTCCTTACGCCACGTGACGTTGAACATACTGCCGTTGCACCAGCCGTCCGCCGCCTCAAAAAATTCGGAATCGCCGCTGCTAAGGTCAACGTTCAGCAAACCGCTTTCCGCGGGGTTTTCGGCAACGCTTGTTACATCATTCATATTGTCTGCTCCTTTTTCTCCGCAGGAGCAAAGCATTGACGCACATATAATTAAGGAAGCCGCTGTAAATATAACTTTTTTCATAAAAATTACCTCCGTGAAATTAATTAATTAATAATGAATGGTTCGGTATGCAAACAATTATTAATTATATTATACTGCTTTGCTGCTGTGATATATATCATTATTTTGTTGTAAGTATCACTTTTTTGCGCTGTTTTTTCTGTCCATGCTCCAGTTTGAACGGTAGTATTTTTTACGGAATTCATTCGGCGTCATGCCTGTGTACTTTTTAAAAGTACTGATAAAATGGCTGTGGGAATTAAACGCCAGATAGTTGCCTATATCCACGGGGGAGTAATCGGAATATTTCAGCATATTCTGCGCCGTCTCAACTCTTTTTACCGCAATGTAGGTGCTTATAGTGACACCCACCTCGCTGTGGAAAAGTCTTGACAAATAGGACTCGCTAAGTGAAACCTGTTCCGCGATATCAAGGACGGAAATTTTCGAGTGGAGATTGTCATAAATATAGTCCATTGTAAGTATGACGGGTTTTGAATATATCGTCCCGCGGGAGACAAATTTCATTTGATTGGTAAAATCCAGTATCGCTTCGCTGTGGAGCTTGTGTACCTCCGCCTCGCTCCTGCACTTATCCATTTTAAGAATGTACAGGTCGCTCAATGTATAGGCGTTCTCCATTTCCATGCCGCCCTCCACGCAGAAGCGGGTTATAAGGGCAATTGTTACAATGAAGTGGTACTTTAAATTTCGGAGGTTATCCTCCGAAAGCTTTCCCGAGCCGCCTGCGCCGAGAGGGGTCATAAGCTTTTTGACGCGCTCGGTATCTCCGCTTTTCACGCAGTCGTAGAACTCGAATTCCTTTTCAAAGGGCGAATGTTTAAAGTCGTACTCCCTGTTCATAAAGGCTTTATAGGTAAGTTCCTTTTCGGATTGGGGCATGATAAACTTTCCTCCTTTCATAATAATGTAAATTTTAATTTATCGCGGCAACGTTTCTGTAGGGGCGGGGTTTCCCCGCCCGATTTTGCGTAACGGTGGGACGGGAAACCCGTCCCCTACAATGTAATTTGCGGCAATTCGCCCGCCCCCTTGCTAGGGGGCTTGACATAATAAAATCCAATAAATATTTAACAATGGGGGTAGACATTCGCCGCGGGGCGTTCCCCGCAAATGAAAATTTATCAAAAAACCGTTTAAAAATATTATACAACACTTCAAAGAAAATTGCAACAAAATTTTGATATAAAAAACAAAATAATAGTATTTTTATTCTTGCAGATGTGTTAAATTATAATCACAAGGTAAAACCCAAACAGTCAGTGAACCGTAAAATATAAAATTATCAGGAGGAATTACTATGAAAAACTTTAAGAGAACTATCGCATTCGTATCGGCTCTTACCCTTATGGGAACAATGGCTGCTTGTTCAAATGACAGCGGCTCGGCTTCAAACGAGACTACCACCGTTTCCACCGCGCCCAAGGAGCTTAACGAGGAGGAAAAGGCTGCCGTAGACCAGATGCTGGACATAAGCGAGGACGAGAAGCTTGAAAACGGCACTATCAAGTGGCTGTCATGGTACGACATCAACCCTGCCGACAACAAGCCTAAGCTTGCGGCTCTGGAGCTTTTTGAGACCAAATACGGCGGAAAGATCGAATATATACCCACAACTTGGGAAAACCGCTTCAACGACCTTTCCACACAAGTTCTTGGCGGAAGCTCCCCCGACATTTTCCCCGGTCAGGAGGGCGACACTTTCCCCGAAAGAGTTATCAATGGTATGTTCGAGGCTTGGGACGATTATCTTGACTTCAACGACGCCGACCTTTGGACAGAGGGCGCAAAGAAGCTTTCCGACGTACACATGATGGGCGGCAAGCACTACCTTGTTGCAACAACTACAGACTCAAAGTGCATAATGATCTACAACAAGAAAACCATTGAGGAAAACGGTCTTGACGACCCTGCGGAGCTTCTTGCGGCAGGAACATGGGACTGGAACGCTTTCAGAAAAATGTGCCTTGATTACTGCGACCGCGAGGAAGATAAGTTCGCATACGACGGCTGGTACTTCGAGACCAACTTCCTGCTGACAACGGGCGTTGCTCCAATAAGCACGGAAAACGGCTTGCTTAAGACCAATCTTACCTCCGCTGAAATAGAGCGCGCAGAAAACTTTATGTACGACCTGAAAAAAGACGACCTGCCTCTGCCTAAGGCTGAATTCAACTGGTTAGAGCAGCCCCAGAGAATGAGCGAGGGCAAGACATTGTTCTACCCGATCGGCACATGGGCTTTGTGGGAAGCTGACCTTTCCGCATACGGCAGTCTTGACGAGATAATGTTCGTCCCCATGCCTAAAGACCCGGAAGCTGACAAATATTACCTCCCCGCAAGCATGGACGCATACGTACTCTGCAAGGGCGCGCAGAACCCCGAGGGCGCAGCGGCGTTCATGAAGTGCAAGCTTATTTCCGCTAAGGACGAAAACGCTCTTGCTATCGAAGAAAAGCAGTACCGCACAGACTACGGCTGGACTGACGAAATGGTCGATATGTGGTACACCGTCCGCGAGCTTACAGACGCAAACCCTGTTATAAATATCCACGCGGGCTTGCAGGCAGACTATGCAAATGCAATTGACGACGGCTTGAAGCAGACTTCTTTCAACGGCACAGATTGGGCTCAGACAAGAGAATCAATAGGCGGTCTTGCGGAAATTGCAATTGACGAGACCAACAAGAAGATTGAGGAAGAATTTTCAAACTAACCAATATTACATTGGTCCAACAAAAATTGTATATTTTTATCGGCACATGATATATACTGGACTTGTGCGGTNAAGCCGTACAAAATTGCANAACGCGAAAGGAAAATTCTTTATGAAAACATTTAACGGCTACAAAAGGGGCGTTGACCTTGGCGGCTGGCTGTCCCAGTGCTGTCACGAAAAAGCCCACTACGACAGCTTTATNGGNAAATCAGATATCGAAAAAATAGCCTCATGGGGACTTGACCATGTGCGTCTCCCCATTGACTACGACCTTGTTGAGGATAAAGACGGCAGCCCCCTTGAAGAGGGTTACAGGTACATTGACAACGCTGTTGAATGGTGCGGCGAGGCGGGGCTGAACCTTGTCCTCGACCTGCACAAGACGGCAGGCTACTCCTTTGACAAGGGGGAGCAGGAAAACGGCTTTTTCGACAGCGAGGATTTGCAGGAACGTTTCTNTAAGCTTTGGGAAAAGCTTGCNNANCGTTACGGAAAATTCAGCGGNCGCGTTGCTTTCGAGCTTCTGAACGAGGTCACGGACAAAAGCTACAGCGACGCTTGGAACGGCATTATTTACAAGTGCATTGAAAGGATANGGAAGATAGCNCCCGACACAATTATAATTGTGGGCGGTTACTGGAACAACAGTCCCGACGCTTTGCCCGACCTTGTAAAGCCTTACGACGAAAAGGTTGTGCTTTCNTTCCATTGCTACGACCCGCTNGACTTCACTCATCAGGGCGCGTCNTGGGTGGANTATATGGACGTGTCGGCGAAAAAAAGCTTTGACGANAAAGAAATTACTGCCGATTATTTTGCGAAAAGATTTTCACCCGCGCTGGAAACNGCGGAAAAATACAACGCCGCGCTTTACTGCGGAGAATACGGCGTNATAGACAAGGCAGACCCGCAGGACGNNCTNAAATGGTACAAGGCAATAAACGGCGCATTTGAGCAGTTCGGTCTTTCCCGCTGCGCGTGGAATTACAAGCAAAAGGATTTCGGACTTTCCGACGAATGGATAAGACCCGTTATTGACGAGCTTGTAAAATATCTCTAAAATCATCTTATCTTAAAGTTCTTCATATAACATTGCAAAAGCGGACGCTGTATCAAATACGGCGTCCGCAATTTTTTATAAGAACAGTTCCCCTGCCGTGTCCTTGTAGTATTCCGCCTGCGCGCTCCACATTTCGGCGTAAACTCCGCCCCCCGCAACAAGGCTGTCGTGGTTTCCCCGCTCGGCAATTTCCCCCTTGTCAAGTACGGTTATATCGTCGCAGAAGCGGCATGACGAAAGTCTGTGTGAGATATAAACCGCCGTCCTCGTGCCGACTATGGAGTTGAATTTGGTGTAAATGTCATACTCCGAAACAGGGTCGAGAGCCGCCGTGGGTTCGTCCAGTACGATAAAGGGCGCGCCCTTGTAGACTGCTCTTGCAAGGCAAAGCTTCTGGGCTTCTCCCCCCGAGATCTCAACTCCCTTTTCGTCGAAATCCTTGTACAGACAGGTGTCCAGACCGTCGGGACACTCGTCGAGACGTTCCGAAAAACCTGCTCGGCGGACGCATTCCTCCGCAAGCGTTCTGTCGTACTCGGTATCAACCGCAACGTTTTCGCCTATAGAAAATGAAAGCAGTCCCGAATCCTGAAATACCACGGAAAACAAGTCCATATATTCCTGCGTGCTGTACTTGCGAATGTCGATACCGTTCAGAAGAATTTCCCCCTCGGTGGGGTCGTAAAGCCTGCACAAAAGCTTTACCAGCGTGGATTTTCCCGAACCGTTCCGTCCCACAAGAGCCATTTTTTCGCCTATGCGCCATTTGAGATTTATGTCCCGCAAAACGTAATTTTCCGTATTTGGGTACTTGAAATAAACGTGCCTGAATTCAAATTCGTACTCGTTGTCGTCCCGCTTTTCGGTGGGGAGAGTTCCCCTGTATTTTTCGTCGGGAATGTCAAGATAATCGAAAACCTGCCGGCAGTATTCGGTTTTCTCCATAAGGTTGGCAAAGTTGCCCGATAAAGAGTCAAAGCCTGCCTGCACCTTTGCCAAATACATTGCAAACACAAACACATCGCCGGGACTTATCATGCCGCTTGCCGCCCTGATTATTGCAAAGCCATATATTATTATAGTCAGCAAGGCAGTCAAAACGTCCTGTGCTACAATAGTCCCCGTGGTCGTTTTCAGCACCCCGCCCCAGCCCTTTATAAATTGGTTCTGAAAGTAGGAAACCTTGCTTACCATAATATCCTGCTCGTTGTACAGGCGTATCTCTTTGCCGTTTCGGTAATTCTGCATACAGTGCCAGCCTATATTGCCGCCTATTCTTTGCAGTTCGTGGAGCTTGGGGTCGGTATTGAATTTGTGGAAGCATTTCAAGCCTATTGGAGTAAGTACCGCAGAATTTATAACAATAACAATAATCATTGCCGCAATTACAGCCGCAAAGCCCCAGCCCGACTGCACAAATCCGATAAAGCCGCCGTATGTGACAGGCTTGCCAAGGGCTATGGGACAAAGCAAAATAAGTCCCACAATAAGGTTGAAAAAGCCGTAGGTCATATAGGTAATATGCTCAAGCTGAAAGGCAATTCCGCCGCTTTCGTCAAGATAATGCTTGGCGGTCTGATACTTGTTCAGCGTTTCATTTTCCTCCACCTTTGAGTAATCCAGCGTAATGGTCTTGTGCCACAAAAGCTTGTTAAGATTTTCNCTCATAGAAAAATCNTGACAGTTTCTTTTTGCNNAAATNATNTGNTTNACCA
>JAAVHM010000066.1:0-7263 GCA_014799675.1 Ruminococcus sp. | reverse complement strand
AAAAAAACTCTATCGCAAAGACTATCANNGCCGCCGTGATANTGTATGAAACAGGCTTTGCCGAGGTAACGGCGTCAACAATAAGACCTGCAAAATATATTCCCGCATAGCCGCTTACAATATCGGGAATCTCCCTTGCCAGCGCGCGGAACAGACAGCCCGGGTCGGCTTCGTTCAGGACATTTATTGTACGCTTTAAAACGCCAAGCCTTTCTTTAAAGGTAAGCTTTTTTTCTTTTTCGCTGCTCATATATCTTCCTCCCTCTGTACTTTTTCGTCGTTATAGTAACTGCTCTGAATATTGAAAAGCTCCGCATATTTTCCGTCCAGCTTCATAAGCTCGGAATGCGTCCCGCACTCGGAAATCTTTCCGTCCGCAATCAAAATTATCCTGTCGCAGAAGCGGGTCGAAGCAAGCCTGTGGGAAATAAAAACGCTTGATTTTCCCTCCGCAAATTTTGTGTAATTAAGATACATTTCCTGCTCCGCGATAGGGTCGAGGGCGGCGGTAGGTTCGTCCAGAATAAGCATGGGAGCGTTTTTGTACAACGCCTTTGCAAGAGCAAGCTTCTGTGTTTCGCCTCCCGAAAGCTCGATAGCGTCGTCGTAAGTTCCCCTGACAAGGTGGGACTTTTCCTTGCTTTGCAGGCTTTCTATTTTTTCGGAAATTCCCGCGTTTTTCATACAGCTGAAAAATTTCTCCCTGTCGCAGTTTTCCACGCCTGTGACGTTTTCCTCAATTGTACCCGAGAAAATGGAAATGTCCTGAAATACTGCTGAAAAAAGCGAAAAATATTCCTCTCGGTTGTATTCGTTTACGGGAACGCCGTTCAGCAGGATCTCCCCCTCGGTAGGGTCGTAAAGCCCGCAGAGAAGCTTAACAACGGTAGTTTTTCCCGCGCCGTTAAGTCCAACAAGAGCAAGCTTTTCCCCCTTTTTTATCTTAAAGGAAAGACCGTCTATGGTTGGATTTTCCGCCCCGAAATAAGTATAGGAAACGTTTCTGAACTCAATTTCAAAGCCGTCCTTTGGCAAAGGTCTGCCCTCGCCGCGGTTGGTTTTTTCGGGCATATCAAGGTAGTCCCTGACGTAACCGATGTTGCTGCTTATCCACTGATAGCCCGAAAAATTGTTGCACCAGTCGTTGGTCGCTTCGCTTAATTTCATAATGGAATTGAAGTACACAACAAAATCTCCGGGTCCGATATTTCCCGAAATAACGAGGTAGATAACATAAGCGTAAGCCGCAAATTTACCCGCCGAAAGAATGAAATTCTGAACGCAGCCGTGACGGAATTCCCATGCGTCCTGCTGACGGTACCAGTCGTAACGGTTATTAAAGGAACGGGAAAAGGCTTTCTCCAAAAGTCCTTTAAAGTTGTACAAACGCACGTCCTTTGCGCGTTCCAAGTCACCGCCTGCGTTTTTGATGTAACCGAGCTGTCTGTCGTAGATCTGCCAGTTGTCCGTCATGTTCCATATCCACATCATTTTGTGACGCTCTGTGAAATAGTACAAAAGCGCAGGCACGACCACGATAGGTATAAGCCAAATGCTTAACATGGAAAGAATTGCCGAATAGGTGAAAAATTCAAGAATGTGCCGAACGCTTCCCCTTAAATTTACAGGCGTGTGGTATCCTGCGACCCTCATTCCGTCCATAGCCTTGTTTAGGCTGTTGTTGTTTTCGCAGCGTTCCTTGTTTTCATAATCGGTGGTAACACATTTTTTCAACAGCATTAAATGAAAATGGTTCACCGCCTTGCTTGAACCCACAAAATCGCGGTATCTCTCCGTTACTGTGATGATAAAATTGCTCAACGTTTTCAGCAAAAAAAGCCCAACGCACATGAAGATAAGCCTGCGCTCAAATCCGGTAATGGCAAGCTCCACCACATACTTCTGGAAATAAGTGTCAGCAAGTCTCATGGCAAACATAGCCGCCGCAAACCCAAAGCAGGAAATGACCACAAGCTTATCCGCCCGCCATATTTCCCGCATTGCGAAAGACAGGTTCTGCATAAGGCTGTACCTTTGCTTTTTTACCTCGGCACGGGCATTTGCCGTGTCCTGCTTTTTCTTTTCTTTTGAATATTTTTTGACTTTGACCATAAAAATCACTTCCTTGATTTTTATTATACTCAAAAATTCTTTTTTGTGCGGATTTTGTAACGAACGGTCGATATATTGCACGAACGGTAGCGGGGAACGCCCCGCGGCGAATGTCACCCCCGTCGTTAAATACGAACAATATTTAATTTATTAAAGCCCCCTCAAGGGGGCGGGTAAATTTTTTTATTGTAGGGGCGGATCCTGTATCCGCCCGCCGCATACCGTATCGGAACATTTTAAACGGGCGCATACAGGATGCGCCCCTACATAAATATACCTTAACTGTCAACCGTTTTCAGGGGGAGCATTATTTCCGTGGCAAAAACTCCCTCCTCATTTTGTCTGTTCACATATCCGCCGTATTTTCCCGCAAGGCGGTCTATGCGGAAAATTCCGTAGCCGTGGGAGTCTCCGACCTTTGTGGTAACGTATTTTCCGTCAATTTTTTTGACCGTACCCGCCGAATTCTGAACGGAAATATAAAACTGATTTTTTATCCGACCGATAAAAATACGCAGAAACCTTTCCTCCTCGGGAAGCTTCATGCAGGCTTCAAGNGCGTTGTCNAGAAGATTTCCCATAACAGCGCANAGCTCCACGTCGGACATAACTATATNGTCGGGGACGCCNGCNTTTACGGTGACCTTTATATTNGCTTTCTGCGCCGTGGTAAGCTTNGAATTAAGCACNGCGTCCGCCATGACGTTGCCTGTTTTTATTACCGTGTCAACGGTGTTCAAGTCCTCCGCAAGCTCGTTNAGATANCCGTCCAGCTTGTCATAATTTTCCTCGGAAAGCAAAATTTTCATGTTCTGNATNTGGTTGCGGTAATCGTGCCGCCANCCGCGGACTTGGTTGTACATATTCTGCGTCTCACGTATCTGATTTTCGATAAGCTCGCTCTGGAAACGCCCGATACGCTTGTCTATCATATTCAGAATAAAATTNCGNANAAAGAAAAATGCCGCCGCAAAAATTATTANAANNACAANNATTATCAGNANNATTAAAACGTATTTCATAAAATTACTCCCGTTTCGTGTANAANTCTATAAAGCTTTTATTTACCTCGTTGTAAAGCCGTCGGGACAGGGGTATNTCCTCCCCNGTTTCGAGAATNAAAGCAGTNTTTGTTATCGACTTGACCTGCTCNAAATTGACGATATAGGAACGGTGNCAATGGATAAANCCNNNNANNTTTTCAAACCCGCTTATGCTCATGTTACATTCAAGCACGGTCTTGTCCCGCAAATGCACCGCTGTTTTTCTCCCGAAAGCTTCGATATAAGCAATGCTGTCAACTGCGGTTCGGCAAGCTCCCTCCGCGGTGGTAAGNATAATTTCCTCNGAACGTCCNTGTTTTGCGGCGTATCTGTCAAGGACGGCAAAAAGCTTGTCCGTCTCAACGGGCTTCAAAAGGTAATGGAGAGCCTCAACGTCGTACCCGTCGGACATATANTCCGAATAGCCGGTAATAAAAATTATCGGCAGCATATCCCCTGCGGAACGGAGCTTTTTTGCAAGCTCCATGCCGTTTATGCCACTCATTTCTATATCAAGAAGCAGCAGATCGCAGGGGTTGTCGGNGTACTCAAAAAGGAACTGCTCGCCGCTTTCATACCCTGCAATATTTACCGCAAAGGGCTTNCCGTCCGCCCATTCGCCGATAAGCCGCCGCAGGTTTTTTATCTGTTCGCTGTCGTCGTCGCACAGCGCAATCGTTATCTGCATATCTATCCCTCAGCTTTTTTCAAAATAAAATATTATACTTATTATATAGTACCCCGATAATTTTGTCAACATATCCCAAAGCGGGAAAGNACGNCACGNTNCCCAATTATTTTTCTTGACATNTGCGNAAAANCANAGTATAATAAGGACAGAAATTACCGCAATATTTGGAGGTAAAATATGAAAAAATCATTTTTTGTAATGTTCCTTGCGCTGTTGTCAGNGTTNGCTTTGACAGGCTGTGANAAGTCNGCAGATGTTATGTCCTTGGAGGAAATTTCNGAAAANTACAGTCTTGAACAGGCAAAGGCNGACGGCTGTGTTGTACACGAAAATTCTGACGTAACTTCGGGAAAAGACGTTTTTGAAGCATTTTACACAAAGACGGAGGCGGGCAAAAAAGCCGATGTTAGGCTTGCGTTTTACTATACTCTTGGAGACCCGTCCGGCTACGACCNAGATTATTACGAATCTATCAAGAACGATTACCCTGCGCTGTATATTCAGGACTTGACCTTTGACGGAAAAAAATACACGCTCCGCTGGTATGAGGACGGNAAAGAAATTGTTGAAAGCTATGATTATCTTATGAAATATAACGAGCCGAAGCTGTCTCCTTATGCGNTTTANGANTCGTCGGAGGAATATNTTCTGACAAANGACAACACGGTAACGCGGCAGGACTTATNNNNCAGTNTGNTAAGNTCTCAANTTGAAGATCACATAGANNACCANNTNGTNTNNNCCGATTTNATNTATGAATAAAAAAATCAAGGCAATACGCATGGTCTGTGCGTATTGCCTTATTTTTNTAGAAAATATAATCGGTAATGCANTCGTACCAATGGACGTAAGTCTCTCCGTCAACAGTTAGNGTTTCGTTGTGGGGAAGCTGTTCCGTCCACTTTTTTCCGTAACGGTCTATTGCCCAGTCGTCGCGGTTGAACCTGCGCCATTCAGCCGCAAAAGGTTCATTGTATTAAAAATAAAAAGGACACGTTTTACACAAAAAAACGTATCCTCTTATCCGCCCATGACACCTACTATTATCAAAAAAATAACGAACGCAATNACAACGCACGCCCGCACTATCTGCCATGACATTTTATTAAGGTCAACGGTGCGGTCAGGACTGAAAAGCGAAAGNAAGTCCTCAATAAAATTAAAAAGACCGCCGCTTCGATAGGTCGTTGGATNATTCTGCTGCTGAACGGCAAGCTTTTGCTGTGCGTCCTTGTAGGCTTGCTGATAAGCGTCGTTGTACATNTTTTCAAACTCCGCTTTTTTCGCGGCAATTTTTCTTCTCTCCTCTGCGGCNAGCCTTTCGTTTATTTCCTTGGCAAGCTCNGTGTTCCGCAGNTAAATTTCCTCCTTGTTGTCCTCAAAGTTGAAATCAGGCTCAANGTCNGGAAANGGAGAATATTCCTCCACATAGGGNGGGAAGTCCATTTCAACAATATCNGGGTCTTCGGTATTCATGTTTTCACCTCCANTTTATTCAACAATTACCAATTNTCCTCGGGAATTTTTCTCTCGTCCCATGTTGTAGTCACAACTTCNGTTTCGGCAGCAACAGGCTCTTGTGAGACCTGCGTTGCCGCTTCCGTTTCCGTTTGGGGAACTGTCCTTGTCGTTTCGATCAATCTCATCATTTCNATCCATGCACTTTCGTCAACTAATGTATTGTTTACCGACGGCTGTGAAAGTCTCCCCGATAATACAACTATCAAAGCTATTATCGTGCAAATAGTAATTATTGATACAGGCAGNACAAGCTTGTCCCNNTATTGGNTTNTCTTNGCAGNNNTGACAGCCCTGTCAGCAGCCTTAGCCGCTTCGGTCATTTCNCGGAANTTTTCCTGCTTTTCAAGCCTTTTGCGTTCCTCNTCTTTAAGAAGCTTTACCTGCTCCTGTGCGGCAATAATTCTGTTTCGGAGGTAAATTTCCTCCTTNTTGTCCTCAAAGTTGAAATCAGGCTCAANGTCGGGAAAGGGAGAATATTCCTCTACATACGGCGGGAAATCCATTTTAACAATATCGGGGTCTGTCAGCTTTGCGTTTTCAGACATACTTCATTACTCCCATGTTTAATATTCGTCCGAGGGATAGCACCCGATTATAATACCCTTTTTGGCAAGAGCCTCCTGCTCGCTGTCGGTAAGCTTACGCCTNTATTCCTCGGGAATAGGCTCGGCAGACCAAAGCGTATATTCCACAAGGTACGTTTCCTCATCAAACACGCCGTAAACGTAACCCGAAAAGGAATTGCCGAGCAGCTCTGCCATATTGTTTTCTATATTATCGAAAACAAAGACCGTGCCGCTGTTTTCAAAACGGTGACCTTCAATTTCAACGCCCTCAACTATCAATTCCGCTATGCACGCCGAAGCTGCCGTGTGCATANTTTTCGCCTTGTCGTCGGCGTTTGACAAAGCGGCGGCGTTCAGGTCAAAAGCCTGCTCGTTTCTGCCAAGGGAAAAAGCTGTAACAGCGACGATAATTACAATTGCAGCGCATAGCGCGGCTGTAAGCAAATTCTTTTTCTTGTCGGAAATTTTTGCAGGAGCTTTATTTTCCGCTGAAATACGGTTCTGCGGATATATCTCCTCTGCTCCCATATTATCGGGGTACATGACCCTGTAAGCGGGAGAGTTATTTTCCGCCGCAAGCTCTATATTCCTGCGGTAAATTTCCTCCTTGTTTTCCTCAAAGGAAACCTCCGTCTCCACGTCGGGAAAAGGAGACTGTTCCTCCTCATAAGGCGGCAGGTCGATTTTTACGATATCGTTTTCCTCGGTATTCACTTGTTTACCTCCGTTATTTTAATAAAAAGCCGCACTTATCAGGCAGGCAAAGATACAGAAGCTTGTGTCTTACCGTATAAGCCTTTAATGCGGCTGAAAATTACTTTCGTCTCGACGGACTGCGCCTTTTGTTGTCGATGACCTTTTTAAGGTCTCCCATGCGCTCGTCGGAGCTTTGCTTGAACTTGTTGAGCATATCCTCAAATGCGGCTTCGGGGGTCTGGGGGACTTTCTCCGCCTGCGGCTGCTTGTTGTCGGGACGCTTCCCGCCGCCGTTTCCGCCGCTTCTCTTGTTTTTGGGATTGGGATTTTCGGAAGCTTTTTTTATGGAAAGGGAAATCTTCCCCTCCTCGCTTACCGACAGAACCTTTACCTTTACGCTTTGTCCCTCCGCAAGGTGATCCTTTATCTCGCTGACAAAGGTGTTTGCGACCTCGCTGATATGTACCATTCCTGTTGTTCCGGGCTCAAGCTCAACAAAAGCCCCGAATTTGGTAATGCCTGTGACCTTGCCCTCATAAATTTTTCCTACATCCAACTGCATAAAAAATTTTTTATCCTCTCGTTTGATTTATATTTTATCCCGCAGATCTCGGGGTAAGCGCCATTTTTTGAC
>JAAVHM010000065.1 GCA_014799675.1 Ruminococcus sp. | reverse complement strand
TACGGTGTTACCGCAATAGAGTTGGGAGCGCAGTCAATGGACGATAACGTCCTCACCGCAAATCAAAGAGGACATACCGCCGAGGACGTGCGGGCCGCTTCCGAATTAATTAAGGAATACGGCTTTGAACTTGGCTTGCAGATGATGACGGGGCTGTACAGATCGTCCCCCGAAAAGGACATTGAAACTGCGGAAAAAATTGCTGAAATAAAACCCGACACCGTGAGAATATACCCCGTTGTGATACTTGGCGGAACAAAGCTTGGTGAGCTTTACAAAAGCGGAGAATACGTGCCTTACAGCTTTGAAACGGCGGCGGAAATATGTGCGGATATGCTTGAAATGTTCGAGCAAAAGGGCATACGCGTGATAAAGCTTGGGCTTCACGCCTCCGAAACGGTGGAGGGGGAAATGCTGGGAGGATTTTACCACCCCGCATTCCGTGAGATATGCGAGGGAATATTGTTCCGCAGAGAAATCGAAAAGCAAACCGAAGCGGGCGGAAGCTACATAGTTTACGCCGCTGCAAACGCCGTAAGCAAGGCGGCGGGACAGAAAAAATGCAACGTAGAATATTTTTCCCAAAAGGGAATACGCATAAAAATTATGCAGGATAAAAGCTTGAAAAACCGTGAAATAATCGTAAAAAAGGACGAATAAAATGTATTTGGAATCACTTGAAATGCAGGGGTTCAAATCGTTCCCCGATAAAATCAAACTGGACTTTCACAAGGGTCTGACCGCCGTTGTGGGACCCAACGGAAGCGGCAAGTCAAACATAGGCGACGCGGTCCGCTGGGTGCTTGGCGAGCAGTCCACAAAAAATCTCCGAGGCTCAAAAATGGAGGACGTTATCTTTTCGGGAACGACCCAGCGCAAGGCGGTGGGCTTTGCACAGGTAACGCTTAATATCGTCAATAACAGGGGCATTTTGCAGATACCCTCGGACAGGGTTTCTGTAACAAGAAAGCTCTACCGCAGCGGCGAAAGCGAGTACATGATAAACGGCTCAAACGTCCGCCTGAAGGACATTTACGAGCTTTTTATGGACACAGGTCTCGGTCGTGACGGCTACTCTATAATCGGTCAGGGACGCGTCGCAGAAATAGTTTCCGCAAAGTCGGGAGAACGCCGTGAGATCTTTGAAGAAGCGGCGGGAATTTCAAAATTTCGCTATAAAAAGGCCGAGGCGGAAAGACGGCTTGCCGCGGCGCAGGAAAATATTTTAAGACTGCGTGACATACTTGGCGAGCTTGAAAGCCGTGTTGAGCCTCTCCGTATCCAGTCGGAAAAAGCGGCGCAGTTTATAGAGCTTTCGGAGAAGAAAAAGGAACTGGACATAACCGTCTGGGTCAAACAGCTTGACGATTTGAAGCAGCGGCTTTCCGACCTGTCCGATAAAATACTTATCAACACCAACGAATACGACGCGGTGGACGCGGATATTTCCCGCCTTGAAGCGGAGGAGGAACAGCTCCGAAATAATATGCAGGCGGCTGAAATTCGCATTGAGGAAATGCGTGAAAAGCTGCTTGATTCCGAGCGTTCAAATACACAGCTCCACTCCGATATCGCGGTTTTTGAGAACGATATTTCCCACTGCAACGAAGCAATTGCAGACATAGAAAATCAGCAGAAAACCGCCGCAAATTCCGGGGACGAAAACCGCCGTATCATTGAGGAAAAGCTTGCCCTCGTTAAAAAAGCGGACGAGGATATTGCAGAAACGGAGAAAAAATATCTTGCCGCAGAGGAAGCTTTGAACTCCCTTATTTCCGAGCAGAACAGCTTCGACAGTAAAAACAGCGACGTAAGCGGCAAGCTTAACACGCTTTATGTAAACCGTTCAAAATACGAGATAACAATTTCCTCCGCAAGCTCCGTAAAAGCCGATCTGGAGGAACAGCTCCGCAAGTGCGGCGAGCAGGAGGAACAGCTCCGCGAATATTCCGAGGAACTGACTTCCGAAAAGAAAAACGCCGAGGACGGAACATTGCTCCTTGACGAAAAAACAGCGGAAGCAAACAACCGTATTTCGGGACTTTCAAAGCTTTTTGAGGGACGTTCCGAAAAGCTTTCTCTTGCGAAAAAAGAGTACGAGGACATCGGCTTTTCCATTCGCGACAAGGAACAGCGCATACGTATGCTCACCGATCTGGAAAACAGCATGGAGGGCTTTGCCCACTCCGTAAAGCAGGTTCTTAAAGCCTCTAAAACAGGACAGTTAAGGGGCGTTTACGGCTCTGTCGCGCAGCTTATAAATGTTGAGCAAAAATACAGCTTGGCAATTGAAACAGCCCTCGGCGGCGCGTTGCAGAATATCGTTGTTGACAACGAGGAGACCGCCAAGCGGGGCATACGTCTTTTGCAGGAAACAAAGGCGGGACGCGCGACTTTCCTCCCCGTGACCTCCGTAAAGGGCAACCGCCTTGCGGAGCGCGGACTGGACGACTGCACAGGCTTTGTCGCTCTCGCCGTGGATATAGTTGGATTTCAGCAGGAGCTTTCGGGCGTTTTCACCTCGCTTTTGGGAAGAATTGCGATTGCCGAGGACATAGACACCGCAACGGTAATTGCCAAAAAGTACGGCTATAAATTCAAAATTGTAACCCTCGACGGTCAGGTGATAAATGCGGGCGGTTCATTTACGGGCGGTTCGGCGGCAAAAAGCGGCGGCGTGCTTACCCGAAAGAACGACATTGAAAAGCTTACAAACGAGAAAAACAAGCTGTCGGAACGTCTTGCGGAGGTCAAGAAAAATGTTGACAAGCTTCAAGCGGAAGCCGACAAGCTTGGCTTTGACATAGAGGGCGCAAAGGACGATCTGCGCGTTATCGGCGAGGATAGAATTCGCTTTGAGTCCGAGATAAAGCGTATCGCTTCGCTTTTGGAGCAAACCTTGCAGCAGCTTGATGCTACGCAGAAAAACGCAAAGCAGTTTGCCGAAAAAATTGCGGAAAACGATAATAACGTCAGCAACGCGGCGGACAGTCTGAAAAAGTGCGAAACGGAAATTGCCGACCTTGAAAAGCTTGCCTCGGAAAACGAGGAGCAAAGCGCGTCCATAAGAGAAAAGCGCGAAAAGCTTTCCTCGGAAATGTCCGAAATGAAGCTCTATCAGCTTGAACGCAGCAAGGACAAGGACGCTTTGAATTCCGAAATAAAACAGCTTGAAGAGCAGTTCTCCGCATTGGGGGACAACAGCCTGAAGCTTGCCGCTGACCTTGAAGAGCAGAAAAGAATTATTGCCGAAAAGCAAAAGCTTATCGAGGAACGGAAAGCCGCCCTTGTAAGCTCTGCGGACGCTGCGGCGGAAATAAACGCAAAAATTTTAGAGGAACAGACCGCCCACAGAAGCATGGAGCAGAAGTCCAACGAGGGACGTGTAAAAATCCGTCAGCTAACCGACGAAAAGGAAAAATACTCCCGTGAAATGACCCGTCTTGAGGGTCAGAAGGAATCGGTTCAGAACAATTACGACAACATAATTTCCGATATGCAGGAGCAGTACAGTATGTACCTTTCCGAAGCGCAGGCGATAGCAAAGCCTGTTGAGGACTTGCTTACCGTCCAGAAAATGCTGAACGAGGTCAAGCAGAAAATCCGAAGCCTCGGCAACGTAAATGTCGCCGCGATCGAGGAATACAAGGAGGTCTCGGAGCGTTACAATTTCATGAAAGAACAGCTTGACGACGTTGAGACATCAAAGCGTGAGCTTGAACAGCTTATTGAGGAATTGACCGAAAATATGCGCCGTCAGTTCAGCGACAGCTTCAATCAGATAAACGAGAATTTCAAGGAAATTTTCGTGGAGCTTTTCGGCGGCGGCAAGGCGGAGCTTACCCTCACAGACCCCGACGACGTCCTTGAATCGGGCATTGAAATAAACGTTGCCCCTCCCGGAAAGGTCATAAAAAATCTTTCCCTGCTTTCGGGCGGCGAGCAGGCGTTTGTCGCCATAGCGATATATTTTGCCATACTTAAAATAAAGCCCGCGCCGTTCTGTATCTTGGACGAAATTGAAGCCGCCCTCGACGACGTGAACGTAAGCAAATACGCCCAGTACCTGCGGCATTTCACCGACACGACCCAGTTTATTCTGGTAACTCACCGCCGCGGCACAATGGACGAAGCGGACGTTATGTACGGCGTTACCATGCAGGAAAAGGGCATATCACGGGTGCTGCGTCTCGACCAGCCTCCCGCGGATATCGAAGCAAGCTGATTTAGCAGGATTATGAAAGAAGTGAACGGCAATGCTCTACAAAATATTTTACACTATTTTGCAATGGACATGGGGCGTTTTGCAGAACATTGTCGGCGCGTTCATTTTCATGTTGTTTTTAAAAAATAAGCACTATTTCTGGAACGGCTCAATTGTCACAGTCTGGAATTCCAAAACCGCAAGTCTCGGCATGGGTATGTTCATTTTTATCCGCAAACCGCGGCAGGGGGAAGCTCCCGATAACTTCACAGGGCAAACAGATTTCGACAGAACTCTTGTCCACGAGTACGGACACACAGTCCAGTCGGTAATTTTGGGACCCCTGTTCCTGCCGATAATAGCATTGCCGTCCCTTTTGTGGTGCGGACTTCCCGCCGCCGAAAAATACCGAAAGAAAAATTCGGTTTCCTACTACAGCTTTTACACCGAAAAATGGGCAAATTATTTAGGTGAAAAAATTACTAAAAATGAAGCTGTTTGGGGTGATAATATTAAATTCAGCGAGCAGCAAAAATTAAGCGAGCAACACGCAAACGAAATGTTTGCCCAAATGCTTTCGGATGGCGAGGAAAACCTGTGTCCTATTATCTGTGGATTTAACACAAAAAAATTTTTTGCCGGTGACGATATGTTTTTGGGATATGTCACCTGTACAAGCAAAGACAGATTACTGCTTATAAAATATTCAATTTCAGCCACGGGATTATTTAACGGAAGCAAAACAGAAGCATACGATATTGCGCTTATAAGAAAAATTAAAATAAAAGAAGAAAGTTTAAGGAAGTGTATCATAAAAGCCGAGCTTCCTGCCGAGAAGGGTTACAAGAAAATCAAGATAGAAACCGCTTCAAAAACTTTTGCCAAAGACTTTCCTAATCAGAAGGAAAATCTTGAAAAAATGCTTGAAATACTGCACAAAAATGGCGGAAAAATATATAGGCGGTTTTACTTTTGAAAAAGCATTTGGAGGTTCGGAAGAATGAAAAAATCTAAAAGGCTGAAATGTCTGCGGAATTTGCTTGGCAGTTATGATTTCGGCAGATGTTATTTTAAATATGATACTTTTTATCTTTATTTTTATATTTTGGACTGCACCGAAAAAATATTTTTGGGAGTGGAGGAAAATGATTTTCTGCTCAACGGTTTTCATATCAGACGAATTTCCGATATGAAAAAAATCGAGGTCAAGGACGACCTATGCATTAAAATAAACAGAGAAAACAAGCTGCTTGAAAATATTGAAAAGCCTGATATTGATTTGTCCTCTTGGAAAAAGCTTTTTAAATCGTTGAAAAAGCTGAACTGCTTTATTATTATCGAAAACAGATATGAGGAAATGTTTTATATCGGATCAATTGAAAAGGCAAAAAAGAATTCGGTTATTTTTCACCCATTCGACGCTGACGGAATATGGTTTGACAGCGTTGAGATACCGTACAAAAAAATTACTAACGTAACATTTGGCGACAGGTATTCAAAAGGTTTTGAAGAATATTTTTCAGTGCTGGAAAAAAGTAAAATTTAAAATGCAGAAAAGATTATCGAGGAGGTACAGCAATGAACATTTTCAGTAAAATAGCGGCAGGATTAAAAAAGACAAAGGATTCCATGATGGGCAAGCTTGAAGCCCTGATGAATTCCTTTACAAAAATCGACGAGGACTTTTTCGAGGAGCTGGAGGAGCTTCTCATAACCTGCGATATAGGCGTGGAAACCTCCCTTGAAATTTGCGGAGAGCTGCGTAAAAAGGTCAAGGAAAAGGGTCTGACGGAAACAGTGCAGCTTATGGACGAGCTGAAAGAAATTATCACCGAAATGCTTGGCGAGGATAAGGCTCTGGACACGTCCTCAAAGCCCGCCGTGATACTTATTATCGGCGTGAACGGCGCGGGCAAAACCACCACTATCGGCAAGCTTGCGGCGCGCTATAAAAACGAGGGCAAAAAGGTAATTGTCGCGGCGGCGGACACTTTCCGCGCGGCGGCAATAGAACAGCTTGAAGTCTGGACGCAGCGTGCAGGGGTCGATATCGTCAAGCACGCGGAAGGCTCAGACCCCGCGGCAGTAGTTTTTGACGCAGTTACCGCCGCAAAAGCGAGAGAAGCGGACGTCCTTATCTGCGACACGGCGGGACGCCTACACAACAAGAAAAATCTTATGGACGAGCTGAAAAAAATCAGCCGTATAGTAAATCAGCAGGCGGAGGGCTGTTCCCTTGAAACCCTCCTCGTCCTCGACGCGACAACGGGACAGAACGCCGTAAATCAGGCGAAGCTTTTCGGCGAAACTGCCGATATTACGGGCATAGTCCTCACAAAGCTTGACGGCACAGCAAAGGGCGGAATAATTATTTCCATTCACCGTGAGCTTGGAATTCCCGTAAAGCTTGTGGGCGTGGGCGAAAAGCTTGACGATTTGCAGGACTTCCACGCAAGAGATTTTGTGGACGCTCTGTTCGAGACCGAGACCGATTTCGATTATAATTATGAACGTCTTGACGATGAAGAAGAAACCGAAATCATTACCGAAGAAGAGCCGTCCGAAGTGATTTCGGAGGAAACAAAGGCGGAGGAAATTCCCGAAGAAATTACAGAAGAACCCGTGGAAACTGAAGAAGAACCCGCAGAGGAAAATGCGGAAGAAATTCCCGAAAACGATACGGAAGCAGAGCAAAATACCGAGCCCGAGAAAAAGAGCCTGAAAGACGGCAAATTCGGATTTTTGTTCAAGGAAATCACTTTCGGCAAAAAGAAGAAAGAAGATAACGACGAGAAAAGCGAGGACGAATGATATATGAAATACACATCTGTAAACGAGCCGAACGAGTTTTCATTTCACGACGCTTTTATCAAAAAAATCCGCATTGAGGGCAGCGACATGATATGGACGGTTGAGGCGGCAAATGCGGAGAAAAGCAATTCGCAGAACGATCACGAAACAGCTATGTGCATAGAATCCGCAGAGGTCATCTTTAAAAATTACCGCATTACTTCATTAGTCAGCACAGCATATAAAACGTACAGCGACGGTACGGAGCGTGAAGTCCCCGAAAAATGGCTGACTGAAAAAGAACTGGCTGAATATATTGCAAAGTTTATTGATGAAGATCACCCTGGCACTATTTTTTCACTTGATAGGTGGAACTCATTCAGCGGGCATATGATTGAAATTGTAGCTGAATTTGAAAATGTTGAAATAGATTACCCTGTATTTAGAATTTTTTGCACGGATTTTATTGTTTGCTGGGATAATTTTGACGGAACTGCTTGGTATGAGGACGAAAAATGGAAGTCTTACAAAAGAGAGAAACCTATGAAAATAATTCTTGCAACAAACAATAAAAACAAACTCCGTGAGGTGCGTGAAATTCTCGAACCCGCAGGAATTGAGGTAATTTCCCAGTCCGAGGCAGGAGCGAATATAGAAGTCGAGGAAAACGGCAAGACTTTTGGTGACAACGCATATCTGAAAGCGAAAGCCGTTTTCGACCTGACAGGACTTCCCGTTATAGCCGACGACAGCGGTCTGGAGGTCGACGCTCTGAACGGCGCGCCGGGGGTTTTTTCCGCACGTTACGCCCCCGAGGGACAGCGGAAAAAACGTCTTTTGGAGGAACTGAAAAACGTCCCCGACGAAAAAAGGGGAGCGAATTTCACCTGCTGTATCTGCTATATTGACCCAACGGGAGAAGCCCGCTATTTCACAGGAAAGGTTTTCGGAAAAATAGGCTATGAAAACCGAGGTACAAACGGCTTCGGCTACGACCCGATATTTATGTACGGCGAAAAATCCTTTGCGGAAATTTCAGCCGAAGAAAAAAACGAGGTCAGCCACCGCGCCAATGCCCTGAAACAGCTAAAGGAATTTTTTAACAATTAAATGTAAAATAAATAGAGGTAAGAAGTTAGAATTGCCGCAAATTCTATTTTCTGACCTCTAATCTCTATTTTCTAATAGGAGGATTAATTATGAAGCTTCTTGCAATTGACGGCAACAGCATTATGAACCGCGCCTTTTACGGCATAAAAATGCTGTCCAATAAAAACGGCACTTACACCAACGCAGTCACGGGGTTTATGAACATTTACCTCTCGGTGGTGAACGATATTTCTCCCGACGGCGTGGCTGTTGCGTTCGACCTGCGCGCGCCTACTTTCCGCCATAAGGCGGTGGAAAGCTACAAAGCCAACCGTCATGGTATGCCCGAAGAGCTTGCCCAGCAAATGCCGATCATCAAGGAGCTTCTCACTTCTCTCGGAATAAAAATCGTCGAGTGCGAGGGCTTCGAGGCGGACGATATTCTGGGAACGCTTTCAAAGCTCTGCACCGACGAAAAAGGGGAGTGCTATGTCCTCACAGGGGACAGGGATTCCCTCCAGCTTATCAACGACAACGTGACCGTCCTGCTTCACACAACAAAGGGGACAGTCCGCTACAACGAGGAAAAATTTACCGAAGATTACGGAATTGCGCCAATTGAGCTTATCGACCTGAAAGCCTTAATGGGTGACAGTTCCGACAACATCAGCGGCGTTAAGGGTATCGGCGAGAAAACCGCCACACAGCTTATAAAAGATCATCATACTGTTGAGCAGCTTTACTCCGCTTTGGAAAACGGCGGCGTAACTGCCACAAAATCCGTTTTGACAAAGCTTGAAGCGGGCAAAGCCGACGCGGAACAAAGCAAATGGCTTGCAACAATTGTGAAAAACGCCCCGATTGAAATGAATACGGAAGCGTATATGATCGGCTCTGTAAACGAGGAAAAAGTGTCCTCCCTGCTGACAGGACTTGAAATGTTCAAGCTGCTGGAACGTCTCAAAATCAAGCCCTCGGCGGTTACAGAAACCGTTAAGACCTCCAATGTTCCGACCAAAAAAAATTACACCGCCGCAGGCGAATTTTCGGGAAATATCACAGAATTTGCGGAAGCTGTTTTCCTTATAAAAGACGGAATAATGCAGCTTCTCCCAACAGACGGTGAAAAAATTTATACCGTTTCGGACAAGAAAATGCAGCTTGATTTCCTCGCCTCCGACTGCAAAAAAATCACGGTGGGAGCAAAGCCCGTGTACCGCTTCTGCATTGAAAACGGCAGGGAGCTGAAAAATGTAATTGCCGACGCGGACATTCTTGGTTACGTCCTGAACACCAATTCCGCGGAATATTCCGTGGAGAGAATGTGCGCCGAGTACGGCGTTCCCACCTATGACGAGCTGGGAGAATTTTCAGAAATCGCCGCCCTGTCAGCCCTTGCCCCCGTAATGCTTGCGGAGGTGGAAAAGCAGGGCATGACATGGCTTCTGAACGAGATAGAACTGCCCCTCACCGAGGTTCTTGCAAGCATGGAGCATTACGGCGTAAGAGTTGACAGCGAGGGCATAAAGCGTTTTGGGGAAATGCTTACCGAGGAAATGACAGGCATAGAACAGCAGATATATTTCATGGCGGGACACGAGTTCAATATCGGTTCGCCGAAGCAGCTTGGCGTTGTTTTGTTCGAGGAAATGGGACTTCCCACAGGCAAGAAAACCAAAACAGGCTACTCCACCAATGCGGACGTTCTGGAAAATCTCCGTGACAAGCACGAAATTGTGGACTTGATTTTGCAGTACCGCCAGCTTTCAAAGCTTAATTCAACCTATGTCGAGGGACTTCTCAAAGTCGTTGCCGAGGACGGCAGAGTACACAGCCTTTTCAAGCAGACCGAGACACGCACGGGACGAATTTCCTCCGCCGAGCCAAACGTGCAGAACATTCCCGTCCGTACGGAGCTTGGCAGAAATATGCGTAAATTCTTTGTTGCGGACGAGGGCTACACCCTTTTGGACGCTGACTACAGCCAGATCGAACTGCGAATTCTTGCCCATATGAGTGGCGACAAAAATATGCAGGAGGGCTTCGCGAACGGCATGGATATCCACACCTCCACCGCCGCGCAGGTTTTCGATATGCCCGCTGATATGGTAACTTCCGAAATGCGCCGCGCGGCAAAGGCGGTAAATTTCGGAATTGTGTACGGTATCGGCGCGTTCTCTCTCTCAAAGGACATTGACGTAACCGTCGCCGAGGCGGACAGGTACATCAAGAATTATCTTGCCAAGTACCCAAATGTTTCCCGCTTTATGGACGAAACCGTTTCAAACGCCAAGGAAAAAGGCTATGCGGTAACAATGTTCGGTCGCCGCAGACCAATTCCCGAGCTTAAAAATTCCAATAAAAACGTTCAGGCTTTCGGCAAGCGGGCGGCAATGAACGCCCCCGTGCAGGGTACTGCGGCGGACATAATCAAAATCGCCATGATAAAGGTCTACAAGCGGCTCAAAGCGGAAAATCTTGAAGCACGTCTTATCTTGCAGGTACACGATGAGCTTATCATAGAAGTGACCGAAAAGGACGCAGAACGCGCCGCCGCCGTCCTCGGCGAAGAAATGCGAAACGCCGCGACCCTTGACGTTCCCCTCACAGCGGACGTTTCCAAAGGAAAAACATGGTATGAAGCTAAGACCTGATTTTTATTGCATGGGCGGGTTTTTCCCGCCCTCCGAGATAAAAATACATAGGAGGATTTCAGCATGAAAATAAGCAAAAAAATAGCAGTTACATTGTGCATAATCGTTTCTATATTAGCAATTTCGTTGTATTGTGTATGGTGGTGTAATAATAATCCATATGCAATTTTTTCAAAGTATCATTCATATGTAGTGGATGATTTTTACGGTAATTTTGATGATGTACCGCTTACAGACGAACAGTTTAAGCGGATAGTTGATGTGTATAAACAAGATAAACTTAGCAGGGGCGGTTGGCTTGATGATTATCAAAGGAACGGAGTACGAATAAAATTATATGAAACAAATGATATGAGTGGAGATTATGTTCATATGGTTACAGGTACTAACGGCAAGGGTGACGGTTTTAAAACAATGTGTTTATGGATAGGAGATAAATGCTTTCCGTTTGATAAATCCGATACAGCAGAGCAAGTAAATGCTATTATCCGTGAAGCAATCGAGCAATCCGAAAGCGAGCAAGAACTATGAACTACATTTCAATAGGCGGAGTGAAAATCGAAAAAACCGCCGCCCTTGCGCCAATGGCTTCCGTTGCGGACAGAGCCTATCGCGCGCTCTGCAAGGAAAACGGCGCGGCGTACATGGTGTCGGAAATGATCTCCGCAAAGGGACTTTGCTACTCCGACCGCAAGACCGAGGAGCTTTGTACAGTCCTTGAAAGCGAGCGACCCTATGCGCTCCAGCTTTTCGGGGACGACCCTCACTTTATCGCCGAAGCGGCAAAGAGGCTTATGGAGTACCGCCCCGACATTATCGACATAAACATGGGCTGTCCCGTCCCAAAGGTCGCGGGCAACGGCGCAGGTTCCGCCCTTATGAAAAATCCCGACCTTGCGGCGGAAATCGTCAGAGCCGCGGCGGAAGCCGTCCCCGTCCCCATAACCGCAAAAATTCGCAAGGGCTGGGACGAAAACCACGTCAATGCCGTGGAGCTTGCCAAAGCTTTGGAGCAGGCAGGCGCGGCAGCAATAGCCGTCCACGGTCGGACGAAAAATCAGATGTACCACGGCAAAGCCGACTGGGAAATTATCCGCCAAGTCAAAGCGGCGGTGCAAATTCCCGTTATCGGCAACGGCGANGTGACTTCNCCCGAGACAGCGGCGGCAATGTANCGTGAAACAGNNTGCGACCTNGTNATGATAGGCAGGGGAAGCTACGGTAAACCGTGGATNTTTTCGCANGTGCGGCANTATCTTGAAACAGGGGAAATTCTTCCCGAACCCACCCTTGAAGCACGNCTTGAAATGATGTGCCGACAGGTTGAGCTTGCGGTGCAGTACAAGGGCGAACGTATCGGCATGAGCGAAGCAAGGCGGCAGTGCGCCTACTACTTAAAGGGTATGCCGGGCGCGGCGGCGCTCCGAAATAAGTGCGGAAAATTAAACAGCTTATCCGACTTGCGGGAGCTGTGCGGCGAGGTCGTGAAAAACTGCAATGAGTGAAATTACTGTCAAAAAAGCGGAGCAATGCCACGTCCCGCAAATAGCCGAAATTGAGAAAAACAGCATACCCCAGCCATGGAGCGAAGCNGCTTTCGCGGCGGCTTTAGAGGACGAAAAAGCGGTAACTCTTGCGGCTTTCTGCGGAGACGTTCTTTGCGGATTTATAACAGGCGTTTACCTCCTTGACACGGCGGATATTTACAGCGTTGCGGTTTCTGAGAATTACCGTAAAAAAGGCGTNGGCAAACGTCTTTTGGAGGAATTTTTCTCNGCGCTTCCCGACGAGGTGCAAGCCGTAAATTTAGAGGTTCGGGAAAGCAATTCCCCCGCAATAAAATTGTACGAAAAAACAGGCTTTCAGAGTGTGGGACTGCGTAAAAATTTCTACCNAGACCCGCGNGAAAACGCCGTATTGATGACAAAAAATTTATGTTGACAAAAACGGCATTTTATGTTAAAATAATGTCGTGAAGTGCACATCACAATAATTCGGAAAGGAGAATGTTATATGATGAACCATATAGGGCAAATAGCAGTTACTCGGGAGGTTTATCGCAGATAACACCGAGTTAACGATAGCCTCCCATAGGTACGCTATTTTGGGAGGAATTAAAATGAATAAAAGTAAAAATAAAAGCAAAAATTCAACCTTTACCTGCCGTGTTTGCGGGACGATCGTTTCCTCGGACGGAGCAGGTACGGAGCACAGAAACCATTGTCCCGTGTGCCTTTCAAGCGTACACCTTGATGTAGAACCCGGCGACCGTGCCGCGGACTGCGGAGGCGTTATGGAGCCTATAGGAGTGTGGGTGCGGAAAAACGGCGAGTGGGCAGTAATTCACAGGTGTAAACGGTGCGGTACGCTCAGTTCAAACCGCATTGCCGCGGACGACGACCCTGTCAAGCTTATGTCGATAGCGGTAAAGCCGCTTGCGTCGCCGCCATTTCCCCTTGAACTGCTGAACAGGTACAGTGAGTTTGAAAAAAAATAATCGTATGCGGAAAGCCCTGNGGGGTTTTCCGCATTATTTTAGGAGTAACTTATGGAAAAAATGGACGAATTTTTCGCCGCCCGCGTTGACGGTTACGACGAGCATATGCTGAACGAGGTGGAGGGCTGCCGCGAGGCTTACGGAAAAATGGCGGAGCTTGTTCCCAACAACACGGAAAATCTCCTTGACTTAGGCTGCGGCACAGGTCTTGAATTGGAGGGGATTTTCAAGCGTTTCCCCGAAATTTCCGTCATGGGAATTGACCTTGCCAAAGCAATGCTTAAAAAACTTTCCGAAAAATATTCTGATAAAAATATCACCCTGATAAACGGCGATTATTTCAGTACCGATCTGGGTCGGGAACGTTTCGACACGGCAATTTCATTTCAGACCATGCACCATTTCAGCCACGAAATGAAAATCGGTCTGTATGAGAAAATCCGCAATTCTCTGAAAAGCGGCGGCGTGTATATCGAGTGCGACTACATGGTGGAAACGCAGGAGGAAGAAGATCATTGGTACGCAGAAAATTCCCGCATAAGAAAGGAACTGAACATTCCCGAAAACGAATTTTATCATTACGACACGCCATGCACAATCGAAAATCAAATAAAAATGTTCAAAGCGGCAGGCTTTGCAAGTGCGGAAAAGGTGTACCGAGTTGAAAATACAACAATTATAATTGCAAAAAAGGACTGATAAAAAATGAAGATATTAGCAATAGAAAGCTCCTGCGACGAGACCGCGGCGGCAGTCGTGGAGGACGGCTTGACCGTCCGTTCAAGCATAATTTCCTCGCAAATAGAGGAGCATAAAAAATTCGGCGGGGTAGTCCCCGAAATAGCCTCACGGCGGCATTGCGAAAATATTCTGGACGTGGTAAAACGCTCCCTCGACGANGCAAACTGCACCCTTGCGGACATGGACGCCTTTGCCGTAACATATGCCCCGGGGCTTATCGGCGCGCTTCTCGTCGGCACGAATTTCGCCAAGGGACTTGCCATGGCAACGGGAAAACCCCTTATTCCCGTACATCATATAGCGGGACATATCGCCGCAAACTACCTCACCGACAGCACGCTAAAGCCCCCCTATCTCTGCCTTGTGGCAAGCGGGGGACACTCCCACATTATCGAGGTCNCNGACTACACAAAGTANCACGTTNTCGGCAGAACCCGCGACGACGCAGCNGGGGAAGCTTTCGACAAAGCCGCCCGNGTNCTTGGTTTCCCNTACCCNGGGGGCGTTCATATNGACAAGGCGGCGCAGCAGGGTGATCCAAAAACCTATCCGCTGCCACACCCAAAGGTTGCGGGAAACGAGTACGATTTTTCCTTTTCGGGACTGAAAACCGCGGTTATAAACATTGCCCATAACGCCGAGCAAAAGGGGGAGACCATAAACAAAAACGACCTTGCGGCTTCCTTTCAGCAGACCGTTGCGGAAATTCTTACGCAGAAAACCATAGCCGCCGCAAAGGAGTACGGCTACAAAACCGTTGCGCTTGCAGGGGGAGTTTCCGCAAATTCCGCCGTCCGCGGAATGTTAAAAGCCCAGGGGGAAAAAAACGGCTTCCGACTTTATATGCCGAGGCTAGACCTCTGCGGCGACAACGCGGCAATGATAGGCTGTCAGGCGTATTACGACTACCTCGCAGGCAGACGCGCAGATGAAAGTCTCAACGCCGTGGCAACGCTTTCCCTTGACGAAATTTCCGTTTAAAAAATTCATTGCGGAGGAAATTTTATGTATTTTACAGAAGAAGTACTTCGGCAGATAACTGCTGACATGGAGGAACTTATCTGTCGGTACAAGAACAGATATTACGATTTAAAAAATGCTGTGGATGCTTCTGCCGAGTATGAAACAATATGGGCGGAGGGACATACCGAGCCGCACCGTGAGGATTATATCTTCGATTTTGAAATTAAGGGCTGTGAACGGAAAATTTTCAAATCAGAGCCTAAGAAAAAGGCTTTTCGTTCCAAGCATTTTTATAAAAATGATCAGCCCGTTTATTCCGTGTGTTTCGACAATTACGGCGACCCTGCTATCGAGGAATTTTTTGTATACGAGAACACCTCTCTTATCTGTGCGTTATTTCCATTGCGCGGCGGCAAGCTTATTGAATTATACGAAACAATATACGACGAAGAACATCGTCCCGTCGAATACCGCTTTGCAGATATGCACAGATATTCTGTTCCCGTTATAGACTGCTGCGTTTATTTTTATGAGGGAGAACACATTGTTTCCGCGGAGGTCATGCGTGAGCTTAATACAGCCGAAAAGATAATGATGTATGATGATCCGTTATATGAAAACTGGCGCGGCAGAGATATTGAGTATATGCTAAGTACGCCGTTTATGAATCCTAAAGCTGTATACACATATGAGTTTATATACGGCGAAAGCGGCTTCCCTGCGGAATTTGCCCGAACAGAATATTCTCACTGTACGGTAACGACAGGACAATGGAAAACAGGAAAAGCTATATTAAAAGGTTTTTCTCAATGCGGTGTAAAATACTTTAATAAATGATATTCGTATTATCAATTTGACTTGCAGGAAAATATATGCTATAATAAGGGAAAATATTGCGGGGGAATTTTCATGAAAAAACCGACAGCGCGATCGTCCATGCAAATCACCGCAGCGGTCAGCCTTGCAGCGGGAATTATCTTCACCATTCTGAATAAATTCCTGCCGAATTTATTTTTTATGTCGCTGAAAATAACGTCCTATACCGTGTTTTATCACTTTGCGGTACGTCTTTTAATCGGCGGAATTATGCAGGCGGCGTTCAGAAATAAAATGAATTACCGCAAGCCGTGGTTTCAGCCGAAAGCCTTTGAAGCGGGACTGTACAAAAGGCTTGGAGTGAAAAAGTGGAAGAACAAAATGCCGACCTATAATCCCGATACTTTTTCGCTTGAAAAGCACAGCACCGAAGAAATTCTGGGAGCGTCCTGTCAGGCGGAAATAGTCCACGAGATCAACGTTATAGCAAGCTTTGTGCCGCTGCTGTTTTCGCTGGCAGTCGGGGTCTTGCCCGTGTTTCTTATAACCTCCCTGATTGCGGCAGCGCTCGATATGATTTTCGTGATAATCCAGCGGTATAACAGACCGCGGCTTTTACGGCTGATAAAAAGAGAAACGGGTGAGTGATAGAATGTTGATGTCATTTTCAAAGAAAACAATAGACGAACTGGGATATTATGTATATGTTTATTCTGATCCAGATACTCATAAACCTTTTTATGTAGGTAAAGGCAAGGGAAATAGAGTATTTGATCATTTGTTTTTAAATGATGACAGTAAAAAGACAATGTATATTCAAAGCCTTGTAAAAAATGGAAAACAACCGATTATTGAAATTCTTGTTCATGGGGTAGATGAGGAAACCGCGCTTAAAGTCGAGGCGGCAGCGATTGACTTGATTGGAGTAGAAAATCTTACCAATAAACAAAGGGGACATAATTCGGGCATATACGGTAAAATAGAGGTTTCTTTGCTTGAGTCCAGATATAATGTTGAGGAGATAGATATTGAAAATTTCGATGAAAATGTAATGCTCATTCGCATAAATCAATTATATCATAACGACATAACGCCTTATGAATTATACGAAGCAACAAGAGGACATTGGAGAGTTAATTTGGAGAAAGCTAAAAAGATAAAATATGCGTTGGCGGTCTATTATGGAATGGTATTGGAGGTTTATGAGATTGCAGAATGGTTTCCCGCATTTTCAACAATGATGTGCAGAAAAATAGATAATAATGATAAAGATAGAAAATGCAGGTATGAATTTGTTGGAAAAATTGCTTCCGATGACATCAGAAAAAAATATAAGAATAAATCGGTTGCAAACATTTTTAAAAAAGGTGACCAAAGCCCAATTAGATATATTTTTGCTGAATAAATTATAAATAAGTATAAAAAGGAATGATAAAAATGACAAGCAAACAAAGATCAATTTTAAAGAGCATAGCCCAGACCGAGGACACCATTTTGCAGGTGGGTAAAAACGGCATTATCGACACCTTGGTGACGCAGGTCTCCGACGCTTTGAAAGCAAGAGAGCTTATAAAAATGAAAGTGCAGGACGGCAGCCCACTCTCTCCGGCAGAGGCGGCAAACGAGCTTGCGGAAAAAACAAAGTCCGAGGTCGTTCAGGTCATAGGGAACAAATTCGTGCTTTTCAAGCGCAATCCCCAGAACCCGAAAATAGACCTTAAAGCAAAGTAATGAACAGGGCGGTTTTCGGCGGAAGCTTCGACCCAGTCCATAACGGACACATTAATCTCGTGAAACAGGTTTACAGCAAGGTCGGGCTTGACGAAATAATAATAATGCCCGCGGGAATTTCCCCATTTAAACAAAATATGGAAAGAATTCCCGCAAGCGGCAAACAGCGTTTTGAAATGTGTAAGCTTGCCTTTGAGGACGTGCCATATGTTACCGTCAGCGACTACGAAATTTCCCAGCCCGACGTAAGCTATACGGTAAACACCGTCCGCCATTTGAAAGAACAGTACCCGCAGGACGAGCTTTTTCTCATCATCGGCAGCGATATGCTTCTGTCGTTTCATAAATGGCGTAATTTTGAGGAAATCCTTTCCATCTGCGGACTTATAGCCGCTTCCCGCGAAAGCGGTCAAAAGGACATGGCGGAGCTTGAAAAACAGGCGGAAATTCTGAAAAAACACGGCTCCGTGACAGTCGTCCCCATAGATACCTTTGAAGCCTCCTCAACGGAAATTCGTAAAAAAATTAAAAATTCTTCCGATATATCTTGCTATGTTCCCCAAAATGTAGTAAAATATATACAAGAACATAATTTGTACAGCGATTGAATTTGCTGTGTAATCTTTTTATCGCTTGAAAATTTTACTATGCTAAAAAGAATTTAAGAAGCAAGAGGCAAGATTTTTGCTTTTACTTGTTCTTGCTTCTTGCTTCTGAAAATCTTGCTTCTAAGAAGGTGTTTTTATGTACTCTGCCGAGGAGATCAAGGATATTCTCGATATACGGCTTTCCAAAAAAAGGTATCAGCACAGCCTTAACGTCGCCGCGGAAGCTAAAAAGCTTGCGGAACACTATAACTATAAATTCCCCGAAAAGGCTTATATAACGGGACTTCTCCACGATATCTGCAAGGAGATACCCAAGGACGAGCAGCTTGCTATGGTAAAAAATTCCGACAGGAACGTTACACAGGTGGAAATTGCTACCCCGCCGCTTCACCACGCAATTGCGGGAGCAAGGTACGCCGAGCAGGCTCTTAACGTATACGACGAGGATATGCTCAACGCCATAAGATACCATACCGTTGGACGAGCAGGCATGAGCAGACTTGAGGAAATTATTTATCTTGCCGACCTTATTTCCGCCGACAGAAATTACAAGGACGTCTCAAAAATGCGTAAGAACGCCTATCAGAGCATAGAAAAGGCAATGCTTGAAGCCCTCCGCTTTTCCGTAACGGACGTTGTGAACAAAGGCTCAATGCTGCCAATCCACACTATAGAAGCTTACAACTATTATATTTCCATAAAAAAGAAAGAGAAAGATAAAGAAAGGACAGGTGTAAAATGACACAGGAAGAAATTCTCTCCGCAGCGGTAAAGACCCTCGATACCAAAAAAGCCGAGGATATAAAGGTCATCGGCATAAAAGACCTGACTATAATTGCCGACTATTTCATAATAGCAAACGGCACTTCCTCCACCCATACCCGTTCTCTTGCGGACGAGCTTGAATTCCGTCTGAAAGAGCAGGGCATAGAGCCAAGACAGGTTCAGGGCAATAACGGTTCAAACTGGATAATTCTGGACTATTCCGACGTAGTGGTACACATTTTCAATAAGGAAATGCGTGATTTCTATAATCTTGAACGTCTCTGGAGCGACGGCGCAGAGGTGGATATATCAAAATATCTGTAACGTATAATATGTTTCCTCAAAGGAGATGAACGGCAATGACCTCAGCAGCAGACAAGGGCAGAAAAACAGCGGCATTGGTATCTGCATTGTGTTATGTAATTTCTGCGCTGTCGCTGTTCACACTGAATATTCTTATGGCGGCAATAGGCTTTGCGGCGGCTTACCACATAAAGCGGGGAAGCCTTACCGCCCGCAACGTCGGAGTGATCCTGCGTATCGCAGACCTCCCCGTGCTTGCGGTAATAGCCTTTGTTTTCCGTAAGTACGGCGCAGTTCTGCCTGTGCCGTATATCGGGGTTTTTCCCGTTTTGGGAGCAATTGCCCTGCTTGACGTTATCGCCCTTTTTACCCTTATTTTCAGCAAAAACGCAAGGGCGTATTTTCATGAGGTCTCCGATAAATTGGAGAATATCGAGTAAATCTTACATAAACATAGGCGCAGCAGACAAAAGGAGTGCTTTTAGAGTGGTTCACGTCAAAAATACAGCCAAATTTTTAGGCTGGTTTATAGTGATATTTCTGCTTGCGGGGGCTTTGCCGATTGGCTTGAAAATCATTTTTTCCGCATTTGAGTTAAATAACGATATCACCGCATTTACTTCTGATTTGGTAGGATACGTTGTTTCGACAGCAGTATTGATAAGGCTGATAAAAAAGAAAAGCACAGCGGCGGAAGACACTGCGGACAAGCTTTTCTGCGTGTTCATTTGCGTGTTTTTTATGGCATATCCTGTTGCTTACTATACCATTGCAAGACTGATTTTCGGTGGAAATTCTCCGCTCATCCCAAGCTATATAGAGGAATATCAAAGCATACTCGGCTTTGCTTTTTCAATAATAAAAAACGCCATGCTTATCCCCGTTATGGAAGAACTGCTTTTCCGCAAGCTTTGCTTTTTGCAGCTTGAAAATATGAACGCAGCAGCTAAAATATTCTTATCGGGAATACTGTTTGCGGCAGCACATTTGCCGTCTGGCTTTTATATCGGCGATACGGTCATTGCTGGACTGCTGTTAGCGGTCATATATTTTCTGACGAATAATCTGTTTTACTGCATACTTGCTCATTCGGCGCATAATTTATTTGCAGTAATGATAAACAGACTTAATTACGAACGGCTTATACCGTGGGATTACAATTTGGATCTGTACGTGTATCCGACATGGCTAAGCGTTCTGTGCATAGCGGCTGCAATCGCGGCGGGGACAGCTTTTGCGGTAAGGTACAAAAAAATCAAAGTACATAAAATATTATAAAATATTTTTAAATAAACAAGAAATTACAGAAAAGGACTGATCATTTTGGAAAGATACGATTACGCCGCTGCCGAAAAAAAATGGCAGCAATACTGGGATGAGCACGGCACATTCAAGGCTGAAACAGGCAGCAAAAAGCCTAAGTTTTACGCCCTCGTTGAGTTCCCTTACCCCTCGGGAGCAGGTATGCACGTTGGTCACATCAAGGCTTATTCCGGACTTGAAGTGGTAAGCCGCAAACGCCGTCTGGAGGGCTATAATGTCCTGTTTCCCATAGGCTTTGACGCATACGGTCTGCCTACCGAGAATACCGCCGTAAAAACAGGCGTGCACCCGAGAGTTGTTACCGACAAAAATATAGAAAAATTTACAAATCAGCTAAAGCGCGTGGGATTTTCCTTTGACTGGTCAAGGGTAATTGACACCACCGACGAGGATTACTATAAGTGGACACAGTGGATATTCCTGAAAATGTTCGAGAACGGTCTTGTTTTCAGAGACAAGACTTTGGTAAACTATTGCCCAAGCTGTAAGGTAGTCCTCTCCAACGAGGACTCACAGGGCGGCAAGTGCGACATCTGCCACAGCGAGATAGTGCAGAAAACCAAGGAAGTATGGTATCTCCGTATTACAGAGTACGCCGAAAAGCTTTTGCAGGGTCTTGACGAGGTAAACTACCTGCCCAATATCCGCCTCCAGCAGGAGAACTGGATAGGCAAGTCCACAGGCGCGTTCGTAAATTTTTCTATTAAGGAAAACGGCGAGCAGCTCCGTATCTATACCACACGTCCCGATACCCTCTACGGCGTGACATTTATGGTAATCGCCCCCGAGCACCCCATTATCGAAAAGTACAGAGACAGCATTGCCAACATTGCCGAGCTGGACGCCTACAAAGCCGAGTGTGCAAAGAAGAGCGAGTTCGAGCGTACACAGCTTGTCAAGGACAAAACAGGCGTTAAGATAGACGGATTTACAGCGGTAAACCCCGTTACAGGCAAGGAAATTCCCATATATATTTCCGACTATGTAATGATGGGCTACGGCACAGGCGCAATTATGGCTGTTCCCGCCCACGATACGAGAGACTATGATTTCGCCAAGAAATTCGGTATCGACATTATCGAGGTAATCAAGGGCGGCGACATTTCCAAGGAAGCCTACACAGGCGACGGCGAAATGGTAAATTCGGGCGCGCTCAACGGCATTGCCAACAAAAAGGAAGCTATCGCAAAAATGCTGGAAGTCCTTGCGGAAAAGGGCTGCGGCGAAAAGGGCATACAGTATAAAATGAAAGACTGGGCGTTCAACCGCCAGCGTTACTGGGGCGAGCCTATCCCTATCGTACATTGCCCAACCTGCGGCATGGTGGCAGTTCCCTATGACGAATTGCCTTTGAAGCTTCCCCCCGTGGAGAATTTCCAGCCCGGTACTGACGGAGAAAGCCCCCTTGCAAAAATAGACGAGTTCGTGCATTGCAAGTGTCCAAAGTGCGGCGGCGACGCAAAGCGTGAGACCGACACAATGCCCCAGTGGGCAGGTTCATCATGGTACTTCCTCCGCTACTGCGACCCCAACAATAACGAGGCTTTCGCTTCACAGGAAGCATTGAAGTACTGGATGCCAGTTGACTGGTACAACGGCGGCATGGAACACGTTACCCGCCATATGATTTATTCCAGATTTTGGCACAGATTTTTGTACGATCAGGGAGAAGTCCCCTGCGACGAGCCATACGCCAAGAGAACGGCACAGGGACTTGTCCTTGGACCCGACGGCGACAAGATGAGTAAGTCCAAGGGAAACGTTGTTGACCCCAACGACGTTGTAGATCAGTACGGCGCGGACGTCCTCCGTGTTTACGTCCTGTTTATGGGCGACTACGAGCAGGCTGCTCCATGGAGCGAGACCAGCATGAAAGGCTGTAAGCGTTTCCTTGACAGAATATGGGCTTTGCAGGAAAAGCTTGTTGACGGCGATAATTACCGCCCCGAGCTTACTTCCCTCATGCACAAGACCATTAAAAAGGTTTCCGAGGATATCGAGGCAATGAAGTTCAACACCGCCGTTGCCGCAATGATGAGCCTGATAAATGAGGTGTACGATTTCGGCAGTATCAACAAAGCCGAAATGAAGTCCCTGCTGATAATGCTCAACCCATTTGCACCACATATTACCGAGGAAATGTATAACAAAATTTTCGGCGGAATACTGAACGAGCAGGAATGGGTAAAATATGACGAGAAGCTCTGCGTTGACAGCGAGATAGAGGTTGCCGTGCAGGTAAACGGCAAGATAAAAGCAAAGGTAATGGTTCCCGCGGAAGCCGAGCAAGCCGCAGCTTTGGAAATCGCCAAGGCAGCCCCCGACGTTGCCGCGGCAATTGACGGAAAGAATATCGTTAAGGAAATTTACGTCAAGGGCAGACTTGTAAATATCGTTGTAAAATAGCAGACGGCAGCTTTATGCTGTCTGCTCCGAAAAAATCGGAGGTCTTTGACATGAAAATCTGTAAAAAGACATTAATAGCATTGTGCATAATCCTCCCCATATTGGTATTTGCAGCAGGGTTCATTTTATATGTTAATCAACAGCCGAATTTTTCAAAATATCATTCATACTCGGTTGTCACAGACAACGGTGGTATAACTCTTACAGATGAGCAGTTTAAGCAAATAGTTGATATATATAAAAATGATAAAACTTCTTATCGGGCATGGGGTTTTGATAATCACTATATGTCTGGTTACGATATAAAATTATATGAAACTGATGACATGAGTGGTGATTTTGTTTATATGATAACTGGAAGTAATGGAAAAGGCGGCAACGAAAATGGAATGGCTTTGTGGATAGGACATGATTGTTTTCCGTTTGAAAATCCAAATACAGCAAACATGGTAAATGATATTATTGAAGAAGCAATCAATTGTTCTGAAAGAAAGTAAAAATTATGAACTGCATTCCAATAAATGGAAATGATATTTCCGCTTGTGACATTTAAAAGTCGCATTATGTGACATTGCCGAAAAAAAATCTGATTTTTTGTACAGTTTTTTTTCAATAGCTATTGACAAGGACGGTATAAATGAGGTATAATAATATAGTTATCTCTTATATACTCTGCAATGCTATAGCTTTGTTACAGTATGTATGGCGGCTCTGCGGAAATTATTCCGTCCGAGCCTAATATATAAAACCTCTGCCGCAGGGCAAAGGGAGGGAATGAAATGGCTGAAATTCGTGTTGGAAAAAACGAATCCTTGGATACTGCTCTTAAACGCTTCAAGAGAAGCTGTGCAAAGGACGGCGTTATTGCCGAGGTTCGTAAAAGAGAACACTATGAGAAGCCTTCGGTAAAACGTAAGAAAAAATCCGAGGCTGCTCGTAAGCGTAAGTATTAATTGTAAATTATTAACGCTTAATTGAAAATGAACGGGCAGATTATTCTGCCCGTTTAGTTTGTAAAAAGTAATTTTTTGCCAAGCTTATATGAAAATTTATTCAATTTGGAATAAATTTGTTAAAAACACTTGCAAAATATAAAAATTTGTGGTAAAATATATGTAAGCTTTTTGTATGTTTGCGTTAAGCAGAATATTTCTAAAAGGATGGTTAATTTTATGATTACAGCAGGCGATTTCAGAAACGGCGTTACCTTTGAAGAGGACGGCAACGTGCTTCAGGTTGTTGAATTCCAGCACGTTAAACCGGGTAAAGGCGCAGCTTTTGTAAGAACTAAAGTCAAGAATGTTATTTCGGGTTCGGTGGTTGAAAAGAGCTATAACCCCTCCGCAAAGTTCCCTACAGCTTTTGTTGAGAGAAAGGATATGCAGTATTCCTACACCGACGGCGATTTGTACTATTTTATGGATCCAGAGACCTACGAGCAGGTTCCTATCAGCTCCGCGGAGCTTTCCGACAACTTCAAGTTTGTTAAGGAAGAAATGATCTGTAAGGTTTGCTCTTATAAGGGCAAGGTTTTCGCTGTTGAGCCTCCCAACTTTGTTGAGCTGGTTGTTACACAGACAGACCCAGGCTTCAAGGGCGACACAGCAACAAACGCTACAAAGCCCGCAACCCTTGAAACAGGTGCGGAAATCAAAGTTCCCCTCTTTATCGACGAGGGCGAAACTATCAGAATTGACACAAGAACAGGCGAATACATGGAGCGCGCTTGATTACGTGTAAGTGTGTATTACTTGTAAAACTTTTATATAGAAATTTTGAACAATGTAAATTCTTGCCTCTTGCTTCTTAATTTCTAAAATTCTGAAAGGAGTATATTACCTATGAAGCTTGGTGAAAAGGTGTCTTATCTTAAAGGTCTTATGGAGGGTCTTGACCTTGACGAGACCACAAAAGAGGGTAAAGTAATTGCCGCAATGGCTGATATTTTACAGGATATGGCATTGTCCGTTGAGGATATGCAGGATCAGATCGACGAAATTGTTGAGGTAGTTGACACTATCGACGAGGACTTGGGCATGGTCGAGCGTGATTTCTATGAGATCGACGACGATTGCTGCTGCGATGACGACGACTGCGACTGCTATGACGATGACGACGAGCTTTACGAGGTAGTATGTCCCAGCTGCGGCGATACTATCTGCCTTAACGAGGGTATGCTTGAGGAAGGTTCAATGACCTGTCCCGGCTGCGGCGAGCTCCTTGAATTTGACTTTGAGGACGATGACGAGGCAGGGGAGTAATTCCCGCAAAAATCGAATAAATGCAATCTGTTTCAGGGCGAGGTGTAATTCCTCACCGGCGGTAAAGTCCGCGAGCATAGGCAACGGTGTGTAATATTTTACTTACCGCGCAGCTTTTGAACCTTTTTGATATAGTCACAAACGGAAAGGGTCAAGGCTTAGCCTTGTTGATTCGGTGAAATTCCGAAACCGACGGTATAGTCCGGATGAAAGAAACAAACGCTTCGCCAAATTTTGGCATAATGCGCGAGTACGTCCGTGGAAAGAAATTTCTGCGGACGTTTTCTGTTATGGACTGCTTTATTAATATTTTATTAATTAAAAGGTGGTAATCTTATGGAAAAATCTGTAACACTCGAAAGCAAAAACAAATCCCGCATGGATACAAAGAAAATGGTTGTACTTGCGGTAATGGCGGCACTGGCGTATATTGTCATGGTGGTGATAAAAGTCCCCGTGGTGCTGTTCCTGAAATATGAGCCAAAGGACGTAATAATCACGATCAGCGGCTTCATGTTCGGACCTCTCGCGTCCCTTATTACCTCGGCGGTGGTCTCCCTTATCGAAATGGTGACCGTCAGCGACACAGGACCTATCGGCGCGATTATGAACTTTATCGGCACCTCTGCTTTTGCCTGCACAGCGGCAATTATTTACAAAAAGTTCCACACAATAAAAGGCGCGTTTGCGGGACTTTGCATAAGTACCATACTTATGACAGCGGTCATGCTGGCATGGAATTACCTTATCACGCCCCTTTATATGGGTATGCCCCGCGAGGCGGTCGCTGAAATGCTTCTGCCGTGTTTTCTGCCGTTCAACCTGCTTAAAGGCGTGCTGAACAGCGCATTGACAATGCTCATCTACAAGCCCCTTTCCAACGTTATGCGCAAAGCCCGCATTCTGCCCGAAATTCAAAATCAGTCAAGCGGCG
>JAAVHM010000064.1 GCA_014799675.1 Ruminococcus sp. | reverse complement strand
CATATTTTTGCAAAAATCGTCTATCATATTAAAATCGTCAACATTTAATGCTACATTCAATTGTTTTTTTGTACTGTCATGCTTTTTTTTGGCTCGGTATTTTTTATCAGCACGTTTTTGTGCCTCTGTTCTGCTCAATAAAATCAAACTCCAATTTAGTAAAGTTGCACATATAAGTATCAGCATAGCGCGATATTTATATGTAATATTCGTGAAATTTCTCGTTGACATTATCACCCTAGTGTGATATAATAATTAAAAGAATATTTAAAAAGGAGAATTACCATGGAACAACTTCTAAAAGAATTTTTCTTCTCCGACGCCTGCGAGGTAAATTACAGACGACCTCCCTCCAAGGAAAAAGCGGACGCAAAGAAAAAACAAGATATGCTGTTAAAAAAATTAAAGGAACATTTCAGCGAAGAGGATCAGGACTTGTTTGAGGAATACACCAGCGCAAGCCTAATAATTGACGGAGAAAACCAGTACATTGCCTTTCTCTGCGGGATAAAAATAACCTTGCAGGCACTGACCGAGCTGCTCTGCGAAACGCATATCAGCTAAGAGACTTCAAACAGCCGACAGAGAATATAACTGTCAACTGTCAACTATCAACTGTAAACTGTCAGATAACTTCCTTTAATATAAGGTATGCCACCGTGGCAAGAGATCTCGCCTCAACATAGTTGTGGTCGATTACAAAATCGCCCTCTTCAAGCATGGTTTTTATCTCCGAGATACGCTCGAAGCCCGACAAGGCTTCCTGCATATTGGGTATTACAAAATAGGACTTCTGCATAATGTGGCGAATTTCCGTCCGTATGCCCGAAGGTATGGGGACTGCGGTCTCGCTGACCTTAAAGCCGCCGCTTTCCATATTGTCCAAATCGTAATCTTTATTATTTTCTATACGAGACGTAATATCAAGCGCAGCCTGTCTGCCGAAAACCAAAGCCTCCAGAAGAGAATTTGAAGCAAGACGGTTGTTGCCGTGTACGCCCGTGTGGGAACATTCGCCCACAGCGTAAAGTCCGTCAATTGTAGTCATGGCGTGGGTGTTGACGTTTATTCCGCCCATAAGATAGTGCTGACATGGGTAAATGGGTATCATGTCCTTAGTCATGTCAATGCCCTGACTAAGCAGGTACTTGTATATCATGGGGAAACGGTTTTTCAGGAATTCGGGGTCTTTGTGGGTAATGTCAAGGTAAAATTCGTCCGAGTCAAGCCTCCTGCCCTCGGTAACTATCGCGTGGGAAACAACGTCCCTCGGAGCAAGCTCCAGACGCTCGTCGTAATTTTCCATGAACCTTTCGCCGCGGCAGTTTTTAAGGTAAGCTCCCTCTCCCCGAACCGCTTCCGAGATAAGGAAGCATTCACGGGTGTGCTTATTGTTGAACGCCGTTGGGTGGAACTGTATAAGGGAAAGGTTTTTGATATTCGCGCCCATTTCATAGGCAAAGGTAATGCCGTCCCCCGTGGCTATGGCGGAGTTTGTGGTAAAGTCATATACCCTGCCTATGCCTCCCGTGGCAAGGATAAAGTAACGGCTGTTAAAGGTTTCGTGAGAACCGTCCGCGGAAATATCTGCGGAAAAGCCCGTTGAGGTGCGTTTAAGACCGCAGAGCAGAGCGTTTTCCAGAATGTCCACATTGGGCATTTTTTTTACGGCTTCCTGAAGCTTTGTTGTAATTTCAAAGCCTGTGGAGTCCTTGTGGTGGAAAATCCTGCGGCGGGAGTGTCCCCCCTCAAGCGTGCGGTGGAGGTTTCCGTTTTCGTCGCGGTCGAAGTCCACGCCGAGGGAGATTATTTTTTCAATTTCGTGAGCAGCCTCGTTCACGAGAATTTTAAGGCTGTCGGGATTATTTTTAAAGCCGCCCGCGATAAGGGTGTCGTTTGTATGGAGCTGTGTGCTGTCGTCCTCGGGCTGATAGACGGCGGCGATCCCCCCCTGCGCCAGTGCGGAGTTGCAGAGGATAAGCTCCCGCTTTGTGATAAGGAGCACTTTAAGGTCTGCGGGCAGGTTTATAGCGGAGTAAAGACCTCCCGCGCCCGTACCTGCGATTATAACATCATAATTTTTTGACATAATTCTTCCTTCAATCTTATGGAAATTTTTACAGTCTAAGGAGTATTATAGCATAAAATTATTAACAAATCAAGACAGGGGGCGGTTAAATTTTAATTTAGCGTACTAACGACAAACATCTGTAGGGGCGGGGTCTCCCCGCCCGCGTGAAAAAAATACCGAAAACACGGGACGTCCGTATTGATATGGAGACCCGTTCCCTACAAATTTGTGGTGAATTTACCTGTAGGGGCGGATTCCATATCCGCCCGCAACACACAGTATCGGAACATTTTTAACGGGCGCATACAGGATGCGCCCCTACAATTGGGTTGAATTTTGTAGGGGACGTGTCTCCATGTCAATACAGACCGTCCCGCCGTTACGCAAAATCGGGCGGGGAAACCCCGCCCCTACAGAAACGTTGTTCCGCTAAATTAAAATATATATCATTAGTCAAGATTTGCAATAAAAAGAATTAATACACAAGAAAAAATCAACTTTTTTAGTAAAAAAATACTTTACAACAGGATTTATTTGTGTTAAAATAATAACAGCGTATGCACTATATATAATAGCTCTTCGGGGCAAAATATATATATCATACAAATTTGTTTTAGGAGGACTGTCCAAAATGGCAAGACAAATGCAAACTATGGACGGCAACAACGCTGCCGCTTGGGTGTCATACCCCTTCACAGACGTTGCTGCTATCTACCCTATCACCCCTTCCTCTGTTATGGCGGAGGTAACCGATCAGTGGTCCGCAAAGAACCAGAAGAACCTTTTCGGTCAGCCTGTAAAGGTTGCTGAAATGCAGTCCGAGGCAGGAGCTTCAGGTACTGTACACGGCTCTCTCTCGGCTGGTGCGCTCACTACTACCTACACTGCTTCACAGGGTCTGCTGCTGATGATCCCGAATATGTATAAGATCGCCGGCGAGCTTCTTCCCTGCGTTATCCACGTTTCCGCAAGATGTGTAGCTTCACACGCTCTCAACATCTTCGGCGACCACTCCGACGTTTATGCGTGTCGTCAGACCGGTTTCGCTATGCTCTGTGCTTCCAACGTTCAGGAGGTTATGGACTTGGGCGCTGTTGCTCACCTTTCCACTATCAAGGGAAGAGTACCTGTACTCCACTTCTTCGACGGCTTCCGTACTTCCCACGAAATTCAGAAAATTGAAGCTTGGGATTACAAGGATCTCGAAGATATGCTCGACAAGAAAGCTGCACAGGCTTTCCGCGACCGTTCGCTGAACCCAGAGCACCCCGTACTCCGCGGTACTGCTCAGAACGGCGATATCTTCTTCCAGGCTCGTGAGGCTTGCAACGAGTTCTACAACAAGTTCCCCTCCGTTGTTGAGGATTACATGAACAAGGTAAACAAGAAGATAGGTACAAACTACAAGCTCTTTAACTACTACGGCGCTCCCGACGCAGACCACGTAATCATTGCTATGGGTTCTGTCTGCGACACTATCGAGGAAACAATTGACTTCCTCAACAAGGAATACGGCGCAAAGCTCGGTCTTGTTAAGGTNCGTCTTTACAGACCTTTCTGCGCTGACAAGCTTNTNGAAGCTNTCCCCGANANNGTTCAGCAGATCTCNGTTCTNGACAGAACAAAGGAACCCGGCTCTCTCGGCGANCCTCTTTANCTNGACGTTGTTGCNGCTCTNAAGGNCANNAAGTTCNANNANGTTGTTGTTTGCAGGCGGACGCTACGGTCTCGGTTCNAAGGATACAACTCCCGACCAGATCAAGGCTGTTTACTGGAACGACAAGTACNNNAAGGNCGANGACTACAAGCCNAGATTTACNATCGGNATCACCGACGACGTTACAAACCTCTCACTTCCCAGCGAGGGNAAGCTTGACACAGCTCCCGAGGGAACAGTTGCTTGTAAGTTCTGGGGTCTCGGCTCTGACGGTACAGTTGGNGCNAACAAGAACTCCATNAAGATCATCGGCGACCANACAGATATGTACGCNCAGGCATACTTTGCTTACGACTCCAAGAAGTCGGGCGGCGTAACAGTNTCNCANCTCCGNTTCGGCAAAACTCCTATCNAGTCCACATACCTTGTTAATATGGCTGACTTTGTTGCTTGTCACAACCAGTCNTACATNGACAAGTACAATATGGTNCAGGANATCAAGCCCGGCGGAACATTCCTCCTCAACTGCCAGTGGGANGNNNACGAGGTTGAAAAGCACCTCCCCGGTCAGGTNAAGAGATTCCTTGCNGANAANAATATCAAGTTCTATATCATCAACGGNGTTGATATTGCAAGAAAGATCGGTCTGGGCAACAGAACATCAACAGTTCTCCAGTCCGCGTTCTTCAAGCTTGCNAAGATCATTCCCGAGGCTGACGCTATCAAGTATATGAAGGAAAAGGCTAAGGCTTCCTTCGGCAAGAAGGGCGACGATATCGTTAAGATGAACTACGACGCTATCGACGCAGGCGCAAAGAACATTGTTGAGATCAAAGTTCCCGCAGAGTGGGCTAAGTGCAAGGATACCAAGATGGGTATGCCTAAGGCTGCAGGCGACAGAAAAGACCTTGTTAATTACGTTAACAAGATCCAGATCCCTGTNAACGCTCAGATGGGCGACACTCTCCCCGTTTCCGCATTCAAGAATATGCCCGACGGTACATTCCCGCAGGGTTCTGCGGCTTACGAGAAGAGAGGTATCGCTGTTGACGTTCCCTCATGGAATCTCGACAACTGTATCCAGTGTAACTTCTGTTCTTACGTTTGTCCTCACGCTGTAATCCGTCCCGTTGTTATGACCGACGACGAGCTTGCTAAAGCTCCCGAGGGAACAAAGGGTCTTAAGATCGCAGGTCTGGACAAGATGAACTTCGTTATGACAGTTTCCGCTTTGGACTGCACAGGCTGCGGCTCATGTGCAAACGTTTGCCCCGGCAAGAAGGGTGAAAAGGCTCTTACCATGAAGCCTCTTGCAGAGGAAGTTGCAAAGCAGAACCTCTTCGCTTACGGTCAGGAATTGCCCGAAAAGAAAGAGATTGCAGAGAAGTTCAAGGAAACTACTGTCAAGGGCTCACAGTTCAAGCAGCCTCTCCTCGAATTCTCGGGAGCTTGTGCAGGCTGCGGTGAAACGCCTTACGCTAAGCTTGTTACACAGCTTTTCGGCGACAGAATGTTTATCGCAAACGCAACAGGCTGTTCGTCAATCTGGGGCGGCTCTGCTCCCTCAACTCCTTACACAGTAAACAAGGAGGGCAAGGGTCCCGCTTGGGCTAACTCCCTGTTTGAAGATAACGCAGAGTACGGCTACGGTATGTTCCTCGCGCAGAACACTCTCCGTCAGCGTGCTGTTGCTAAGCTTCTTGAAATGCAGAAGGGCGCAAAGGGCGCGCTTAAACCCGCTATCGAGAATTACCTCTCCACAATGAACGACGGCAACGCTAACAAGCCCGCTACAGCAGAGCTTATCAAGGCTCTTGAGGGAAGCAAGCTTGAAGCAGCTTCCGAGGTTCTCGCGCTTAAGGATTACCTTGGCAAGAAGTCCATGTGGGTATTCGGCGGCGACGGCTGGGCTTACGATATCGGCTTCTCGGGACTTGACCATGTTATCGCTTCCGGCGAGGACGTAAACATCTTCGTATTCGATACAGAGGTTTACTCCAACACAGGCGGACAGTCCTCCAAGTCCACACCTACAGGCGCAGTTGCACAGTTCGCTGCGGCAGGTAAGGAGACCAAGAAGAAAGACCTTGCAGGCATTGCAATGAGCTACGGCTATGTTTATGTTGCACACATTGCTATGGGCGCTGACATGAACCAGTGTATCAAGGCTATCTCCGAGGCTGAAGCTTACAACGGACCTTCACTTATCATTGCATACGCTCCTTGTATCAACCACGGTATCAAGGCAGGCATGAGCAAGGCTATGGACGAAGAGAAGAAGGCTGTTGAGGCAGGTTACTGGCACCTTTACAGATACAACCCCGACCTTAAGAAGGAAGGCAAGAATCCTTTCACTCTCGACAGCAAGGCTCCCGCCGTTGACGAGAAGTACAAGGAATTCCTCATGGGCGAGGTACGTTACAACTCGCTTGCAAGACAGAATCCCGAAAGAGCGGATATGCTGTTCAACAAGGCAGTTGAGAACGCTAAGGATCGTTACGATTACCTTACAAGACTTACAAAGCTTTACGGCACNGAGGAAGCTCCCGCTGACAAGAAGTAAGCCTTTACGCAAAGACCTTATTCAAATTTNAATATANGCNANTACANTGTTCAAAAATTNNAAACCGCAGGGGTCGCTNCCCTGCGGTTTTTNTTTGCTTTGNNAAAAATTAAACCGTGACCTTTTGGGGGTCACGGTTTTTNTTATTATTCAAACAAATCGCTGTGNGTGCCTGTTCTTGTAAGATACAANATNAGNTNTCCGTTATCAACCTCGTAGATAAGCAGCCAGTCAGGCTGAATATGACATTCACGGCAGCCCTCAAAGTTTCCTTTAAGCCAATGGTCTTTGTACTGTGATGGAAGCTCTTTTCCGTCAGCAAGCATTTTGATAACAGCGTTAAGCTTGTCTGTGTCGTATCCGCGTTTTTTGACCAGCTTCAAATCCTTTTGAAATTTTGCGGTAGGTTTAATATTGTATTTCACGCAAGCAGCTCCTTAAACATAACGTCCACATCATCATAGCTTTTGTAATTTTCGGGGTGAAGCTTCATATCCTCAACCTCGCGCATTGCTTCAAGCGTTTCGCTGTTGGGGACTTCTGCCGATTTTTTGAAAAGCGCAACAAAAGCCGAAAGCTGTTCATCACTCATACCGTCGATAATACTGTATGCAATTTCCTTTGTACTCATAAGATCAGCTCCTTTGATGTTATTATACACAGTTTTGTTTGTTTTGTCAATACGATTTAAAATTCTTTTTCTGTAATGGGTATCTCCACGCCGCAGAAAACTATAGCTTCCACGTCGGTGTAGTCCATAATTCCCCAAAATTCAAAAGTGACTGTTGCGGGTCTGTCGTTGGGAATATCCTGCGACCATTTAAACCTGTCATAATTTTTTGGGGCGGAGGGTGTTTCCGCAATTTCGTCCGAACGTACTGTTGTGACCGTGGGAGAATTTTCGTCTGGGACGTTTACCTCCGTCTCAAACTCGGACATATCAAATTCCATAACAGCGTCGGAATGAACGTCGCTGTACCGAACGTTCTTTAATGTGCCGTCGGACATTTTGAATTCAAGCGGGAGAATGTCGCTGCTGCCAAAATAATCATAAAACATATCCGTAGCATTCAAATAAATTGTCTGAACATGATCGTCCCTATATTCCACAAAGCAATCCTCAAGCATACGCAGATCGACTTTTATATTCTTCGGGGAATAGCTAAGTCCCGAAAGCTCCATTTTTGCCACAGCATCTCCCATATAAGGCTGTGTCCACGAAATTTCCGTAGGCTCAACATTTACAGAATAGGACTTCACGGGAGAACCTATCACAAAGTCCGTGCGGTAATATCCCTCGATTATTTTTTTCTCTCCGTCAAGTATGCCCTCCGACAAATCGCTTAAAGCATTAATCTCCAACGTTATTTTTTCGCCCTCGGGAATATACTGCGGAAAGTCCATTGTAATTTCACCGTATATCCTGCCGTTGTCCGAGACCGTCAAAGAACCGTAGCCGTAGGAATAAGTCTGCTCCCGCACAGCTTCGGGGACGTTGAAATTCAGATAGTCTATTGCATAGTATTCCGCCTTGACAGGCTCGTCAAACTCAAATTCAAGGAGAAGCTCCACAAAAGTTCCCGTGTTTGTAACGCTTACCAGCTTGGCGCGTATGCCCTCGGCAAATTCGGTAAAATCATTTTCCGTAACGGTAACGCCGTCCTCGATAGCATTGATTCCTGCGGTTTCCATGGAGCTGTTTCCCTCGGCGTTTCTAATTTCGTAAAATTCCTCTATGGACTGCCTGTTTATGCCGAGAATATTGTTTACAGTCTCCCGCACCTCGGGAGAAGCCGCATAAACAGTTCCCCCAACAATTACAACAGCCGCCGCTGCCGCCGCCACGGACGTAATAATTTTTCTCTTTTTCACAACAACTCTCGTCTCCTTTTCCTCTTCGGGCGTTTCTTCCGAAAGCTTCTCCAGAATATCGCCGTATATTTTTTCTCTCTGACCCTCCGTGGGTTTAATTTGTGACAATGCCCTTTTCAGCCTCATCAGTATCGCCTCCAATCATTTTTTTAAGAATTTTTCTGCCTCTTGCCAGCCTGCTTATGACGGTGGATTTTATTGTACCCAGCATACTTGCAATTTCGCCGCAGGTGTAGCCCTCGTAATAGTAAAGGTACACAGCGGTGCGGTACTTTTCGGGAAGCTCCTTTACAACAATAAGGGTCTCGTCCGTAAGAGTTTCCCCCGTCAGCATATTTTCGTCCAAAGGCTCGTTTTTGTATCGGGGACTTTTAAGTACGTCCTTGCAGATATTCCGAGCCGTGACGATAAGCCATGACTTTTCATGCTCCTCGTTTTCAAAAACCATGCCCGAGCGCATAAGTCTCACAAAGGTGTCGGAAACGGCGTCCTCGGTGTCCGAAACGTTTTTCATATACAGCCAGCAGACCCGATAGACCGTGTCGATATTACGTCTGTAAATTTCGGCAAGTATTTCCTGCCTGTCCATTTTTTCACCTCCCGTTATATTCAAGTAAGGGCTGGAACATTTTTATTACAGCGCAGCATTTTACCCATATTCAGCAAGTACGCCTAAAAGGGTAAAGGCTCAGCCTTTTGTCCCGTCATATATAATACGATTTAAAACGTCAAACGAACGCAATTTTTTTAATTAATAATTAATAATTAACAATTAATAATTAGGACGTTTGCTTGCAAACAATTTGCCTGCAAACAATTTTAATATATTAAAGTATAGAAATTGTAGGGGCGCATCCTGTATGCGCCCGTTTAAAATGTTCCGATACGGTGTGGGTTGGGCGGATATGGAATCCGCCCCTACAGAAACGTTGTTCCGCTAATTAAAATTTATTATCCTTATCGGCAAACTGAAATAATTATTAATTATTAATTATTAATTGATAAAGCCGTGACGTTTTGGAAGTCACGGCTTTATACTATTATAAATGATTGTTAAGTTCCGTCAGGGACTCGGTAATAAGCTTTTTGAAAAGCGGCGCGGCTCTGTCCGCAGTCTCTTGGACTTCCGCATGGGTCAGCGGCTTGTCGGTAATTCCGCAAGCCATGTTGGAAATGCAGGAAATTCCCACAACTTTCATTCCCGCATGATTTGCGGCGATAGCCTCGCAGGCGGTGGACATTCCCACAGCGTCCGCGCCGAGGGTGCGAACCATTCTTATCTCCGCGGGACTTTCATAGTTGGGTCCCGTAAGCTGAATGTAAACTCCCTCCTGCAAGGGAACGCCGATTTTTTTAGCAGTATCGCGGACGACCGCCCGCAGGTCGGAATTGTAAATGTTGCTCATATCGGGGAAACGCACTCCCAGCTCGTCGGCGTTTTCACCTATAAGCGGCGAGGGAGCCATGCAGATCTGGTCGGAAATAAGCATAAAGTCTCCCGCATGATAATCAAAATTCACGCCTCCCGCAGCGTTTGTCAGGAATAAAATTTTCGCCCCCATCATCTTCATAAGGCGTATGGGAAGAACAACGTCCTCCATTTTGTAGCCCTCGTAATAGTGTACTCTGCCCTGCATGATAACGACCTTAACGCCGTTCACTTTTCCGAAAACAAATCTGCCCTTGTGTCCCGCAACGGTGGATATGGGGAAATCCTCTATTTCGGAATACGGGAGGGTTGCTTCGATCTCGATGCCGTCCGCATAATCTCCCAGCCCCGAGCCGAGGACGAGGGCAATATCGGGGGTAAAGTTTATTTTCGATTTAAAGCAGTTATAGCATTTTTCGAGACGGGAATAAATTTTTGACATAATGAGGTACTTCCTTTCAAATTTTTGTATTTTTATTATAGCACGTTTCCTCCAAAAGTTCAATACGATAAATTTATATTTATTTTAGTAACTTGTTTTTGTTTTTGGGGTAAAAGTTAGCTTGTTTTTGAATTTTGGAAGCAAGGTCAGTAATTGTTAGTCGTTCACAGGGTGCGAGAGAGACAACCAAAGAGGGGAGGGGGAGCGCTCATGGGATTCGTTGGACGCGCGCCGCCTCCCCCTCCCCTCTTAGGTTT
>JAAVHM010000063.1 GCA_014799675.1 Ruminococcus sp. | reverse complement strand
AGTCGGCGTAGGAGGTAAGCTCCACCTCGTATTCAAGGCTGTTTTTGTTGAATTCAATAATGTGCCGCCTTACACCGTCGGAAATTTTCAGCGCATATAGTTTAACAAGCTTTTTATCGGGTACTTCCTCGGGAGGTATCTCCGTCAGCAGAGCCAGCACTATATCGCCGTGATCGTAGGTATAGCTGCTGTCGCCGTTAATCGTGTAATCATAAGTAAAGCACAAAATTCTTCCGTCGGGCAGAACGTTTACCGTGTCCTCCGACATACCCATATCTATGCCCATAGCAGTTTGGTCAAAGCCCGATTTCAGCCAGTCGATAATTGTTTCCGTTTCCCCCGTTTCAATATCATAGCCCGCAAGCCCCGATTCGCGTATAACAAACAGGTCGTACTTGTCGTTGCCGCTTATAAAATCATGTGAAGCCGTCTGATATTTTTCTCCGAACTTTTTATTCTGAACGTCTATCTCAACAAGAAAATCCTTGTCCACATATTCGCCGTCCTCAAAATCATAGGAATTATAGGACGTAAATATCCTGCCGTCCGCTGTTGTTACAAAACTGTAAAAACGAGTATTTTCGGGCAGAGTTTTGTCCATTATATCGGCAATAAGCACTCCGTCCTTGTCGATAAAGAGTATGCTTTTTCCGCACGATAACATATATGTGCCGTCTCCGAGAGACATCATTCCGCAAGAAAATAATCCGTCTGTGTCAAAGTTCTCCAATGCCTTTTCAAGACTTGCCTCGGAAAGCTTCTCCCCCGTCTTTGAATACCGCACAAGGTAATAAATGCTGTCATATTCTCCGTAGGAATTTTTCTCTGTGATTCTGTCAAGGGTGAAAATGCCGCCGTCCGCGTCGGGGCGGGCTTTCATTATGCTTTTCATACCGAAGCTTTCCGCGCCGCCCTCCTGACTGCCCATGGGGACGTCCAGCTCTGTTTCGCCCTTAAGGTTTACGATCCTCAGACGTGTCTCGCTTGTCCATTTTATATCCTCGTAGGTCTCCCCCTCGCTTTCATTGAACGTGCCGATAATATAGACCTTTCCGTCGGAATAAAACTTCACATCTATCATTTTCGGCAAGTCTTGCAGCTTCACTCTTTCCTCTCTGAAAACGTGTTCCTTTGAAGCGGTCTCCGGCTCGGGAAGCTGTTTCCCGCATGACGAAATAGTCAGGCAAATTGCCGCCGCAGTTACTGCCGAAAAAATTCTTTTTAACATCATAATAATTCTCCTTTATCTGTTTTCGTTTAAATAATTCTGCACACGGTTCTGAATTATTTCGGCGGCTTCTTTTGCAGACTTTTGTCCCGCGAAATATGCTCCTGCTTCTTCTGTAACAATTTTAGTAATTTGACTGTCGTAATTCCATGTGCCGTCCGCCGAATTGATTATATCCATTACACGCCGAATATCCTCGTCGGTATTAACGCCTATATTGACTTCCTGCCCGCCTATTGTTTCAATATCGGTATAAACCTTGTCTCCGTTTTCGTCGGTAAAGAACGGTCTTTCCTTTGAAGCCTCCGCCTTTTTTTCAATAGCGGACAGCTTTATCGGAAACATATAGCTTTTGTCCTGATATTCGTCTGAAAGAAAATATTTTAAAAATTCCCAAGCGCCCTCTCCGTTATCAGCCTTTGCGGTTATTGCAAGTTCAATGCCGTAGTTATTGAACGACAGCCCGCTGACCTGCTCCGCGGGAAATCCCTTGACCGTCACAGGTTCGCCGAAAGTAACGGCTTCCTCTCTGCGGAGCGACATAAAATCGCTTATAAGACCAAAATCAAGAAGCGTACCGCCTGTTCTCCATTGAGTTTCATATTCGTTCATATCAACAGTATCATAGTAATTTTCGGGAGTTTCATTGGGAAAACGGTCGCAGAATTCCAGAAGCCCGATAAAATCCCCGCTGTCAAAGCGGCACTCTCCCGTTCTGCTGTTGAAATAATCTCCGCAGCAGGAATTTATAAAAAACGTCAGTATATTTCCCTTGTTGTAAATGCCATTAAATATATTCCTGTCGGGATTTTCGTCCGCAAAGGAAATGAATTCGTTCATTGTCCAGCCCCTTGTTTCGCCTATGACAGAAGTCTTTCCCACAATAGTATTTATCACAAATTCGGGAGAAAGCTCATAAAGCTTTCCGTTGACCTCGTANGCCTTGAAATAGCTTTCAAGATAATCCGCCCTGTTAAAGCTTTCGTCGCTGTCCATAAANTCATACAGGTTTGCAAACAGCCCCTTTGCAATATAGCTTTCAACAGGCATACTGTATGAATCGAGGAGGATTATATCCGGCAGATTTCCGATAATAATATCGTTGGAAAGATGTGTAAGCGGCNCGTCGGGATATTTTTCGGTATAATCGGTAATTTCCACCCGATACTCTGAACTTTTGCCGTTAAAATCGCCTGCGGCTTTTTCTATATCGCTGTTTGTATTCCATACGTACATNTTTACGNTTTTCTTTCCGTCCTCCGTAACTGCTATATCNGGGACTTGCTCATTATTATTTTTCCCGCAGGAGGACATTGCCAANANCATTGCCGCGGNCAAAACTGNCGCNAAAANTCTTTTTAACATAAAAAAACTCCTATCTGTTTTCGTCCAANTAATTCTGCACACGGTTCTGAATTATTTTTGCAGCCTCCTCAACAGACTTCTGCCCCGAAAAATATGCCCCCGCTTCCTCACAGATTATGTCTGTAATGTNATCGTTGCGCTTCCTTTCAACCGCGCCGCTTATCAGNTCGAAAACCCTTTGATTGTCCTCGTCGGTGTTTACGCCGATCATGANCTTTTTCCCCGNATCGTCGATATAATAGGGTTCGGCATAAACCTTTTCCTCGCTGTCCCAGACAGGCTTTTTAGCCTGCTCCGCCTGCTCTTCAAGGACGGAACTNCTTACCGAAAATCCNGTAAAGCTGACGTGCTCCCTCTGATAGCTTTTTGTAAGAAAATATTTTACAAATTCCCAGCCGCCCTCTGAATTTGCGCTGTTTGCAAACACGCAGAACCTTGCGCCCTGCGGTTCTATCATCGTGCCGTTGCCGCCTGCCCCGGGATAGCCGATAAAGGTCACAGGGNCGCAAAACTCATAATATTCTATGTTGCGAACATAGTTGAAATTGAATANTGCCTCCGAGTGAAACGGCATTGTCCCGTTTCGCATGGCNTATANNNNTTTTCTGTAANCGTCCTCGTCAAAAGCCGAANTAAGCGGCTCGTGGGCGAAACCGTTGCAGAACTCCAGCAGCTTTATAAATTCCTCGCTTTCAAAATTGCACTTGCCGTCGACATCGTCTATGTAATTATCATAGCCGTATTGCATAAGAATACGCAGCATACCGTCGCAGTACTCGCCTGAAAACGGATTGTCGGGATACTCGTCAATAAGCTCCATACACCTTTCAATAGTCAAGCCCTGCTCCTCGCCGACAATAGATGTCTTGCCCGCCGCGGTAGTCATTAAAAAAGTCGTTATCATGCGGTANAGCCTGCCGTCCCACTCAAAGGCTTTTAAAACGTCGGAAAAATCNTCGCGGCTAAGTTCGGGGTCGTTGTCCATAAGCTCGTAAAAATCCGCAAGCATACCCTTTTGCGAATAGCTTTCAAGAGGAAACACTCCCTCTTCTTCATACAAAATCACGTCGGGGCATTTTCCCGCCATTATATCCGCATTTAAGTGGGTCAGGTACTCGTCGCCGTATATCGCGCCGTACTCCGTAAGCCGTGCCTCGTATTCTTTATTGAAGCGGTTGAACATCTTTATATCCTCATAAAGTGCGGACATACCAATGCCCTTAGTGCAGACATTTATGATTTTCTTTCCGTCCTCGGTAAGCTCGGGTTCGGGCTTTTTCTGTCCGCCTTTTCCGCANGAGGANATNGNCANGCANCATTGCCGCNGNTNTNANTGCCGCAAAAATTCTTTTTAACATCATAANAAATTCTCCTTTATCGGTTTTCGTCCAAATAATTCTGNACACGGTTTTGTATTANCTCGGCAGCCTCCTTTGCGGACTTCNGTCCGGAAAAATACGTCATAGTTTCCTCTTCAATAATATTGAAAATAATTATGTCATTCTCAATAACGCCTCCCGCCGCCGAATTCAGCAAGTCAAAAATTCTTTGATTGTCCTCATCGGTGTTTGCTCCGTAATCAATTTCNTCGTTTTCCTTTTTTGCATCTTCCGCCGCAAGCGNGAGNGAGGAAAGCCTTACAGGAAAATTATATCCCGACGAAACAATAGCGTTCTGATATTCCTCCGAATAAAAATATTTCAGGAACTCCCATGCCCCCTCTTTGTTTGGAGAATTATCAAAAACCGCATACTGCGCGACAGGAATTATTACAGAACCGTTCCCGCCCGCTTCGGGGTAACCCATTAAAGTAATAGGCTCGCCGAATGTCCTATGCTCCAGCCTGCGTATTGCTCCGAAATTATTTATAACATAGGTCGCCGAAAAAAGCGTGTTCCCGTTAAGCAGGTCGGCAGCTTCGTCTGAAAACCAGTTTTCATTTTTGAAATAATTCTCGTCCTCTTCAAGCGGGAATTTGTNGCAGAACTCCAAAAGCTTTATAAAATCCTCGCTGTTAAAGCTGCACTCCCCGGTACTCGGGTCTGCAAATCCTGCAAAGCTGTACCGCAAAAGCAGATCGAGAGCGCTGCTTTTTGTAGTCGAGCCGTTCATCATTTTTTTGCCGGGATATTTTTCCGCAAGAGCGATAAACTCCTCTGCCGTCCTGCCCTGCTTTTCGCCAACAATAGAGGTCTTGCCCGAAACAGTCCCGATTGANAATTCCGGCACGACCTCATAAAGCCTGCCGTCTCGTTCATANGCCTTGAAAACGCTGTCCAGAAAATCCTCCCGCTTCATATCGGGGTCGCTGTCAATAAACCCGTAAATATCCGCCAGCAGTCCCTTATCAATATAGCTTTTCACNGGCATGGACTCTTCAACAACAAGTATATCGGGGATATTGCCCGATATAATATCCAAATTCAGCTGCGTCAGTTTATCCGAATATGAGCCCTCACTATAATCGGTAAGCTGAATTTCGTACTCCGTGCTGCTGCTGTTAAAATCCGAAATGCTGTCGTAAAGCTTGTAGTCCAATATCAGCCACGAATAAATTTTAATTGTTTTCTTACCGTTATCAGGTTTGGCAACCGTTATACCGGGGACTTGTCTTTCCTCATTTTTCCCGCATGAGGACATTGCCAACACCATTGCCGCGGACATAACTGCCGCCAAAAATCTTTTTAACATAAAATTTCTCCTATCTGTAAAAAACGTAAATTCCTGTAATTAATTTTAACAGCATTTGAACACAAAGTCCAGTTACAATTTGGTTACAAAAGGTCTGAAAAGGTTACAGAAAGATTACAAAAAAGAGGCAGGAAAAAAGGCTGAGCCTTTACCCTTTTAGGCGTACTATGCTAATAAGGGTAAAATGCTCCCATGGGTAATAATACTTCTGTATCGTTACCTGCCTAAAGGCTGAGCCTTTACCCTTATTGGCACGCTATGTCAATAAGGGTAAAATGCTCCCATGAACGATACGTACTTCTGTACTATTACTTGCCAAATTTCCTGCCTCTTGCGTATAAATCTATTGCTTTTAACCGAAAAGGTCTATATCGGAAACTTCCTCACGTTGGGGGACTTGAATGTTTATCATCTTTTCATAGACTGTCGGCTCGTTCTCCTGCTCTTCGGGGGCTTTCTCCAAGCTTATCGGAGCGTCAATATCCTCGGAAACAATTTCGTCCATGTCCTCCGAGGGCGGCTCAATGGGGACAAGCCTTGCCCGTTCCGTGCGTTCTTCCACAAGCTCCCCCTCAATATATTCGTCCGCGCCGTGATGCTCCATAGCCGCAAATGAAATGTCCTCCATAGCAGGGTCGAAAAAGGGAAAGCCGGGAAGCTCTTTAAGCATATTGATGTTTGAAATTGCAGACAGCGCACGGAATTGCAAAACCGCCGCAAGAAAATAAAGCGCCCCGCCCGCAGGCGAAAAATCGCTTCCCGCAAGACAAAGCACCACCGCCGCCGCAATCGCAAACGGTATGCTTGCCATAGTGACACCAATACGCTTTATCCCGCAGCCGAGATACGCCAGAATAGTAAAAATCACGCCGAACAGCGCAAAAAGAGCCATTGAAAACGGCTCAAAAATAGCGCAGGCCACGCCCAGCGGCAAAATGGCTATCGGGAAGATCTTCCCGAAAAGTATCGCCTTTTCAGAAGATTTTCTTAATTTTCTCGCCGCCTCATAATGGGCAAAAGGTCTTTCTTCATAGAAAAAAATAGGTTCTTTGTTTTTCACAGTAATTCCCCCTCAAAACTATTGTAACATAAATTACTATTAAT
>JAAVHM010000062.1 GCA_014799675.1 Ruminococcus sp. | reverse complement strand
GTATTAATTATATACGAATTTTTTGTTCTTTCTGTTTTTTTTTTTTTTTACAAATTGTAAATTACAGTCCCTGAAAATTTTGATTTATGTAATCAATATATCCTCTTTTGGAAACGGCGGACGGGTTTTGCAGATACCACTCGTATTCCTCCCGAACGCCCTGTTTAAGGGGCTTTGTCTCGGGCATAAGCTTTAACATTTCCGCAACGTCAAGAGCATAGTCATAATCGTAAAAACAAAAATAATTTCTTGCGAAAATTTCTTTCGGCGCAAGCTTTATTTCGGGAAATTTCCCTGCCGCTTCAAAGCAGTATTTTACCCATTCCTCCGCCGTGACGGCAGTTGGATTTCCCACGTTAAAAATACGGTTTGCGGGCTTTTGAACTGTTACAATATCAATGAATTTGCACAAGTCGGAAACGTCAAAAAATTGTAACTGCAAATCATTTCTCGGCAGAAAGACCGTTTGCCCCGAAGCCGCGCAGTCAAAAACAAAAGGCGCGCGGTAAAGATTTTCTCCCCTGCCGTAAAGATAGGGCGGACGCAGTATGTACAAGCCTTTCACGTTTTCAAGAAGAAATTCCTCGGCGGCAAGCTTGTTTGTGCCGTAATCGCCCCAAATGCTGTTCCTGCCGCATTTTGCGGTTTCCTTGAACGGCTGTGGCAGGGTCTCGGGATAAACTGCGCTGGAGCTTATGAAAACGTACACGCCGAAATCACCGAGAGCAGTATGCAGAGCGTGAACGTCCTCACGGTTGTATGCGGCGACGTCTATCACAATGTCAAAGCTGTGTTTTTTGAGAGCGTCCCCCAAATTGCGCCTGTCGCAGATTATCGGGGTAACGCCCTCGGGCTGGGTATGGTTTCCCCTGTTCAGGACGAAAACATTTTCGCCCTTTGCGGCAAAATATTCCGCGATACTGCGGCTTACAAAGACCGTACCGCCTGTTACAAGAATGTTTTTCATAAACGTCACCTTAATCTTTACTTGCAATAANAGTAAATTCTCCCGGTATCATGTTGTTTGTCCATGCNGGGTGNTCGTCAAATTTNCTCAAAACAAAGCCGCTTTTTATCACGGAATTGATTATCTCGCTTATCGTGTATTTCCTGTAGCTGCACTTGGGCATTTGCTCTCTTATGTCTTTTTCAAAAAANCGGGCGTGCGCCATTTCCCCCTCAAAAATATCCGTTGAAAAGTAGCCCATATTCGGCTGTTCAAGCTCCAGTATATCCTTTATTTTTGTAAACGGGTGAAAGTCGCTGCATATCATTTTCCCGCCGCTTTTCAGCAGCNAATACATAATATTCATAAACTCNTCAATNTCATGNAAATAATGCAGNACGCCGCCCTCCATGAAAACTACNTCAAAAAAATCTCCGTATTTTTNTGTNTCNATNTCCANNANGTCGCANACTTCAAAATTTATANTGACATTTGCAGCCTCNGCCGTTTCAAGAGCGTATCTTTTNTTNTCCTCCGAAATGTCGAAAACAGTAACTTCCGCNCCCANAACAGCCAANGGGACGGCTTTTTTTCCNCATGAGCCGCAGATATTTGCGACCCTGATACCCTTGTATGTATCAAAATANTCCGAATATCTCTTTAACATACCTATCGGGTCTTTTACATCTTTTTTTGCTCTTTCGGACGGCGTTCCCGACTGNCTTACCCAAAAATCATAGGCGTTATATTCCCAAGCCTTTTTATTTTGAATACTGTAATCTTCCATTTCTATCCTCCCGATTTATAATTCCTTATACAATTGTATATAAATTATGTNAACTTTCTNTTTTTTTTTTTTTTTTTACAAACTGTAAATTATAATTTATCGTTGGAACGTTTTTCCGTAGNGGCGCATTCCATATNCGCCCGTTTAAAATGTTCCGAAACGGTACGCGGNGGGCGGGTATAGAATCCGCCCCTACAAATTCTAACCTCTGACAAAACATTCAATTCTTCTCATCAACAAAGTANACCTTGTACCAAACAAGGAAAATGAACAAAGTCCATATCTTGCGNCTGTTGTCGTATTTTCCCGCCCGGTGGTCGTCAAGAAGCTTCACAAGCATTTCTGTNTTGAAAAAATGCTCCGCCGTTTCGGAAGTNAAATAGTCCTTGACNATGCCGTAATATTTGTCCTCCTTGAGCCAGACGCGGATAGGCACGGGGAAGCCAAGCTTTTTCTTGTTNGCGGTCTGNGGNGGCGCGGAACGNANNGCNGCTTTCCTCATGGCAAATTTTGTATTTTCATCGGTAACACGGTACTTTGTGGGAATTTTNTCCGCAACAGCCATGACCTCCTTGTCNAGGAANGGNACNCNNAGNTCCAAGCTGTTNGCCATGGACATCTTATCCGCTTTCAGNAGAATNTCCCCCGTCATCCAAAGGTGCAGGTCGAGNTACTGCATTTTTGTGACAGCGTCNGCGTCCTTNACCTTGTCATAGAACGGCTTTGTAATTTCAATAGCNGGCGGCGCGTCCGTCTTTATTTTAAGCAGAGCCTTGCGCTCCTTTTCGCTGAACATATAGGCGTTGCCGATAAAGCGTTCCTCCAAGTCCTTGCCCCTGCGGACGAGGAAATTCACTCCCCTTTTTGCGNGAAGCTTTGAAGCGACTGCNCCGATACCNCGTCTTATAGGGCGTGGAATTGCGTTGTAAGCGGGCATTGACATTGGTTCTTTGTAAATGTTGTAGCCGCCGAAAATNTCGTCCGCGCCCTCCCCCGAAAGCACAACCTTTACGTATTCCGAAGCCTTGTTGCAGACAAANTANAGNGCNATGCAGGAGGGGTCTGCAAGGGGTTCGTCCATGTGGTACTGGATCTTTGCTATATTATTCCAGTATTCCTCGGGNGTNATNACCTTGCTGATGTTCTCTTTGCCGATGTATTTNGAAAATTCCTTTGCCCAGCCTATCTCGTTGTACTTTTCGTCCTCGCCGAAGCCTACGGTAAAGGTCTTGTCAACGTTTGCCACGGCGGCGACATAGCTTGAATCNACGCCGCTGGAAAGNAAGCTTCCCACCTCAACGTCGGANATNTTNTGNGCTTCCACGGAATTATGGAAAATGTCGGAAATCTCGTCNACCCATGCGTCCAGATCGGGGTTGTTGTCGGGGTCGAAGTGGACGTCCCAGTACCTTGTCAGGGACAGNTCCCCGTCCTTGTACTTAAAATAGTGNGCNGGNGGTAANTTGNANACGTTCTTGAAAAANGTCTCCGTTGTTGGCGAATACTGGAAAGTCAGATAATTTTCCAANGCCGCCTCGTTAAGCTCCTTTTTGAAATCGGGGTGGACAAGGAAAGCCTTTATTTCCGAGCCGAACATNAANGTCTGCCCCATTTTTGCNTANTANATNGGCTTTATGCCGAAAAAGTCCCGCGCGCCGAAAAGCTCCTTTTTATCAGTGTCCCAAATGACAAANGCGAACATTCCCCGAAGCTTNTTCAGAAGCTTTTCGCCGTACTCCTCNTAGCCGTGGAGGACNACCTCCGANTCNGCGTTGCTCTTGAAAGTGTGTCCCGCGGCAATAAGNTCNNTGCGGACAGACTGATAGTTGTAAATTTCGCCGTTGAAAAGGAGGATTTTGGAATTATCCTCGTTATACATAGGCTGGTCGCCGGAGGAAGTGATGTCGATAATGCTAAGCCTGCGGAAGCCGAGAGCAATATCGCCGTCAACGTGCTTTCCCCCCGAGTCGGGACCGCGGTGGCGTATCCTTTCCATCATAGCCTCGATCGTTCTATTGGAGTTGTTTTGTGTATTTGTAAAGCCAACAAAGCCGCACATATTTATCTTACCTTTCATTTCAAAATATAGTAAATTATACTATATCATTATACATTATTATTCCGCATTTTGCAATAGAAGAATTATACTAATTTTTACTGATATGCGGGGAACGCCGCAAAAAATCAATGCGTATACCAGAGGCAAGAGGCAGGAGGCTAGAAGCTAGAAGACGTTTCCGCAGCAATATTTTCCCCTGTCAATTCTAGTCTCTAGTCTCTTGCATCTAGCTTCTAAACGGAAATTTATTATCTTTATAGACAAAATCAATGCGTACCCCAAAAGGTACGCATTAATAATAATCATTCCTTTACAGAACCGTTTACCAGACCGTTGTAAATATACTTCTGAAGCGAAAGGAAGATAATAAGGGTCGGTATAATACAGATAACGATACCCGCAAAGATTATCTCCCACTTTGCGCCGTAGGGTCCGATAAAGTTGTACAGAGCCGTGGAAACAACGGGCTTGCTTGAAATATAAAGCTGAGGCGTATAGAAATCGTTGTAAATGCTTATTATTTTTATAATAAGAACCGTTGCGATAGCGGGCTTTAAAAGCGGGAAAATTATCCTTACATAAACGGTGAAATAATTTGCTCCGTCCATGATCGCGCTTTCATCAAGGGAATATGAAATGTTGTCCAGAAACTGAATGAAGATATAGATCGAAATAATATCCGTACCAACATAAAGAATGATAGGCGCAGCCATTGAGCCGACAAGTCCGAACGCGTTTACAATTCTGTAAACTGTTACCTGCATTGAAATATTCGGCAGAAGCGTTGCAAGGAGGAACGCCGCCTTTATAACATTTCCCAATGTCGTCTTAAAACGCTGTAAAACATACGCTGTCATTGAGCCTGTGATAACAGTTCCGATACAGGAGAAAAACAGGATAATAAGCGTATTCTTAAAGCCTGTGAGAACCTGTCCGTCAATAAACGCCGTGGAATAGTTGCTCCACTCTATCTTAGTGGGCAGGGCAAAAACGTTTGAGGAAAGGAACTCCTTGTTCTCCTTGAACGAACCGATAAAAACTACCATAAGAGGTATAATTACAACAAGACACGCAATTACAAGCACGGCGTATTTAAGGAAATTCAATATGCCGTATTTTAATTTGCTTTCCCGAAGCTCGTAATCGACGTAAACTTCACTTGGCGACATATTACTTTTCCTCCTTGAAGCACAGCTTTTGAATAACGGTGACTATGATTATGATTATCGTCAGCACCACAGCCATTGCCGAGGCAAGCCCGACCTTCTGGAACTTAAAGGCTGTTTCCGTTGTCTGAATAACGAACGTGCTTGAACCGAAGCGTCCGCCTGTGATGATATAGGGTATTTCGTAAACGCTGATAGCGCCCTTTACAGCAAGTATCATTTGCAGAAGTATGATAGGTCTGATACCCGGGGCAATGATGTAGCGGAAAACCTGCCAGCGGTTTGCGCCGTCCAGCTCCGCCGCTTCGTAGATGTCGGGGGAAACCGACTGTATCGCTCCGATAAACATTACAAGGTCAAAGCCTATATAACGCCATATGGAGACAAAAACCAGACAAACGTTGACAAGTCCCTCGGTGGAGAGGAATTTTACAGGGTCGCCTCCCAAAAGGGTTATTATCGAGTTAAGAGTACCGTCGGTATTGGTTATGCCGTCGCCTCTCTGGAAAAAGCGGCGGAAAATTACCGCAACGGCAACGGTGTTTATCATATAGGGGAAGAATAAAACGCCTTTAAAAAAGTTGGAAAATCTTATCTTTGAGCAAAGGATAGTCGCAAGGAAAAGAGCAAGTCCCAACTGTATAAACGAACCGAAAAGGTAGTATATACTGTTTTTAAAGGTCGAGAAATATTCGGGCGTGCTGAAGATAGTTTCATAGTTCTTGAAGCCGATAAAATTAACGTTCGCTCCGAACTGGTCGCGCTCTTCAAAGCTGTACCTGAACATATTGAAAGCGGGAATATAGGTAAATATAAACAAAAGCACAGTCGGTATCAGCAGAAACAAGATAACTGTAAGCATCTTATTTGTGTACTGCCGGCTGAGCCTTTTGCCTGCATATGCACCTGAGTTTCCCGACAGCGATTTCTTTTGTGCCATAAGCTGCTCCTCCGTAATACTTTTTTTGTGAACCTGTTAAAATAAACTGTTAAAATAAATTTTCGCATAGACCGAAATTGTCCGCAGACAATTTCGGCATACGAAAAATTTAAGGAGTTAAAGAGAAGATGAAATAGGTGATAACTTAAATTAAAATTGTAAATTTATCTCTGTCCGAGAAAATTTAGCCGAGAATTGAATCTCTTGTTTCGTTCCATGACTTGTTTACATCGTCGCAGATAGCCTTGTAGGAATCCTCGCCCTCGCCTCTGAAAGCAGCTTCAGCCATTTTGAACTTGAAGTTTGTGGAAGCGTCGCCCCAAGGGTCTACCTCGGAGGTCTTAGCGATATCGTCAAACTTGCCTACAAGCTCCTCGGGTGTGGGAGTTTCAACAAACAGCTCAACGCCAAGCTCGTCAAAGGAAGAAAGCGTCTCGGGCATTGCCGCGCCCTTAAGACCTGCGATCTCGCCCTCGCCCTGTGCGAAGCCCGAATCAGCGCAGAACCACTCAACGTATGCCTTTGCGGCGTCAAGGTTTGCGGAATTCTTGTTTGCGCTCATCATATAGTCGTTGGAAGATACGGAGTAGATCTTGCCGTTAATGCTGTTGGGGAAAGGCATATAACCGATATTTGCGGGGTCTTCGCCTGCGTTTACAGCAGCCTCCTGGAACTGTGAGATAGCCCATGAACCCATTACCATTGTACCGATCTTGCCCTCTGCCATAGCGGGCTTACAGCCCTCCCAGTCTGTTGTGGAGGGGTCTTCCTCGTGGAGGGAAGCGTCCGCGTAAATTTTAAAGAGAGTGCCGTATACTGCGTCATAAGGGCTGCCCTCAAAGAAGAGGTCTTCTCTGTCGGTGAGAAGTCTCTGATTGATGTAGGAGGGGTCTCCCGAAGCGCCTACAACAAGGCTCTGCCACTGAACGATAGTCCAGCCTGCGTTGTAGTTTGTATAGTAAGGGATAGCGTCTGTGTTGTCTCTGATCTTGCCGAGGCACTCAATGAACTCGTCCGTGGTTGTGGGGAGGTCGGTGATACCCGCGTCCGCCCAGACCTTTTTATTGTAAAGAACGCCCGAAGCCGTACCGCCTGTGGGGAGAGCGTAAACCTGTCCGTCAACGCTGTAGTTTTCCAGCCAGTACCACTTTGAGGAAAGCTCGTCGTAGCTGCCGAAGGAAGCGAAGAAGTTGGGAAGGTCAGCCTGCTTGAGAGCCTGCGGGGTCATAACAACGTCGCCGTAGTTGTCGGACTGCATAAGAGTTGCAACGTCGTCTGCATAGTTTGTAAAGGACTGATATTCAACGGTAACGCCGGGGTACTTAGCGTTGAAGCCCTCTGTGAGCTTAGCCATTGTACCGTCCTGGTCGCGGTCTGTACGGTGGTGAAGAACCTTGATAGTGCCGCTGAGAGAACCGTCTCCCGCGTCAGCCGAACCGCCGTTGTCAGCGGCAGTTGTTGCGTCTCCGCCTGCTGCGGGAGCTGTTGTGGTGTCTCCGTCTCCGTCGCTGTTAGAGCAAGCCGCAAGAGAACCTGCCATAAGCACTGCTGTTACAGCAGCCATGATTTTTTTCATTTGCATTGTGATATCCTCCTGAAATATTTGGTTTTTTGCCGGCAATTCAGCAATTGATATTGCCGGCAGTTGGTTTTGCTATTACCTTTAGCGCTCAAAATGTTACAGCCTTATTATAAATATATTGCACAATTCTGTCAATCAAAATTTTACATATCGTCAAACTGTACAATATAAACCGTTTAATTTTTAGCATATTGCATAATTAAAAATTTTAAGCATTTTTTGAGCAGGAAAATTTTTGTTAAGCTTTTATAAAATCCAACAGAATTTTTCCTCTGATATATGATATTATGCACAACAGCTTTAAATTAATTCATTATTTCTTGAAAATTAGTATAACGTTTACATATTTATCTTTAACGTTTTCGTTCACAAAATGTTAAATTTATTAAATTAAATTAATTTAAATAAAACCATTTATTTAAGTAAATTTAACTTAAAAGCAAGTTAAATTTTTGTAATAAAATACATTGCAAACAGGGGAAATTTGTGGTATTATTATAAAAAAGAAAATTAAGGGGAACGCAAACCATGTCAAAGGAAATCAAAATGAAGGACATTGCCGACAAGCTTGGGATAAGCATTGTCGCGGTATCAAAGGCTTTAAGCGGCAAGCCCGGGGTCAGCGAAAAGCTGCGGACAAAGGTCAGGCGCACCGCCGAGGAAATGGGCTATCATTACGACCCCGCCGCAAAGCACAAGATCGAACGGAGCAGCAATATTGCCGTGCTTGTGGCTGAAAGATATATGAACGAGGATTCCTTTTATTTTAAATTTTTCCGCCACATTTCAAAAATATTACAGGTCAGCGGTCAATATGCCTTTTTCCATACCATTTCCAAAGGCGAGGAGCAAAAGGTCTCCCTGCCCGACGTCATTTTCAGACAAAGAGTGGACGGAATTATCGTGCTCGGACAGATCTCCGACAAGTATATTTCCGCAGTCATGAAAACGAAAATACCCACGGTTTTCCTTGATTTTTACAACGAACAGGTTTACACCGACTGCATAATTTTCGACAGCTTTTACGCAAGCTATGAGATGACAAATTACCTCATAAAAAACGGTCACAGAAACATCGCCTTTGTGGGAAATATCCAAGCCACAAGCAGTATTCAGGACAGATATCTGGGCTACGCGAAATCCCTTATCGAGCATAATATTCCTGTCAGCAGCGGCTACGTGCTAAGCGACCGAGAGCTTGAAACGGGAAAATGGATACCCATTGAAATGCCCGTGGTCATGCCCACGGCGTTTGTCTGCAACTGCGACGAGACCGCCTACCTGCTCATAAATCAGCTTAAAAATATGGGGTACAAAATTCCGAAAGATATTTCCGTAACGGGCTTTGACAACTCGGTATACAGCGAACTGAGCGACCCCAGCATAACTACAATTGAAGTAAACGCCGCGTACATGGCAAAGCTTGCGGTGGAGGGCTTGCTGCAAAAGATAAAAAAGAGCAGCTTTTCAATGGGAATGGTTCACGTAAACGGCAATATAATTTTCAAAAATTCGGTGCGGTCGCTTAATTATAAATGAGGTAAAATTTTATGCGGATAAATGATCTTGAAATAAATTATATAATTTTTGACATGGACGGAACTCTCCTTGACAGTCTTTCGGTATGGGCGGACTCCGACCGTGAATTTATAACGGGACTTGGCTTGGAATACGAACCGAAATGCTCTCTTGCAATGAAAAAAATGCACTTTGATTCCGCCTGCGAATATCTTGTGAAAGAGTTCTCCCTGCCCTTTTCCGCGGAGGAAACAGGCAAAAGGATACTTGAAATAGTTGAGGAGCATTACATAAACGGCGTCCCCCTTAAAGAGGGCGCGGAGGAATTTCTTGCGGCTGCTTACAAAGCGGGAGTAAAAATGTGCGTTGCCACTTCCAACAAAAAAACTCTTGCGGAAGCTTCACTTAATGCAAAAGGAATTATGGAATACATGGAATTTGTCATAACCTCCGACGAGGTTGGGGGCGGCAAGGAAAGCCCCGATATTTTTCTGAAAGCCGCGGAAATGCTGGGGGCAAAGCCGAGTGAGACTGCCGTTTTTGAGGACTCGATACACGCGGTATTGTCAGCGAAATCGGCGGGGTTTAGGGTCGTTGGCGTGTACGACAAGCTTTGCCCCGAGGAGTTTGACGAGATAGAAAAGTACGCGGATAAAACAATAAAATCATTTAAGGAGATTCTTCCAAATGACTGACAAAACAAAAAAGCTTATACTTAAAATAATTTCGGCGGTTGTCATAACGGTAGCTTATTTTTATGCCGCCTGCATAGCCGGAACTTTTATTTCTGTCATATTTTTATTTTTTTCTGTTTTGATACCGGACGAAATGAGTGCGCTGACTTGGGTGCTGATTTTTGCGCCGCCCGTTTTGTTTTTTACATTTATCGACAATCTGCTTTTTGAACCGCTTTGCAAGCTGTTTGAACATTCTGCTTTAGTCTATACGGTTTTAAGCGGAAATTTTATGACGCTTTACGGAATTTTTGCGATGATTGACGGATTTGCTTCATCGGGAGAAAATTATTCCGGATTTAAAGTGCTTGGTGCAGTCATGCTTGTAATTCCCGTAACAAGCCTTTTGGGCGGAATTCTGTTCTGCTTTTTGATACGGCTTTATAAAAGCCGCAAAGCGAAAGGAATTTCCGACAGCGAAAGTGCAAAGGAGTACGCAAAATGAAAAAAATTTTAGTCGGCATGAGTGGCGGCGTTGACAGCTCCGTTGCCGCACTGCTTTTAAAGGAACAGGGTTACGGCGTAAGCGGCTGCACGCTGAAGCTTTTCGACGGCAATGACGATAATATTTTAACACGCACCTGCTGTTCCCTCTCCGACGTGGAGGACGCCCGCAGCGTTTGCTACAAGCTTGGTATCGAACACCATGTTTTCAATTTCAAGGACTTGTTCCGCACCGAGGTCATGGACAGATTTGCGGAGGGCTACATCTGCGGCGAAACGCCAAACCCCTGCATTTTCTGCAACCGTTACATTAAATTCGACAAAATGCTTGAACGGGCGTTAGTGCTTGGCTTTGACGGCATTGCCACGGGACACTATGCCAAAACGGAATTGGACGAAAAGTCGGGGCGAACCCTGCTTATACGTCCCGCCGACCGCAGAAAAGACCAGACCTATGTTCTGTACAACATGACCCAGTTTCAGCTTGAACGGACGGTTTTCCCCCTTTGGGACAGGGACAAGGAGCAGAACCGCGCTCTTGCGGAACAGCACGGACTTATCAACGCCCGCAAGCCCGACAGTCAGGACATTTGCTTTGTCCCCGACGGCGACTATGCGAAATTTATCTTAGAACATACGGGAAAGGATTTCCCCGAGGGAGATTTTATTGACACCGATGAAAAAGTTATCGGCAGACACAGCGGAATTATCCGCTACACTATCGGGCAGAGAAAGGGTCTGGGTGTAACGTTCGGAAAACCCGTTTACGTCTGCGGCAAGGACGTGGAGAGGAACACCGTCACTCTTGGCGGCAGTGAGGACTTGCTGACAACGACTGCTGTTGCCGAGGACGTTAATCTGATATCCGTCCCCGATATTTCAGAGCCAATGCGTATCACCGCGAAAACGAGGTACAATATGACCGACGCGGCGGGAATTCTCGAACGTGTTGGGGACAGCAAGATAAAGGTGACGTTTGACGTTCCCCAAAGGGCTGTGACAAAGGGGCAGGCTCTTGTTGTCTATGACGGTGATATTGTTGTGGGCGGGGGGAAAATCATATGAAACGCAAAACGATTTCCAAAATTATATTTGCGGCAGTGCTTTTTGTAATACTCGCCCTGCTGTTTCTCCTTATAGTAGGAGAAATTTTACAGCAAAAATATGATTATCAAGCCTATCATTGGGAAGAGGATTTTTACGGCAAGGAAACATATGCCGAACTTCAAATTGAATGTACCGCAGAGGACAAAGAAGCAATTCAGCCTGTTCTTGATTTTGCAGACGAAGCGTTTTCGTATCTTGGCGGCGGTGATAAATACGATCTTTTCGGTAAGCTTGGAGTATACAGCTATAACAATTATAAAGACGTTGTTTCGGAAAATCACGGCATTGATTTTCTTACCGCAAAGCTTGACGGTGACAGCGGGTATTTGTGGGTAAATTCTTGGCAAAATGGATATGACGCGGCAGGAGAAGTTACAACAGGGTGCGGAATACACAAATCAAGGTGGTCGCTAAAAAAAACAGACGGCGAATGGGTCGTTGCCGACATACTTGAACACCCGTAAAATCATATAAGCTATGCAATAAAAATATAATTATATAAAATATGAAAGGACTTGATACTATGAAAGAAATCGCACTCGAAACCCTCAGCATTAACCCCTGGACAAAAATCGGCAAGGACTGGTTCTTGCTCACCAGCGGAGACGAAAACGGATTCAACACAATGACCGTGGGCTGGGCAAACATGGGCATTATGTGGAACAAAAACGTTATCACCGCAATGGTTCGCCCCAACCGCTACACCTATGAATTTATGGAGAAAAACGACCTTTTCACCGTAAGCTTTTTTGACGAGCAGTACAAAAAGGCTCTGGGCTTCTGCGGCTCACATTCGGGTCGGGACTGCGACAAGGCTAAGGAAGCGGGTATCACTCCCGAATTTATTGACGGCACGACTGCTTTCAAGGAAGCAAAGCTGGTCTTTGTGTGCAGAAAAATTTACGCGCAGGACTTGGACGTTTCCCTCATCACCGAGGACGTTCGCCCCGCAAACGGAAGCGACCCTATCCACAAGCAGTACATGGGTGAAATCCTTAAAGTTTACGAGAACTAAATGTACACAGCCTCCTTTATAGGGGGCTGTACATATTAACGGCATGATGTACGGAAGCATAATTTCGTTATTATCTGCATATATCGTAACAAAGGGCTGACAAGCCTTAAAACACGAAAGGAAACAAGAAAAATGGGATTTTTAGAATTATTCCTGATAGCCGTGGGACTGTCCGCGGACGCCTTTTCGGTCTCCGTCTGCAAGGGTCTGAATATGCGGAAATTAAATTTAAAGCACGCCTACATCATTGCCCTGTTTTTCGGCGCATTTCAGGCGGTAATGCCTCTTATCGGCTACCTTTTGGGGACGGGCTTTTCGGGGTACATTGAACGCTTCGACCACTGGATAGCCTTTGTACTTCTCGGTTTTATCGGCGGAAAAATGGCGATAGAAGCTATCCGCGAAAAGGACGACGAAGAAGCCGAAAAAACCGACGTTCTGAAAATGGGAGAACTGACCGTTCTTGCGGTGGCGACAAGCATTGACGCTCTTGCGGTGGGTATAACCTTCGCTTTTTTAAAGGTAAATATCCTGCCGTCGGTTCTGCTTATCGGGGTAACTACATTTGCGCTTTCTCTCGGCGGAGTGCTTCTCGGAAACCGTTTCGGGGCGAAATACAAAAGCAAGGCGGAAATTGCGGGAGGAATAATTCTTATCCTCATCGGACTGAAAATTCTGCTAGAGCATTTGGGTATTATCAATTTTTAGCAAAAAATACGGCTGACCTGCTTTCATGGTCAACCGTATTTTTACTTTTCAATATGATAACAGTACTGCAATTCGGCAAGTGTTTCCCCGCCGATTTCCGAGGTCATTCTCTCACCGCTTGGCGAAAATCCGCAGCGTTCGTAAAACGCCCTTGCGTTATGATTTTCCTCCAAAACCCAAAGGAACACGTCGCGAAAGCCCATTTCGGAAAGCTTTTCCACCGCCGCGGCAAGAAGCTTTTTCCCGTAGCCTTTTCCCATATACTCGGGCAGAAAATAAATAGAAATTATTTCGCCGTATTCGGTGTACTTATCAAATCTCGATTTACAGTAGCTTGACGTACCTATAAGCTTCCCGTCAGCAATTGCAACAAGGCTGTAACGCCCCTCCATGTCAAGGTTTTTGATCCAATCGCCCTCCGAAAGACCGTCCAGAAAGCTTTGGGGGACAATTCCCTTGTACGCGTGCCTCCAGCTTTCCACATAAATACGGCTTACAGCAAGCCTGTCGTCCTCGGGAAGAAGCTGTCTGATTTCCATAAAAAATTATATTCTGAAAATCTCGCCCTGAAGCGCAGGTGTTGCGGAAATCGCGTTAGCCTCGTCTGTGTCGATATGCATAGCCCGGGCGAACTTGTCCGAAACGCGGCACACAACGTCGCCGAGAATTGCCTTTCTGCCGTCGGTGTCTACCTTTACGTAAACGACCTCCTTGTCCTTAACGCCAAGCTCCTCCGCGTCGGCAGGGGTAAGGTGAATGTGTCTCTTTGCAACGATAACGCCCTCTTTAAGTTCGACCTCGCCTGCGGGTCCTACAAGCTTGCAGCCTGCCGAGCCTGCTGTGTCGCCGCTTTCGCGGATAGGCGCGGAAATTCCGATAGAACGAGCGTCCGTAGCGGAAAGCTCAACCTGTGTTGCGGGACGTACAGGTCCGAGGATAGAAACGTTTGCGAGCGACTTTTTAGGTCCAACGACCTCAACGCGCTCCTCGCAGGCGTACTGACCGGGCTGGGAAAGATCTTTTTTCTTAGTAAGGGTCGCGCCCTTGCCGAAAAGGGTCTCCAAGTCCTCCTGTGTAACGTGTACATGACGTGCGGAAGTTTCAACGATAAAAGTTTTTGACATAATTATTCCTCCAAAACCAAAATATTCTTTAATAATTATACTACTTTCCGCCCGAAAGGTCAAGGGGGAATTACATATATTCGCTGTAACAAATTTGCGGGGCAGAAAACACAGTACGCGCAGTACTTGACATTTTCACCAAATTTTGATAAAATTATTACAGCAAAAATTGAAAGGAATGATTTTTCATGGATATCAAAGCAAAGGTAGAAGAAGTTGTAAACAAAGTAAAGTCCGATAAGAGCTTTGCGGAAAAATTCAAAAAAGAGCCTGTAAAAGCTGTTGAGGAGGTTCTTGGAGTTGACCTGCCCGACGACGTTATAAACAACGTTGTAAACGGCGTTAAGGCAAAGATCGGCATCGGAAGCCTGAAGGACGGCATAGGTTCTCTTTTAGGTAAAAAGTAATTGAAAAATTAAAACGGAGCGTTCGTTTAGGCAGGTAACGGTACATAAGTATTGTTACACATGGAAGCATTTTACTCCTATTGGCATAGTACGCCTAAAAGGGTAAAGGCTCAGCCTTTGGAACGCTCCGTTCAGCTTGTCGAAAAAGGTTATTTATATATGTGTTTTTCGTAGGGCGGGGGCTCTGC
>JAAVHM010000061.1 GCA_014799675.1 Ruminococcus sp. | reverse complement strand
TCACTCCAATACACAGTATTTCTATCTATGTATATGCGGGCATATTCGGGTTAATGACGAGGGACAAGGGTGATTTTGTCTTTAAAATTATATGTGTAAAAGCTTGATTTTTTGATTATATAAAGCAGGCACGCTCCCATGCCGCCGAAAAATATTTTTTGTAGAATTTTAGCTTTTCTTGGTCGTNCTTNAAAAAATCCGATTTTACAATAATTCCTGCGGATTTATCTATCAGTTCGTTTTGCTTTTCTTTNGACTGCTCGTTAAATCTGAACAGNTTGAATTNTCCCAACNCTTCANATTTCATAAGCTCTTGGTATATATCCGNAATATANNCTNNATNGTCTACNGAAATATCTTTCTCGCTGTAATACATGGCTTCCCTGCCGTCAACGGATAAAATATCAGTACTTTTTTCAATGCAGTATAAATATCCCGAAACATCTTTATAAAATGTTTNCAATTGATTTGGGAACATTTCCTCATAACAAGCAATATTATTTTTTATCCAGCCTGTGACGAANTTTCTGGTGTAATTGTTGTGATTTCCGTCCCATATGTAAAATAACGCATAGGGAATATTATCGGTCAAATACACCACCTTTTTATCTGTTCCATGCAGCATGGAATAAGCTTTTAATTCTGTAATATCCGCCGAAACCGAACCATGATAAAGGAAATTTTTTTCAGNCTGNACNNAANCATCAAAGCTTNTGAATTTATCNTCATTCATTTTATTCCCTCCATTATTTTNNGTAATGCTTATTTTATCACAAAANAGAAAAAATGTCAAATNATTGCACAACTTACAAAAATTGTTGCAATTTNACAANATATATGATANAATAAANTTNNNNAANATATTTGAGGAAGTGANNNCATGAGCAGAATNGTATTTATTGANACGGAAGTNNANCNNAAAACAGAAAAAGTGTCCGACTANGGGGCAGTCGATTTTTTGCGGAATAAAATNCACACAAATTCCGANGCCGAATTTGCAGAATTTATTTCNGAAAATAAATTTATCTGCGGTCACAATATCCTTGCTCATGATCTGAAATATATTTCCGAAGCGGTGGAAAAATCGGGCGCTGAATTTGCTGTCGATACGCTGTATCTGTCTCCGCTGCTGTTTCCTCAAAGACCGTATCATGCGCTTTTAAAGGACGACAAGCTGCGTACCGATGAGCTTAACAATCCCCTGAATGACGCGCTTAAAGCCATGGAGCTTTTTTACGACGAGGTAAACGCTTTTGACGATCTGGACGAAGCTTTCAAAGATATTTTCTGCGGACTGCTCTATCCGCAGAAAGAATTTTACGGATTTTTTGAATACATAAAGCGCGTCCCGAAAGGCGATACGGTGCAGCTTATACGTGAAATTTTTGACGGAAAAATATGCGAAAATTGTGATATTGACGCGCTTGCAAAAAACTATCCGATTGAGCTTGCATATTGTCTTTCACTTATCTCAACTGCGGATAAATATTCGATAATTCCACATTGGGTGCATAAAAATTTCCCCGCTGTGGAAAATGTTATGCGGCTCTTGCGGAGTACCCCGTGTGAAAACGGCTGTGCTTACTGCGGCAAGGAACTGGACGTGCATAAACGTCTGAAAAGTATTTTCGGATATGATAATTTTCGGGAATACGACGGCGAGCCATTGCAGGAAAAAGCCGTCAAAGCCGCTGTGCAGAATGAATCTCTGCTGGCTGTATTTCCGACAGGCGGGGGAAAATCAATAACCTTTCAGCTTCCCGCGCTTATTGCGGGAGAGGTTTCACGGGGACTTACGGTGGTAATTTCGCCCCTCCAATCTCTTATGAAGGATCAGGTGGATAACCTTGAAAAAAAGGGTATCGCAGACGCCGTTACCATAAACGGACTGCTAAGTCCTATCGAAAGGGCGGAAGCCATAGAACGTGTTGAAAGCGGCATTGCTTCAATTTTGTACATATCTCCCGAATCCCTGCGTTCGCGGACGATCGAACGGCTTTTTCTGTCCAGAAATATTGCAAGATTTGTTATCGACGAGGCGCATTGTTTTTCCGCATGGGGACAGGATTTTCGTGTGGATTATCTTTACATCGGCGATTTTATCCGGGAATTGCAGGAGAAAAAACAGCTTGACTATAAAATTCCCGTGTCCTGCTTTACGGCGACCGCAAAGCAGAAAGTCATTGCCGACATAAAGGATTATTTCAAGCGCAGGCTTGATCTGGAGCTTGATCTGTACACAACAAATGCGGCTCGAACAAACCTGCGTTACGAGGTTATTTTCAAGGAAACTCCCGAAGAAAAATATACCGCTGTGCGCGACCTTATCGAGCAAAAGGACTGCCCTGCGATAGTTTATGTTTCGCGGACAAAGCGTACCGATGAAATTGCGGGAAAGCTTTGCGGCGACGGCTTTAAGGCGCTCCCGTTCAACGGAAAAATGGATCCCGCCGAAAAGCAGAAAAATCAGGAAGCGTTTATACATGACGAGGCGCAGGTCATTGTTGCGACCTCCGCTTTCGGCATGGGCGTTGACAAGTCAAACGTTGGGCTTGTTATTCATTACGACATTTCGGACTCNCTTGAAAATTACGTTCAGGAAGCGGGACGTGCAGGGCGCGATCAGTCAATTCAGGCTGAATGTTACGTGCTTTTCAGCGACGGCGATCTGGACAAGCATTTTATTCTTTTAAATCAGACGAAGCTTAGTATAAGCGAAATTCAGCAGGTCTGGAAAGCTATAAAGGATTTAACGGGAAAACGTCCAACAATGCGGCGTTCGGCGCTGGAGATCGCACGTCAGGCNGGCTGGGACGACANTGTTTCCGACATTGAAACACGTGTAAAAANCGCNGTTCTTGCACTTGAAAATGCGGGCTATATAAAGCGGGGAAAGAACGTCCCGCAGGTTTTTGCAAACAGCATAAGAGTGCCAAATATGGCAGAAGCGGGAGAAATAATNGACAGTTCTNCAAATCTCGGNGGAAACGACAAAATTCTTGCAAAAAGAATTATAAGTCAGCTTATTTCAAGCAGGAGCATTGCCCGTGCGGGNAACGACGACGCNGAGTCNAGAATTGATTATATTTCCGACAGGCTCGGCGCTGACAAGGCGGACGTGATACGCTGCATAAACGTTATGCGTGAGGACGGAATTCTTGACGACAGCAAGGATTTGACNGCNTATATCCGCAGGAACGATACCAAAAATAAATCTCTTGCCGTGCTGAATAAATTCACGGCTCTTGAAGATTTTCTGCTAAGNNATCTTGANNCNGNGGAGCAAAGNATTTTNNTGAAAGAGCTTAACGAAAAGGCTTTGNACAGCGGAGTAAAATTCTCAACGGTGAACAGGATAAAGACGATTTTTTATTACTGGACTATCAAAGGCTGCATTGAAAAANCNGTGGACGCTATGGCAAACAGAATTAACATTACTCCGAAAATTGATTTGGAAAAATTAAAAGNTCTGCGGAATAAATGCGCCGATATTGCAAAATTTATCGTAAGCTATCTNTACGACAGAAGTCTTGAGGACAAGTCCGACAAGGAAGAAATTCTTGTGCTTTTTTCAATTCTTGAACTGAAAAACGCTTACGAGGAAAGCCGTGCGGTTTCGGTAAANAATGAGGATATTGAGAACGCTTTGCTGTACCTTNCAAAAATTGATTCAATGCGGCTGGAGGGCGGATTTCTTGTGCTGTACAGCGGCATGGAGATAACCCGTCTGGAGCTTGACAATAAAATTCAGTANAAAAAGGACGACTACCGTCAGCTNAATGAATTTTACAAGCAGAAAATACGTCAGATACATATTGTGGGCGANTANGCNCATTTGATGACAAAGGATNANGACNGCGCATTGCAGTTNGTNAANGATTATTTTCAGATAGACCACAAGCAGTTTATAAATAAATATTTTGCAGGGGAACGCTCCGCTGAAATTGAGCGAAATATTACACCCGCAAAGTATGATAAGCTTTTTAATACGCTTTCTCCGAAACAGCTTAAAATCATAAACGACAACTCGTCTCAATACATTGTTGCGGCGGCAGGTCCGGGCAGCGGAAAAACACGGGTACTTGTCCATAAACTGGCTGAACTTCTGCTTTTGGAGGACGTTAAGCATGAGCAGCTTTTGATGCTGACTTTCTCCCGCGCTGCGGCAACGGAATTCAAAAAACGTTTATATGAACTTATCGGAAACGCGGCGGCGTTTGTGGAGATAAAAACGTTCCACTCATACTGCTTTGATTTGCTTGGAAAAATCGGAAGCCTTGAAAATTCGCAGAATGTTGTCCGTGAAGCGGCACAGATGATACGGGACGGCGAGGTCGAACTTGGAAGAATTACAAAAACCGTGATCGTCATAGACGAAGCGCAGGACATGGACGGCGATGAATTTTCGCTTGTGGAGGCTCTTATGGAGCGCAACGACAATATGCGCGTAATTGCCGTTGGCGACGACGATCAGAATATTTACGGATTTCGCGGTTCGGACTCAAAATATATGCGGTCGTTCATAACCGAAAACGGCGCGGCAAAATATGAGCTTACGGAAAATTACCGAAGCTGCAAAAGCATTGTCGCACTTGCGAACGCATTTGCCGAAACAATTACCGACAGAATGAAAATTGACCCTATTGTTGCCGTAAATGATAATGAGGGCGAATTGCGGCTTATACGGCACAAAAGCCGCTGTCTTGACGAAGCGGTCGTAAACAGCGTAATCGCTTCATACGACGGCACTGGGACAGCGTGTGTGCTTACTTCCACAAATGAGGAAGCTTTGCGGATCGCGGGACTTTTGCAGAAAAAAGGTCTGAAAGCAAAGCTTATCCAGAGCAACGAGGGCTTTGATATTTACAACATTGCGGAAATTCGTTATTTTATGAAAAAAATTGAAGCGGGCATTTCCTCTCCCGTAATAGACGACAGGCTTTGGATTGCGGCTAAAAATGATTTGAGGGAACGTTACTCACGGAGCGAGTGTTTGCCTCTTTGTTTTGATTTGCTTGATGATTTTGAAAAGTCAGTCCAAAGAAAATACAAAACCGATCTGGATATGTTTATCCGCGAATCAAAGCTTGAGGACTTTTACCGCAGTGAAAAGGGGACGGTGCTTGTTTCCACGATACACAAGTCCAAGGGTCGGGAATTTGACAGCGTTTATATGCTTCTGAACAACGTTTCCTGCGACACGGACGAGGAACGAAGAAAAATTTATGTTGGGATCACCCGCGCGAAATCAAAGCTGTACATTCATTACAACAATAATATTTTTGACGGTTTTGAAATCCCGTACATTCAAAAATTCACGGATAAAAATATTTACCCCATGCCTGTGGAAATCACCGTCCGGCTTACTCATCGGGACGTTTATCTCGGATTTTTCAATGGCAAAAAGGAGCTTATATTAAATTTGAGAAGCGGTATGGGACTTACTCCCACGGCGAATGGTATGAGCATAAAAACTCCTAAGGGGACGGTCGAAATTCTGCGTTATTCAAAGAGTTTTTCCGAGAAGATCAAAAATTTATCTCAAAGGGGATACGAGCCTGTTATGGGAAAAATACGCTTTATTGCCGCATGGAAAAATAAAGATAACGGCGAGGAGTACGCTGTTATTCTGCCCGATATTTATTTCAGAAGCGGTCAAAAAGGCAGAAAGGGAATTTGACAGTCCCTACGGAAAATACGGAAAATAAGGAAGGTAAAATATTATGGATAAAACAACGGTAAAAATGTGTCCCTTTAAAATTTTTGTCGATCAGGCGGGGTATTATCCTGACAGCAGAAAAATCGCGGTCATGAATTTCCCCTGCGAAAGCTTCCGAATTATTGACAGCGGCGGTGTATGCCGATATGAGGGGAAAGCAGAGCTTTTCGGGTACGATAAAAATTCGGGAGATACGGTGTACCGAGGTGATTTTACCGATTTTGCGGAAAAGGGTACATACCGTGTGATTTCGGGAAATGAAAGATCCGCGGAATTTTCCATTGCTGAAAATGTGTACGACAAGGTTTTCGGGGACGTTTTAAAGGCGTTTTATTATCTGCGCTGCGGCTGCGGTCTTGAGGAAAAATATGCGGGAGTGTACAGGCACGGGAAATGCCATACCTTGCCCGCCCTGCTTTATGATGATAAAAAAACGGAATTGGACGTGTCGGGCGGCTGGCATGACGCGGGGGATTACGGAAGATATGTTACTGTGGGAGCTTGCGCGGCGGCGCATTTGCTTTATGCTTACAAGATGTTTCCGTCGGCTTTTGAAAATCGGCGGCTTAATATTCCCGAAAGCGGTATGCCCGATATTCTTTCGGAATGTCGTCATGAGCTGGAATGGCTCATGAAAATGCAGCGTGAGGACGGCGGCGTTTATCACAAGGTCACAACCGAACGCCATGCTCCTTTTGTTATGCCAGAGGACGACAATGGGCAGCTTTATGTTTTTGCGGTTTCCTCCTCGGCGACTGCGGACTGCGGTGCGGTATGCGCTCTTGCAAGCGGGGTTTATGAAAAATATGATAAGAATTTTTCCGAAAGACTTCGCATTACAGCGGAAAAAGCCTGCTTGTGGCTGGAGAATAATCCCGACTTTGTAGGCTTTAAAAATCCCGACGGCTGCAATACGGGAGGTTACGGAGAACGGGACGATTATTCCAACCGCTTCTGGCTGTATTCCGAAATGTACGCTTTGACAGGCGATAAAAAGTACCATGATAAAATTAAAAAGTCTCTTGAAAACAATTTTCCCCTTACAGCTATGGGTTACACCGAAATGGGGGGACTTGGCGCGCTGGCTTATTTGTTGTGTAAATATGAGACCGACGATATTCTTGCAAATCGCTTTTTGGACAATTTCCGCCGTGAAGCGGAGCGTCTGAAAAATATTGCCGATAAATGCGGGTACGGCTGTGCAATGGAGGAAAAGGATTTCTACTGGGGAAGCAATATGCTTGTTATGGCGCGGGGCATGATATTTGCGGTCAGCGATCATTTTGATAAAAAAAGCGCTTATAAAAATTACGCCGCCGCGCAGCTTGATTACCTTTTGGGAGTAAATCCGACGGGCTACAGCTATGTTACGGGGAACGGGGAATTCCGCTGCAATTATCCTCATCTTCGCCCCGCCCATGCCGACGGCATTGAAGAATGCATTCCCGGAATGATAAGCGGCGGTCCGAACCGTTTCCCCAGCGAAGCGGAAGCAAAGCTGCTTTTCCCGGAGGGTACTCCGCCGATGAAATGCTATGCGGATAACGTGGATTTTTATTCCCTTAACGAGATAACGATCTATTGGAATTCTCCCGCTGCATTTGTGCTGGGGTATCTATGCGGCGAAAACTGTGATACAGCGGCAATATAAAAAGGTTTTTCGGCTTCCCGAACAAAAAGATCTGCGCTAAAAATTGAAAAGCTTTAGCTTTTTATATGATTTTGGCGCAGATTTTTATTTACACTTTTATTGGAAATGAGGATAAATACCTGACCGAAAAAATTTTCCAAAAAGGTATTGACAAAACCGTTTTAATGGAGTATAATGCAAATATTGATTGTGTTCAATTGAATTTAATTTGATTTAAGGAGGAGCATATTATATGAGTAAAAAATTGGTTGCATATTTCAGCGCAAGCGGTGTGACTGCTGACGCTGCAAGGAAAATTGCACAAGCGGCAAATGCCGATCTTTATGAAATTTGTCCGCAGGTTCTTTATACCGCCGCAGACCTTAATTGGCAGGACAAAAATTCCCGCAGCTCTGTGGAGATGAATGACAGAACATTCCGCCCCGCTATTGAAGATAAAAATGCGAAAGCGGAGGAGTATGATGTGATCTTTCT
>JAAVHM010000060.1 GCA_014799675.1 Ruminococcus sp. | reverse complement strand
AGAAAAATATATTTGGTTAAAACATTATTATAAAGAAACTCAAATTAAAATAAAAAGCTATTTTGATCGTTTGCCCGAAAAGGAGAAAAGCACATCATTACTTGATGATCAACTTAAATATTATAAAGAGCTGCCGGAACGTGAACAACAGCGTCTAATCAAACAAACTTTAGCATATGAGGAAGTTTACAAAGAGCAATCTGAAACAAGAATAATAGAAGTTGAAACACCAATGATAGAAATACGGCATAGTTACTATAAAGTATCAGCGGGAACAGGTTACGATCTTAATGACGATAACCAATGGGACACTATTGAAATTCCAGATACACCAGAAGCACAACATGCAGATTTTGCCCTTACAATTTCGGGAGATAGCATGGAGCCTGTATACTATGACGGTGATATTGTGCTAATAAAATCACAGCCCGCTGTTGACAGCGGTGAAATAGGTATTTTTATAATCGAGAATAATGGATTTATAAAAAAATACGGCGGTGACAAATTGATTTCTCTCAACGCCGTATACGATGATATTATGTTTTCTGACTATGCCCCCGAGGATATTCGTTGCGTTGGGCTTGTTATAGGACGTGTATAAACATATTGACATTTTCCCCGCGGTGGAGTATAATGTGCAGCAAGATAACGGATTGGAGTAATAAATATGGCAAAATGCAAACGCTGCGGCAGAAAAGGATTATTTTTGAAGCTTAACTCTGACGGCTTGTGTTCTTCCTGTTCGACTATTGTGGCAGAAGATAAAAGACTTGTCGAGGCAGAACAATTGGAAAACGTATTACCCGAATTACAGCCGCTCCCGCACACTTCTGTTATTAAGTATAACGATTTTGATATAAATAAAGCCCCAAATATTTAGGCTAAAGATAAACAGTTGTTATATGCCGAAAAATATAAAGATGACTATGTACAAGTCGTTTCACATTGTTGTTGCTCTGAATGTGCAAAGTATCGGTTTAGAATTTACAGCATTTCAGGTAAAGATAAACGATTTCCAAAATTACCCGACTACGTAAAAAATTATTCTTGGCATTGTGGATTAGGAATATATCCGTTTGCCTTAGGTATACACTATATGAGATTGTCCCCAAATAAGAGCTTGAACGAAATAGACGAGTTGATTGAGTACAGCAATCGTCCGTTTGTTGATGATAGGGAAGATGAAGAAATAGAACGTTATAACAGAATTTTAGCGAAAAATAAGCAGGATTACATAGACGGTATCAATAAGGAGCAAGCTGGTGCAGAATATGAGCAAATACTTGCCAATCTTCCTGATATTGCTCCAAAAAGTCAAGGCGGATATCTGAAAATGAAAAAGTCCAACAGCGCAAATTTTCAGAAACTTAAAGAAAAGGCTATTTCAGCAGGGATTGAAATAAAAGATTTTGATAATAGTGAGGTATAAAGACATTACATATGAAATCACCTAAGCCCAGATATAACCAAAAAATATTTTATAAAATACAGGAACTGGAAGGTAAGTATGAACCAAGAAGGTATTTTAGATACCAACGCCGAGGATTACGATACTCACTTCCTACTTCTATTAAAAATACTTGTCGATATATTGACCGCAATATTATAAATATTTTTGGCAACGGAATTTATAAAAACTATGGACGTATAGATTTTAATACAAAACAACTTTATAACCTGTACGCCTCGGTCTTTATCGGTTTAGTAACAGGAGTATTAGTTAATGCGATTAATATTGATTTATCCATTTTTTTGAATCAGGACGTTAATCTTCCCACAATGATGGTTTTAGGTTTAATAGCTGGCAGCGTTATGTTAATTCCGATGATTGTGATAGCAGCAATAGCTTTTCTAACTATATTTTTATTGCAAAAAGACTATCTAAACGAATACGACTTATTTATAATGCCGTATGAACGTCAAAAAATTGTAAAAGAACTTGAAAAGGGATTGCCGTATAAAGACTTGTTTTGACAAACAGAGAAAATCAATGTATATACGCATTGTGTAATCCTCCAACAGTTGGAGAACCGCTTGAAAGTTATATAAAAACAATCGCCTTTTAAGGCGGTAAAAAACACACCTATGCATGTATTTATAATAAAAATATTGGAGGAATGTAAAATGTACAGAATTTTAAGATTGGCGCAAGATGTTATAACGGCGCAAGAAACAAGCGGCGTACCAACTTGGCTGTCAATTTTTGAGATATTAGCCTCTTTGCTTCTTACTATTGTTACTATTGCTGTTACAATCAAAATTAATACTAGAAACGAAAAGTTTCAAAAAGAAATTTATAATCGAGATATTTTTAATCAGACACGACAAATTATTTTAGATGTTTATGGCTCGTACTGTAACGTTTTTATTAGTTTATGTGATGCAAAAGATAATTTGCTATATATTTTTTCAAATGAACAATTATATAATACTTGGGCGCAAAATTTTTTAGCGGTTTTAAATGAAAGCTTAAAAAAATATAATCAACTATTGCTCTTTTTAAACGATAACGACTTTAAAGAATATTTGAAAAAATGTAATGATTCTTTTAAAGAGTTAAACATACTTGTTTGGAGTTACATTAACTCTACAGTTCCAAATCAAAGGATTAATGACGCATGGAATGAAATTATGAAAAAATATAATATTCCATATAAGGATTATTATTCGCTTTATTATAATCCAAATACTAGTATAAGGGTATTGTTTTTCGATTATTGCTCAAATGAGTTTACGAATAATATTCAGAGACATATTGAAAAATGTGTGGATTTGCTATCAAGTGACGAATTTGACGAAAAATTTAGAATGTATTTGCAGATACAAAAACTTTAATCATATGGCAAGTATAATAAAATGATAAAATTCCCACCTTTTGAATGTGAGGAAAAAGGAGCCACGCCATGAAAATCGGAGCCGCATACATAAGAGTCTCCACGGATATGCAGCTTGAGCTTTCCCCGGAAAGCCAGCTCAAAGCCATAAGGGACTACGCCCAAAAGAACGATATTATCCTCTCCAACGAGTTTATTTTCAGGGACGAGGGTATCAGCGGCAGGAAAGCCGAGAAGCGTCACGATTTTATGCGTATGATCGCCGTCGCCAAAAGCAAGCCTAAGCCTTTTGACGTGATCCTTATCTGGAAGTTCTCCCGCTTCGCCCGAAACCGTGAGGACAGTATAGTGTACAAATCTATGCTCCGCAAGCAATGCGGCATTGACGTTATCTCCATTTCGGAGCAGCTCGGCGAGGACAAGACCTCCATACTTATCGAGGCTCTGCTGGAGGCTATGGACGAGTACTACTCCATAAACCTTGCCGAGGAAGTAAAGCGTGGTATGACTGAGAAAGCCCGCAGGGGAGGAGTGGTTGCTGCGCCGCCTTTCGGGTATGCGGCGGGAAAGGACTGCTTTGTTATCGACCCCGAACGTGCCGATATCGTTCGACAGATATTTGATAAGTTCGTAAACGGGGAGCGAACCCTTGGTATCGCAAAATGGCTCAACGATACAGGCGTTACTACCAAAAGTGGTAAGCCGTTCGCAAACCGAACCGTCGAGTACATACTGGGCAACCCTGTTTATATCGGCAAGGTGCGCTGGAACTCCAATGGCAAAGCGACTGCGACCTCCCGGTACATTCCAACCGAGGACACCATAATCACCGACGGCAAGCATGAGCCTATAATTACCGAAGAAATTTTCAACAAGGCGCAGGAGATTATGGCAGCCGTAAAAAAGAAGTACCCGAAACATTCTCCCCAGTCCGTATCTACCTATATGCTAAGAGGGCTTGTGCATTGCGACAACTGCGGCGCAACGCTTACCATGTCCGCAAAAGGAAAGGGTCTGCAATGCTACCGCTACACACACGGGCAGTGCAAAATTTCTCATTATGTTTCTATGGACAAAATAAACGGTGCGGTGTCTGCACGGCTCCAAGCCGACTCTATGCTTGAGCATTTTTATGTCAAATCAAGCTCAAAAGGGGACAGCGGCAAAGCGGAGTACCTTAAAGCCTGCATAAAAAAAGAGCGCTCCAAGCTGGAACGCATTAAGGCTGCCTATGAAAACGGCATTGACACTCTTGAGGAGTACAGGGATAACAAGCAGAAAATTTCTGCGAGCATACAGGATTTGGAAAAACGTCTGAGCGAGTGCGAGGATTGCACCGAGAAGCTTATCGACATCAGAAACGAGATAAGCGAGGCGTACGAAATGTCCGTAAGTCCGCACGTTACCGAGGACGTGAAAAATGAGGTCCTGCGGGCTCTTATTGAAAGAATAGAGTATAATCGCTCTACCGGTGATGTAGAGATTTTTTATAGAGCATAATTATATCTTTTTACATCTTGGCGGTCCTGACGGCGAGCTTGCGGCTTCAATGAGATATCTGAATCAAAGATATACTTCGCCATATCCGCAGGTCAAAGGTTTGTTGACAGATATCGGTACGGAAGAGCTTGCACATATGGAGGTAATTTCCGCAATACTTTATCAGCTTACAAGAAACCTCACTCCAGAGCAGATAAAGGAAAGCGGTTTTGACGCATATTTTGTTGACCATACAACGGGAATTTACCCCTCGTCGGCAGCGGGCGTACCATTTACTGCGGCGTATTTTCAATCTAAGGGAGACCCTGTTACCGACCTTGTTGAAGACCTTGCTTCTGAGCAGAAAGCCCGTTCAACCTATGAAAACATTCTCCGCCTTGCAGACGACCCGGACGTACGCGACCCGATAAAATTTCTGCGTGAAAGAGAGATCGTTCACTTCCAGCGCTTCGGAGAGGGACTGCGTATAGTTCAGGATAACCTTAACGCCAAGAACTTTTACGCATTCAACCCGTCCTTCGATAAATAAAAATGCGTGTTTCCCTGTGTTAAATGCGGGGAAACACGTTTTTTATTACTGATCATTGCAGAATATTTGTGTAAAGTCCATTAGCTTTACACTTGGCTTTCTGATAAAAATAAAACGGCAGTTCATCAAAGAACAATGCCGTTAGATTTTATGTGTACAATACGGTTTATACAGCTCTTGTAACCTTTCCTGAACGGAGGCATCTTGTGCATACATAAATATGCTTGGGAGTACCGTTTACAATTGCCTTTACACGCTTAACGTTGGGCTTCCATGTTCTGTTGGAACGATGATGTGAGTGGGAAACCTGTATACCGAAAGTAACACCCTTTCCGCAAACTTCGCATTTTGCCATGGGGTTACACCTCCTTTTCAATGGCTTTTGTAAAATCAACGCTTCTATTTTACCACAAAACAAAAGCAATTGCAATAGTTTTTTGAAAAAAATTTCCCCAAAACCAAAGTTTTTTTAAAATAATGCCAAAAAATCGGGAATAGTCCTTGTAATTTAATTTAAAATATAGTATAATAGTATTAATATTGTTTGGAAGGAGACGTTTTGTTAATAAAACGTACATATATATGGCTGATAACAACCGAGTTACTGAACTGATAATTCATGCTTTGATTTTATTTACAGCTTTTCCCATACACGAGTGCGCNCACGCTTTTGCGGCGCANCTTATGGGGGACGATACTGCTAAAGANCAGGGGAGAATGACTCTCAACCCAATTAAACACATTGACCTTTGGGGTACTGTTTTAATGCTTTTTGCGGGCTTTGGCTGGGCAAAGCCTGTGCCGATAAATCCCAACAATTTNAAAAACCGNAANCTTGGCATGGCTCTTTCCTCTTTGGCGGGACCTGTTTCAAACCTTNTTTTGGCGTATATTTCCATGATATTGTTTAAAATTACATTTTATATGTTTTTTAATGTTTTTGCGGTGTCTAATTTTATTCTTGAATTTATGGTGCAAGTGTTTCTTTACGGCGTGTTCCTTAACGTGGGACTGGCTGTGTTCAATCTCTTGCCAATACCGCCTTTGGACGGTTCAAGAATTTTTACGCTGATTTTTCCCGAAAAAATTTACTTTAAGATAATGAAGTATGAAAATATAATTTTCGGAATACTCTTTGTTGCAGTTTGGTTAGGACTTTTGGACAAGCCCTTGTCATTTCTGCGGATCGGAGCTGTAAATATTATGGACTTCCTTTCGGGGTGGGTTGAATCTTTGATTAAAATTTTATAATTATACTATAATTAAATATAAGTATGGAGTAAATCTAATGGAAGAACTTTCTTTTAAGCTGGAGGTGTTCGAGGGTCCTCTTGACCTGCTGCTTCACCTTATTTCAAAGCATAAGCTTAATATAAATGATATCCCTATTGTAGTGCTGTTGGAGCAGTACATGGAATATATTGACAGAATGTCGGAACAGAATATGGAAATAGCAGGGGAATTCCTCGAAATGGCGGCAAGGCTTGTGTATATAAAGACATTGTCGCTTCTGCCAAGNCATGAGGAAGCCGAGGANCTGAAAAAGGAATTGCAGGGCAGGCTTATTGAATATTCCCTGTGCAAAAAGGCTGCGGAGCTTATGCGGGAGCGTTATATCGGCAATGTAAACGCNGTGAGAAAGCCTCTTGCGATAGAGTTTGACAACACATATTCACTGATACACGACCCTGCGGAGCTTNTTGAAGCTTACTCAAAGGTACAGCAAAANCCAAAAGAAGAGCAGATAAGAACCGACGCGTTCAANACAATTGTAAAGAAAAAAATCGTTTCGGTGACGTCCAAAATAATCTATGTCCTGCGGCACTTGTACAAATCGGGAAGCTGTCTTATGGAGGGGCTTTTCGACGGCATGACGAACCGTTCCGANAGAGTTGCNACGTTCCTTGCGGTACTGGAGCTTACAAAATCGGGCAGGATATGGCTCAACGAGGACAACACCGTTATAACCTTTAACAAAAACCATAATAAGGAAGAACTTTCCGCAGAACAAACCGAAACGGAGGCTTCATACAGATGAAAATAAACGAGGGTATCGCCGTTATCGAGGCAATACTTTTTGCTCACGGAGAGCCTATTGAAGCGGAAAAGCTTTGCGCCGCGGCAGGAATTGAGGAGGATACTCTTATAAAGCTGATACAGCTTTTGGGGGACAGATACGAGGCGGAGGAAAGCGCTCTCACGGTGATGAAGCTTGGAAACAGCTACCAGCTTGCGGTCAAGGCGGATTTTATAGATTACGTCAGGGCGGCTCTGGAGACAAAGAAAAACACGCCCCTTTCTCCCGCGGCAATGGAAGTGCTTACAATAATCGCATACAATCAGCCCGTTACAAAGGGCTTTGTGGAACATATAAGAGGTATAGACAGCTCAAGCGTTGTAAATTCTCTTGTTGAAAAAAATCTCCTTGAAGAAGCGGGACGGCTTGACGTTCCCGGAAAGCCCATAGCGTACAGGACTACCCCTGCTTTTTTAAGGTGCTTCCAGCTTACTTCCATAGACGACCTGCCTCCGCTGCCAAATTCGGAGGGGCAAGTCAGCTTTGACGAGATACTTATTTCAAAAGAGGACGAGGAAAACGCCGCGGAGGAAGATGTTTCGGAGGAAACGGAATAAACCGTGCATAAGCATTTGATACGAAAGGGTGGAGCAAGCATTGAGGGGCTTGATAATATTAGGTGCAATTATCCTGCTGATAGCTTTTCTGCTGAATATCAAGCTGCGCGCCGAGATAAAATTTTACGGCGGNAAGCTTGATTTTAAGGTAAAATACCTGTTTTTCACGATTTTCCCCCTTAAGGAAAAAAAGAAAAAGCCCAAAAAGGAAAGTCCTCCGCCTAAGGAAGATGTCACGCGAAACAATGGGGAAAACTATTCNGGGGAAGAACCGTACACGGTTACAAAAGCCGAGGTAGAAGCCAAGAGGGAAGCCGCACGAAAAGAAGCCGAGACTGCGGAGGATTTGCAGGAAACCGAAAAAAGCAAGGAAAAGCTTTCGGAAAAAATTGACAGATTAAGTGACCTTATCGAAAAGGCAAAAATTATTTGGGGCTCGTCCAAAAAAGGTCTTACACGCCTTTTTAAGCATATATATATCGACGGGATAGTTATTGACTTTGTCATTGCCGAGGGCGACGCATACGACACGGCAATGCGGTATGGGACGGTAAACGCCGTTACATACAACGTGATAAACGCAGTCCGTTTTTTNTTTCCTGTAACGGTAAAGACTGTGGATATCGCGTGCGACTTTGACGGAAAGGAATCGAGATATGACGGGGAAGTAAAGGTCACTATCCGCCCCGCAACTATATTTTCGGCGGTGTTCTCGATACTTTTNGGNTTGNTAAAAAATTACAGTAAGCTTGTGGGAAAACAAAATTCCAAAAAGGCTGTAACAACGTAATAACATAAAAGGAGAATAAAAACATGGATACAAAGGTAAAAGATTTAGTTTCAACGGCAATAGGTCAGATACACGAGCTTTCGGACGCTGACACCATAATCGGCGACCCTATAAAAATCGACGGGAACATCACTATAATCCCGGTTTCAAAGGTTTCCTACGGCTTTGCGGCGGGCGGTTCGGACTTGCCCTCCAAAAACGAAAAGGAGATTTTCGGCGGCGGAAGCGGCGGCGGAGTTTCCATTCAGCCTTTAGCTTTCATTGTGGTATCTAACGGCGATGTAAAGCTCCTTGAGCTTGGTTCGGGAAATTCTCCCACAAACGCTATCATAAACGCTGTACCCGACCTGTTCACAAAGATACAGTCGATGTTCTCAAAAAAGAAGAAAACGGAAGATGAAGTGGGAATAATTGCCGAGGAGGAAATTTCCGCNGAAGAACCCGAGCTTGAAGAGGTAGAAATTAACACAGACGGTTTTGATTTCTAATTAAAATATGAAATAATTACGCATAGACCTCCATAAAATATGATTGTTAATTTTTTATTCGGAGGTTTTTATGAAAAAAATTATATGTACGATNATTTCGGCGGCAATGCTGTTTATGCTTGCGCCNAGCGCACACGCTGTATCNCTTTCNGGAATTTCCGCAAAGGCNTCTATTATAATAGAGGCGCANAGCGGNAAGGTCATTGCNGGCAAAAATGANTANGAAAAGCTGCCTATGGCGAGTACCACAAAGATAATGACAACTCTGCTTCTTATTGAAAGCGGCGGGCTTGACGAGGAATTCAAGGTTGACAACAACGCCATTATGGTTGAGGGTTCTTCCATGGGGCTTTGTCAGGACGATATCGTTACAAAGCGGGCTCTTTGCTACGGAATGATGCTTCCTTCGGGAAACGACGCAGC
>JAAVHM010000059.1 GCA_014799675.1 Ruminococcus sp. | reverse complement strand
TTCAAAAAAACAAAATAAAGCCCCCCGAAAAACGGAGGGCTGAAAAGGATTTTACATATTATGTATGGAAAATTGCGATCTGTTCTCTCAAATTCATAGCCTGTGCATTCAGCTCCTGGCAGTTTGCCGCACATTCCTGTGCAGTCGCGCTGTTCTGCTGAACGACCTCGGAAATACTGTCTATGCCCGCCTTGACCTGCGCTACCGCTTCCGCCTGCTTAGCGGTCTGCACATTAATATCGTCAATAAGCTTGTTGGTGTTGTTTACGTTATCAACAACAGTATTCATTGCTTCGGCAGTCCTGTGCGCCATATCCGAACCGTTGTTTACGGCGGCAATACAGCTTTCGATAAGCGCGGAGGTATTCTTCGCCGCCTCGGCGGATTTGGTTGCAAGATTTCTTACCTCGTCGGCAACAACGGCAAAGCCCTTGCCCGCCTCGCCTGCTCTTGCTGCCTCAACCGCTGCGTTGAGGGCAAGGATATTGGTCTGGAAAGCTATATCCTCAATGGACTGAATGATCTTGCCGATCTCTCCTGTGCTTTCTTCAATATTTTCCATTGCGGAAAGCATATCCTTGATCTGCGTACTCTGATTGTTTACGGTATCGAGGGACATATGCGAAAGTTCCATAGTTTTTTCGACGCTTTCAACAGTAAGATTTATGCTTCCGGTAATTTCTTCCATGGAAGCCGAAAGCTCCTCCGAAGCCGCCGCCTGCTTTGTCGTACCGTCGGCAATTATGCCCGATACGCTGGATATCTGCTCCGAACCGTTGTAAACCTCATCGGCAGAATTATTGATAGCGTTTACAACAGAATTCATCTTCTGGTGCAAAGCTTCCGCCGACTGACCTATATTTATAAAGTCGCCCTTGTAGCTGACGGAGGTCTGGTAGCCGAAGTTACCGTCCGACATCTCCCTCATCATATCGGAAATATCGCTGATATAGCCGTCAAGAGTTGTTATTGCAGAAGCAAGCGCCCTTGCAAGGTCGCCTATCTCGTTGTCCTCCACCTTGCCTCTGATACCGGGGTTTCCTCTGAGGTTTCCTATCTCCATTTCGGTAGCCATTACCTTTACCATAGCAACGGGCTGTGAAATGTGAACTGTTACAAATCTTAAAAATACCACCGACGCAACAATAAGCATAACAACGCCCAGCGAAATGCTTATAATTGTAACGGTCGTTCTGTTTTTAAGGCTCTGCGCCATGGGTGCGCCTGTGAAAAGCGCGCCGCGGATAGTTCCGCCGCTGTCCTTGATAGGCATATATGTAGCCATGTATTTCTCGCCGAATATCTCTGTCTCCTGCTGATATATCTGACCGTTTTTAATTACCGTCTGATATATATTGTCAAGCATAAGTGTGCCTGTAGCTCTCTCTCCGTCATCTGTGGTTACTGTTGTAGCAATTCTCACGTTATCAGCAAAAATCGTAGCTTGGTTCTGTGTCTGGAACATAAGGTCGTCAACCAGCAAATTGCTGCTGTAGGAATAGCCTATTCCGATCACACCGTTTTCGGTAACCACCGACGTACAATAGAAAAGCGGTTCCTGCGTACCTACGTACAGCCCTTGATGATTTGCCGAAGACATATTGAAAATACTTTCACCTGATATAGTACAGTTATCTGTTTTGTACACCAATGCACCATCGGGATTGGTAAAGAACCCGAATATACCTTCGTTCTTATGTATGCCCTCCCACTGCGCTTGTACTGAACCCGCGTCGTTTGCTTTCAAAGCCTCAAGGAAATCTTCATCGTCTGCAAGCAGACCTGCAAGCGTAATAGTATCTTCTGCGCTCTGGTCAAAGTCGTGCTGGAGTACGGTAACAGATGATTGAGATGAACTTTTCAGACTGCTTGTTTCGGTTCTGTTCAGCATGATCAGAAACGCTACCGTCAAAACAACAGTTACCAAACCAAGCATTACGCATACGATCAAAAGTATTGACTTACCTATTTTGGACATTTTAGACATAGTAACCACCCTTCAATAATACATTCCCATAAAATGTATTAATGTAATAAAATATACTTTAATACAAATAATATTTTACATTATAATTGACTGCTTGTCAAGTATTTTTGTATAATTTGTTAAAATACACAAAATTAGCCGAAAATTCCCGAAAAGATGTGATCCCAGAGGGTCATGTCCATAAACGGCTCAACAAAGCTGAGATACGCGTACAATATAAATACGATTATCCAAGGTATGGAAGTTATCATAACGGGGAAAGCCCGTGATCTTCCCGCGGGAGTGGGTCTGCTCATGTTTTTGCCCTTGACAAGGCAGACTATTCCGACTATAAGTCCCGCGAGCGCAAAGCCGAACCTGAACAGCGCATTTATGCCAAGCACAGCCCAGTCCGTGCCGCTTAAAACGGTCATGTCTATCTCGCCGCCGGACAGAGCCGAGTTATACAGTTCGGGAGTAAAGTACTGCATAATAACAGACGAAACAGAGGCGGTAGTGTTTACTATAATATGTGTGATTATAGAGGGTATAAGGGAATTGTACTTTATTGTCACGACCGCAAGGGGTATGCCCAGCAGGAAGGCAAGGATAAACTGCTGGTAATTCTGGTGCATAAGACCGAATATCACCGCCGAAAGGAAGATCGCAAATCTCTCGTTGTATTTTCGCATGGACTGGAGCAGCACTCCCCTGTAAAGAAGCTCCTCCAGAACAGGTCCAAGCAGGCAGGCGTAGAAGAACATAAACACGTTTGCGCCGAAAGAGGTGGTTGCGGAAAGGTCTATAGTACGTCCCGTAAGACCAAAATTATCCAGAATTGATGTAACGATCTGCGTCAGTAAAGCCGACGCCGTCTGCAAACCGAGACATAGAGTAACAAGCTTCGCCACCGTCCCGCCGCTGTAGCCCTCTCGGGTGGAAAGCTTTTTGAAATCGGGCGGGGTAAATTTCAAAATTTTAAGCCCCGTAATAATTGCCGCAGTCTCGCTCACTATCGGCGTCATGCAGGAAAATATCGTGGACAGGAGCTGATTTTCGGTAAACGCTTCAGCTCCCCTTTGGAAAGCCTCCATTGACAGTCCGCCGCCGTATATCATGCAGCCGAACCGCAGGATAAGCTGGAAAATGACGTTGAATATGACAATATTTAACAGCAGTACCAACGCCGTTTTGCTGTACTGCTTTCTTATTTCACGGCGTTCCTCGGCGTCGGGCTTCACCGTGACCGTGCCTAACTGCTCGTTTGGTATCATTGCATTATTATCCATATTATACTCCTTGTTTAATAAGTCTTATTTTATCCATTGAGGCGAAATTCCTGTTGGTGTAGTAGCTGTCCTCCGTGACCTCGGCGACAACCTCTATGAAGTCGGGAAGCGTGACCTTAACGCTCTCGTCGGGAAGCTCTGCCTCCATTATAGCATAACCGCTTTCAACGGTATTTTCAAAAATATCGAACTCGAATTCCAGTCCGCCGTATGGGATAATATACCGTTTTTTCTTTACAGTATTTAATATAGTGTGTTTTTTATACTCATTGTATTCGTTTTCGGTAATTTCACGCTCGTTTTCTATACGTACAGCGGAGCTTCCCGTCCGCGCCTTTTCGGTGTAGATGAACTTGTCGTCCCAGCGGCGGATACGTCCCTGTAAGCCGCTTTCGGGGGCGCTGCCTTTGGCAGCAAGGTATGCCTGCTCTATAGTGTGGTACGGGAAATCGCCAATGTTATCGGGGATTTTCACAAGCCACCTGCGCTCCACTTCAAGGGTGAGTATCTTCCCGCCCCTTTCGGTTATAGCCTTATCGCTGTAGAAATCGTTCCCCGTTATCTCGGCGAGGACTTCAAACCCGAAAGTGTCCCCCTCCGATTCAAGAATGGCGGCGGACTTTTCATTTGGATAGAGCTTGACCTTGTAATCCATGTCGTCGCAAAAGGCATAGGTTGCTTCCGCGATCCACTTGGCTGCTTTCATATTCCTGATTGACGGGTCATCATAGTCCCCCAAGTATTGAGGCATTTTTATAAGAAACTTTTTTGTATAATTTTCCATAATTCCTCCGAATGTTTATTTTTAACAATTATACTATAATATATTTAAAATGTCAATATCTATGGCAATGACGTTAATGACGAAAGCTCCAAAACAGTAAACGTTACTGCAAAAAATTAAACAATGTCTCTTGACTTTAGGCGGAAAATACTATATAATTTTAACAATACATTTTATAAGGAGAAAGCGTTATGAAAATGAAAAAATTTACAGCGGCTGTGCTGTCTGTTCTTATGTGCGTTTCGCTTGTAACGGGCTGCGCCAAGGAAGACAGCGGAACTGCTCCCGCCGAAAGCGGCGGCTCGGCTGACCCCGCATCAGTAACCGAAAACGCAAACGCAAACGGAGTCCCCTTAGTCAGCGACGGCGCATACATCAACCCCGACTGGTCTTACGGTCAGGTAGCTATGGGCGGCGGCGGATTTATAACAGGCGTTTTTGCCGCGCCCGAAAAGGACGTTTACTACACCAAAACGGACGTCGGCGGCGCATACTACAGGACGCCCGAAACGGACGGCAAGTGGGTCTCCATGAACTACTGGGTAACTGCGGACGACAGGGGCTTGCTGGGCTGCGACGGTCTGGCGTTTGACCCCCAGTCCCCAAACAGGGTGTTCCTGCTTCTGGGTACGGAATATTTCAGCAACGGCAAAACTGCTATTGCCATTTCCGACGATTACGGCAAAAATATCCGCATTGTTGACGTTACCGACATGATAAAAGTCCACGGCAACGGCATGGGCAGAGGAAACGGCGAGAGAATTGCCGTTGACCCAAACAACGGAAATATTATTTTTGCAGGCGGTCGCTCGGGCGGCATGATAAAAAGCGCCGACGGCGGCTACACATGGGAGAAAGTGGAAAGCTTCCCCGATGCGGCAACCTCCAACAACAACGGCATAAACTCAATTCTTTTTGACCCCTCCACTGCCAAGGACGGCGTTACTCAAAAAATTTACGCTTCGGTTTCAAGAAACAAGCAGGACAATCTTTATGTTTCCGAGGACGGCGGCGCAAGCTGGTCTCCCCTGCCGAACAGCGATACCACCAATATGGTACAGCGCATGAAGCTTGACAGCAAGGGCAACCTTTACGTTACCTACATCAACCATGAAGGTCCTTGGAACTGCGCTCTGGGAAGCATTTACCGCTACAATACCGACGGTACGGCGGAAAATATCGCTCCCTCGGACGAGTCCTTCGGTGATATCGTTATAGACCCAAATGACGACAACAGGCTTGTTGCAGTCACAAGCGGCAGGTGGGAGGAACAGGCAAACGGCGCGTTCGGCGACAGGTTCTATACCTCAACGGACGGCGGCAAGACCTGGAACAACGTCCTGAAAAGCATGGCAATGGACACAAACGGTATGCCCTGGATAGAGGACTGCGCGATACACTGGTGCAGCTCCCTTGCTATAGATCCCTTTGACGCAAACAAAATAATGGTAAATTCAGGCAACGGAATTTTCTCCTGCGACAACATCTGGGACGGCACTCCTAAATTTTATTTCGACTCTCTCGGCATTGAGGAAACTGTTCCTCTCGACATCATCACAATGAAAGACTATCCCCTTATTTCCGCTGTTGGCGACTATGACGGTTTTGTACACGAGGATATTTTCACTCCCGCACAGAGACATCAGGATAAGATAGGTTCTACATCAAGCATAACAATTGCCGCCCAGAACAGAGACCTTTGGTCTAAGGCAGGCGGCGACGACAGTCAGATGCTTCTGACCTACACCACGGACGGCGGCAAGACATGGAATAAAATTACAAACAGTCCGGAAAGCGGCAAGATATTCCAAAAGGGTTCTGTCGCTCTCAACGCCGACGGAAGCGTGCTTGTATGGAGTCCCGAAAACGCAATGAAAGCCTACTGGACTGACAACTGGGGCGAAACATGGAACGAGGCAAGCGGTCTTCTCGGAAGCGGCATTTACCTCATAGGCGACCCAAGCAACGCCGATTATGTATACGCCTGCGGCAACGGCACATTCTACACAAGCTCCGACGGCGGCAGGAATTTTTCGAGAGTTCCAAGCATAACGCCGAATTTCAAGCGTCTATGCGTTGACCCCGAAAACGAGGGTACTATTTATATAGCAAACGGCGCGGGACTTTACGTCTCAAAAGACCACGGACAGACTGCGGAGCTTGTGCCGAATATAAAGTACTGCGAAGCGGTTGGACTTGGCAAGGCTAAAAACGACGGCGATCCCCTTGTTATTTACGTTTGGGGTACGCCTATGGACGCTGACAAGCCTGGACTTTATATGTCGGAAAATCTCGGCGAAAGCTGGGTTCGTGTAAACGACGACGTCCACAACTTCGGCGGCACGGGCAACGGCGTTTTCGTAAGCGGCGATATGAACGTATACGGAAGATGCTACATGAGCACCGTTGGTCTGGGAATAATTTACTTTGACAAGAATGAGAAATAGGTTTGAAATTTCCCCATAAAAATAAAAGAGTACTGTAAAGGTTTGATCCTTTTCAGTACTCTTTTTGTTATTCAAGAATATTTCAGGAGATTACAATGTTTGTTGAAATTCGCCCCTCGCCGCTTTTGAAGCCATTTCACGGACTTCCTCCAAGGTGTAATACTTATGATTTTTCTCCTCATTGCGTTCGGCTTCGATAAGCTTGCGGTATATTTCAAAATTATTTTTCAATTCCGATACAGGCATAATTGTATTCATAAGCGAACCTCCTTTTTCTTATAGTATACCCTATTTAAGAAATAATGTCAAGAAATTTTTATTCGGGAACGCTCATGCCCAATTTCCGTGCTTATCAAAATTTGAAGGTGAACGGTTTCCTGTGCATTATTCCAAGATATTACCGAATTCGTCATATCCGTAATCGACGGATAAATCCTCTTCTTCGTCAACAGCATCCACGGAATATTCTATCAGGATAAGCTTTTCGCCCTTTATCTCATATTCGGGCGCAGCCATTAAAACATAGCTTTTCAGCTTTTTCAGTATGGGAACGCCGTCCCATATCTGCCAGTCGCCGTCAAGGGTCTTGAAGCTTGATATTTTATTGTAATTTCCGTCTGTGATCCTGTATGCAAGCTTGCCTGTTCTGCCCTTGCCGACATCGTTCTGCACCGTGCTGTTTGTGGTCGATTTTGTGTAACAGTTGGAAAGCTTCGATTTACCCGAAGCATACCCTGCTATAAGTCCGCCTGTTAAATTATCGTCGTAGAGGACTTCCGAAGAATTTACGCAGTAGCTTATACTGCCGTTTTTTTGGAGTACGCCGACAATTCCGCCGTAATAGCTTGCAATATCAACTCTTGTGCAATTGCTGAAGCTGTTGCTGACCTTGTTATAATTAAAACCGCATATACCGCCGACACAGTAAAGGTATTTGTAATCGTCCCTCTTTACTCCGTCCATGTCGCAGCCAAGCTCATAAATGTTATAGGAACTGCCTGTCTGACCTCCGAAGCCGCAGCTTTTTATTGTGCCGTAATTTATTCCCGCAATCCCGCCGACGGTTCTTTCCGCGGCAACAACCGCATTGCTGTAGCAGCCCGAAATGACTGCCGATGCTGAATCGTTCCGTCCCACAATGCTTCCCGCAGTACTGCTGCTTGCGTTCAGACTGAATTTTGTTCGGCAGGAGGCGACAACGCCGTTTACATAGCAATTTTCAATTACAACGTTTTTCGCGCTGCTTGGGATAGAAGCCGCAATTGCTCCCACCGAGGAATATTTTGAAGTTATGTAAACATTGTCAAGCACAACGTTTTTTATTTTTGCCCCGGATTTGAGAGTGGAAAAAAGTCCGTAATCCTCCGAGGTCAGCCCGCCTATCATATGACCTTTGCCGTCAAGACTTCCCGAAAAGCCGTTTATTGCTTTCCAGTCAACGCCGTAAAGGTCAATGTCGTTTGCAAGATAATAGCTGCCGTTGGGCTTTATGTTCATAAGCTGTTCGGCAGTTTTTACAGCCGCGGGACTTTGCGCCGAAACGCTTACGCCAAAGCAGGCTGCAAATAAAATTGCCGATAAAAATAATGCTGTAAATTTTTTCATATTATAAAACTCCTTTTCTGTTTTTATTCTGGAATAACAGGGTCGTTCTCCGAACCAATGTCATAAGGTATGATTTCAATATCAGAGGCGTTTTCCTTGACGTACTTGATAAAAGCGTCGGTGTTTTCTTTGCCCACAATGAAATAATAACGGTCGTAAATATATATACTGCCGTCATCATAAACGTGCATAAATGTTATTCCGTTTGAGCGTCGGAGGGAATAGCATTTTGGCACATACGACGGGTCATAGGGCATACCCGCTATCGGATATGCGTCTGGGGCGGCAGACAGAAGCTTCCTTACTGCGGCGGGCAGGTCGTCAAGGGTGTAATTTGTTATTTTACGTTCGGTATCATCGGATATTGCAACAAATTTTCCCTCGTCGACATATTTCAGAAAATCAGTTTCCGCCAGATGATCCGCAAGGGTCTCGGCGTAATATGAAGTATTTTCAAATCCCCTGTATTTACCGTCCGCGGTAAGAACCGCTATCATATAGTCGGGACTGATATTATTTATTTTATAAAAAACACACGGTTCGCTGTATCGTCTTACAGGTCCGTCGATGTCCTCAATATGGTTTTCGTCAATACCGTACAGTCTGCCGTTCTGTAAAAATGTCAGCTCGTTTCCGTTAAAATGCTTTAAGGTAATATGGTACTCATTCCCGTTATATTCAAGATAAACATATTTCTCCAAATCACTCAAATCTTCCCATTTGGGAACACCCACGGTCTCGACCTCTTCATCTTCGACCTCCTCGGGTATATCAGAAATTTCTTCCGTAACAGTATGCTGCGTCTCCGTGTGCATTTCTATTGTCTCTATGGAAACGTTCGGATTTTGGTCTGTGTTTGCAGGAGCTGTAAAACCGTCCCCGGCAGTCTGCGGTGCGGACTCGGTAACATCATAAGTTACATAAGTTACTGTGTCGCTCCAATCTGTCCCTGTTTCGGGCAAGCCGCTTTCCGTCACCATATTTTCGCTTTCAGAATAATTTGTTGCTTCGCTTGTGTCCGTGACAGGCTGTTCAATATCGTCATTGCGGAGAGCTTGGGAAAGTCCCGCCGCGAAAACCGCAAAGCAAGCCGCAGCCGCCATTAAAGGGATCATCTTTGTAATTTTTTTCTTTGGCATAATTTCACTCTCCTCTAAAATATCTTCGCCCACGCCTCCCACGGCGGAATAAATATCAAATGCAGTCATACTTCAAAGCCCTCCTTTTCAAGGTGTAATTTCAGCTTTGCCCGCGTTCTGTGCAGGGACACCGATACAACGTTTTCGCTGACTTTAAAGCGGACGGCGATTTTGGAGACTGCCTCGGTGAAAAAATACCTCCGCAGGAAAAACTGCCTGTCCCTTTGCGGTATCGTCCGCAAAAACTCGTCAATGACAATGCTAAGGTGCTTTTCGTCCAGACTATCCTCAACAGAGCCTTTGTCGGGAACGCATTCTTCCAATTCCTCCAAAGCAAGAGTAAGCTCCCCCTCGCCCCGCTTTTTGGAAGTCCTTTTCCTGAGCTTGTCAATGGAAAGGTTTCTGGTAATTTTTGCAAAGAAAAGCCTGAGTATGTCGGGACACTTGGGCGGAATGACGTTCCACGTGTAGAGCCACGTGTCGTTTACGCACTCCCCCGAATCCTCCCTGTTGTTAAGTATGTTGTCCGCCACAGCAAAGCAGTACGAGCCGTATTTTGCGTCAGACTCGGCAATAGCGGTCTCGCTTCGGGCTTGGTAAAGCCCTATAATTTCATTATCGGTCAAGATACTCGCTCCTTTCATTTATGCTTCTATAATATAAGACGTAATTTTTTTGGAAATCTTACAAGGGTTTTAAATTTATTTTTGGTAACGTTCTGCAGGGGCGGATATGGAATCCGCCCCTGCAAAAATTCAACCAAATTTACCTTGCTAAACAATGAGTTTAAAAATTATACATACAGTTCAATTATTAGACCTGTATTCCGTCGGAGTAAGTCCCGTCCGCTGCTTGAAGCGCCGCATAAAGCAAACGTCGTTTTCATACCCGCAGGCGGAGGAGATCTCCTTGACGGTCATATTCGTATTTTTCAAATAGTACTGCGCCGCCTTTGTTTTTGCGGAAAGCAAGTCCTCATAACAGCTTACGCCGAATTGTTCCTTGTAAAGCCGCTGAAAATGGGGCGGACTTAGGTTGACCTTTACCGCAATGCTGTCAATGGAACTGTACTGTCCCGGGCTGCTGTATATCTCTGCGCGAAGCTCTCTAAGCTCGCTGTAATGGGGATTTGTGACGATCGCGGGACTGCTCCTGCCGCTGTCCCCAAGCCTGAGCAGAAGCATTTTTATCAGCAAGTCCATGTACCTGCTTTTTGAGGGCAGGTCGGACAATTCCTCGCGGCTCATCATGTGCATGATATCCTCCGCCTCCGCCGAATTTGAAAGCCTTATAATCTTATTAAATGTCAGCCCCGTGGTCTTGTGGAAATCGTCATTTTCACAGCAGTCCATATGTATCCAGTGATTTACATAAATATCGGCGCAAGCCCTGTAAATTTGCGGCGTGTCCACGGAAAAAAGCACTGCGCTGTCGGGCAGAACGTTTTGCGGTATGCCGTCAAGTTCGATAACGGCGGCGGTCTTGAAAATTATCAGCAGGTTGTCTCCCGAACCGTGGGGACGGTTTATTTCAAAGTCCCTGCCGTGGCGGAAATTCATTCCCATTGCGTTAAGGGTCATCATGCGGGTCTCTCCTTTTTAAAATGATAGGATTTGTCAGTATAAAAATATGATACATCATTGCAAAAATTTTGTCAAGGTGTAAAATAGATTACAGTAAATTTTGCACGAAAGGACTGCTTGCTATGAAAAAAATTGCTGTACAGATAAACGCGGGGGATAAAATTTCCAGAATAAACCCCGAAATATACGGTCACTTTGCCGAGCATCTTGGCAGATGCGTTTACAACGGCATCTATGTGGGTGAGGATTCCTCCATACCCAACGTCAGAGGTATCCGTACCGATATCGTGGAGGCGTTCAAAAAAATAAAGCTGCCCGTGCTTCGCTGGCCCGGCGGCTGCTTTGCGGACGAATACCACTGGAAGGACGGCGTTGGAGAAAAGTCCGCCCGCAAAAAAATGATAAACACCAACTGGGGCGGCGTAACGGAGGATAATTCCTTCGGCACTCACGAGTTTTTCGACCTCTGCGAACAGGTGGGCTGCGAACCTTATCTTGCGGGAAATCTCGGCAGCGGCACGGTTCAGGAGCTTGCGGAATGGGTGGAATACATCACATTTGACGGCGTTTCCCCCATGGCTGATTGGAGGAAGCAAAACGGCAGGGAGAAGCCTTGGAAATTGAAATATTTGGGAATAGGCAACGAAAACTGGGGCTGCGGCGGAAGTATGCGTCCCGAATATTATGCGGACGAATACCGCCGTTATCAGACGTTTTGCAGGAATTTCAGCGGCAACGAGCTGTTTAAAATTGCCTGCGGTCCAAATGCGGACGATTACTACTGGACGGAAGTTATGATGAAAAATCTGAACGAATGGCAAACCCGCGGAATTTCCCTCCACTACTACACCGTGCCAACGGGTGACTGGAGCAAAAAGGGCAGCGCGCGGGATTTCTCGGCGGAGGAATATTACTCCACAATTTCGGGAACGCTCCGCATGGAAGAGCTTCTGACCCGCCACGGCGAGATAATGAACCGTTACGACCCCCAGCATAAGATCGGTCTGATAGTGGACGAGTGGGGCTGCTGGTACGACGTTGAGGAGGGNACGAACCCCGGCTTCCTCTATCAGCAGAACACCATGCGNGACGCNATNGTTGCGGCTTGCAANCTCAACATTTTCAACAGACATTCCGACCGTGTGATNATGGCNAANCTTGCCCAGGCGGTGAANGTTCTGCAATCGCTGGTTCTTACCGAGGGCGAAAAAATGGTGCTTACTCCGACATANCATGTTTTCGATCTGTACAAGTCTCATCAGGGCGGCGANGCNGTTTACTGCCATGTTGAAAATCAGAACGTCAGCGAAAAGGAAGTCCCCATGGTTTCCTGCTCCGCAAGCGTTAAGGACGGCAAGCTTACCGTNACAATGGCGAACTGCTCTATCGAAGANGACGCAGAGGTTTCCTGCGATATTTCGGGAATTGCTTTTGCTTCCGCNGAAGCGAGAATTCTNACCGAGGAGTGCCATGCTCTCAATGATTTTGAAAACGGTGAAAAGGTCGTTCCAAAGGACTTTTCCGCAAGCATTAACGGCNGCAAGGTTTCCGCGGTNCTTCCTCCCTGCTCCGTTGTTTCGGTAATTCTTTCATGAGCAAACCGTTTTGCAGGAAGTGTCTTTTTGAGGANATCGACAGGGACGGCGTTTACGCTTCNATAAAGGAGCTTATCGCCGCCCTCCCCGANGAAAGGCGTACCGAGGAAAAGGAGTACAGCCGCAGACTTGGTATCTGCAAGGAGTGCGAATTTTTAGGNGAGGGGACTTGCGGGAAGTGCGGCTGCTTTGTGGAGCTTCGAGCCGCNAAGTCGGACATGGGCTGTCCACATGAAAACCATTTTTGGTAAACTAAAACTAANGATATAAAAANTAAACTCACGGTTTTATANAAGAACCGTGAGTTTAAGTGCGTAATAAGGGAGGATANTATGGCAAAAAAATGNACGAATGTTACCATTGACGGAAAGACCGTCAACAACGACAAGGGGACNGTTTACCGCGGCTTGGGTACNGTCACGGGAAACAATTCCTCGCGGCTTCTTATGGACTACAANGTGAAAAATCCAAAGGCGTATTGGGAGATAATGAACTTGCTTTTNAAGCCCGACTATGGGGCGGGGCTTACTCACGTCAAGCTTGAATTCGGCGCGGACATAAACTCCTCCTCGGGAACAGAGCCGTCCATAATGCGTTACGCCGACGAAAAGGCGGACGTTACNAGAGGCGCAGGCTTTATGTTTGCGGCGGACGCTTTAAGTATCAATCCCGAAATCACCGTGGATATGCTTCGTTGGGGAGAGCCTGCGTGGGTGAACGACGAGTTCAAAAAATCAAAGGAGCAGGGCTTTGCCGCACGTTACAAATGGTACAAATCCGCCCTTGACGCGGCATATGAGACCTANGGGATAAANTTCACCCACGTAAGTCCNGACGCAAACGAAACTTGGAATATCGACACGGAATGGCTGATATATTTTTCCGAAAGGCTAAAGTCTGAAACCAACTGCCGATACGATTACGGCGACATAAAAATCGTTGCTTCGGACGAAGTTTGCTCATGGAANATCGCCGACGAGATGATGAAAAANGANCGNCTGCGAAACGCTGTTGACATTTTGGGGGAACATTACAACACCCACGCAAGCGAGAACGCCTTGCTCTTAAACAAAAAATNTGACAAGGAAATCTGGTACACCGAGGGTATCGCTTCCTCNAATATNGCGNGGCTTGCNGTGAACAACGACGGCGTTGGAATAAGCGGCACGAACGGCGCGCTGGACGTTTGCAACAGAATTATAAACGGCTACTGNTGCGGCAGAATGACCATGTACGAATACCAGCCCGCGGCGGCGGCTTACTACTCGGGNGTAAGCTATTTCCCAAAGGGACTGCTTACGGCAAACACCCCNTGGAACGGTTTTTACGACGTTGACAGCGGCATATGGACNTCCGCCCACTTTACCCGCTTTATCAAAAACGGCTGGCGGTTCGTTGACAGCGGCTGNTTCGGCGACGGNAAGGAGAACCATTCCATTTCCGAGACCACCAACAATTACATGACCGTTACCGACACAAACACAGGCGACTATACTATTATAATNTGCAACGACAGTNCCGATACAAGATGNTANAATTTCACTCTTGAAAANATGGCGAAAGCTTCCTCCCCCGTTGACATTTGGGAAACACGGGGTCCCGACAGCGGGCAGGATTTCAGGGCGAACTATCTGAAATGTCTCGGCACNTTCTCCNCCGAAAAACTAAACGGCAAGTTTAGTTATTATGTTGAAGCTGCTCCCTACTCTATTTTGACAATTACCACAATTGACAAAAAATCCTGCGAGCCGATTTTTATATGTGAACGGCGGGACGTTCCTCTTGACGTGAACTATTCCGACGATTTTGATTATTCGGAAAAATTTCTTGCGGAAAGAGGCAATGCTCCCCTTTACACCACGGACTACGGCGGAGCGTTTGAGGTGGCAGAAGTTGAGGGCGAAAAAGTCCTTATGCAGATGATAAGCAAGGATATCAAGCCTGTTGACTGGTACAAAAAAACGCCGCCCCCATGCACGACATTGGGGGACGACCGTTGGTGCAACTATTCCGCAGAGATTGAATTCCGTCTTGCGGAAAATGCCGAGGACAATTACGCCGCTTTGGGCGTGCGGTATCTTACTTCCGATCTGGGCGTGGACACGGTGGAAAACGGCTACACTCTGTTTGTGTCTGCAAGCGGCAAATGGCGGCTGCAAAGGAATTTGACAGCCATTGCGGAGGGAATGCTTGACGGCTTCGACAGTTCCTCATGGCATGGCATAAAGCTTACCGCCGCCGAAAGAAACATCACCGCGGAGATAGACGGAAAGGTTGTTGCTGAATTTTGCGACAAGGAAGCGTACCCGCACTCGGGACGTGTTTCAATCGGCAGCGGACTGTACAAAAATATTTTCCGAAAATTCAGGACGGCAAGTTTGGACGGCTTTGCTCCCGTTGTGAAAAGGCTGGACGACCATGACCCCGCTATTGTTTACGGAGGCAAGTGGGACAGGAAGATCGCGCAGGGGTACGTTCACTTCAACAGGACGCTGTCCGCGTCTGTTTCCGAAAGCTATTTTGAGTTTGAATTTGAGGGAAGCGGCTTTGCTGTCATAGGCGAAACGGAGGAAGCGGAGATAGAAATTTTCGACAACGGTGTTCTTATAGAAAGCGCAAAGGCGCAGAAAGCTGTTCCAAGACAATGCAGTTACTCCGCAAAGCTTGCTAAAGGGAAGCACAAAATTAAACTGGCGGTTCAATCCGGAATTCTGACAGTTGACGCTGTGGAATATTTCTAAAAACTGCAAGTACACATAATAAACTGTAAGTTTGAAAACAAAACTTACAGTTTATTATGGGTTTAAGAAAGGAATTTTTAAAGGAAATGAGTACATACACAAGAAACATGACCGAGGGCAGCGAGCTGAAGCACATACTTTTTTTCACACTCCCCTTGCTTGCGGGAAATCTTTTTCAGCAGCTTTATAATATTGTTGACTCGGCGATAGTGGGAAAATTTCTCGGCGCGGACGCTCTCGGCTCGGTAGGCTCAACGGGTTCGGCAACGTTTTTGTTCTACAACCTTTGCTACGGACTTGCCACAGGCGCGGGAATTTTAATTGCCCAAAGCTTCGGGGCAGGCAGGGACGAGGACGTGAAAAAGCTTATCGCAAATTCCGCCTACGTCATGGGCGCGTTCGGNCTGCTGGTAAGCGTTATCTCGGTTGTTTTCGCGCCGAATATCCTGCGTATTCTTAACACCCGCGAAAGCTTTTTCGATACAGCGCTTGGGTACATGAGAATTTCCTGCGCGGGAACTATTGCCGTGTCGGCGTACAACTGGATAAATGCGGTAATGCGTTCGCTGGGCGACTCAAAGACTCCGCTGTTTTTTCTAATAGTCGCAAGCCTGCTCAACGCGGGTCTGGACTTGCTTTTCGTGGTTGGCTTCAATATGGGCGTGAACGGCGCGGCTTGGGCGACAATTACNGCGCAGGGGATCTCGGCGGCGGGNAGCATAATTTTCGCGTTCTGCAAAAACCCCTGCTTCAAGCTGAAACGCAAGCACCTTGCCCCGAACCGGAATATGCTGATAAANTGCGTAAAAACAGGCGCGCCCATTTCCTTCCAGAATGCGCTTATCTCCCTTTCAATGGCGTATTTGCAGCGGACNGCGAACCGCTTCGAGGATAACGTTGTGTCGGCGTACACGGCNACAATGCGTATCGAGCAGCTTATACAGCAGCCCTTTTCCTCGCTGAATGTGGCAGTCTCTACCTTTGCGGGACAGAATATCGGTTCGGAAAAGCCCGAGCGCGCAGTTAAAGGTTATCACCAAAGTCTTAAAGCGGTGGGAATTTTTTCCNCGGTAATGCTTGGGGTNTTTTTCCTTTTCAGCGAAAATATAATGGGAATTTTCCTGAAACAGCAGGATATGGAGGTAATTGCNATAGGCGCGGCTGCCCTGAAGCTTTCGGCGTGCTTTTACTTTCCCCTTGGGGTTATCCACACAACAAGAGGTCTGCTGAACGGCGCGGGGGACGTAGGTTACGCCATGATAAACGGCGTTGCGGAAATTGTGGGCAGGGTCGGCTTTGCGATAATTNTGGTACATATTCCCATAGTNGGGCATTGGGCGGTATGGGGAACTTCCGCCCTGACGTGGCTGCTTACNGCGATAATGAGCGTTGTNCGATATAAGGGCGGCAAGTGGGCGAAAAAGTCGGTCGTTAAAAATTGACATACTAAAAAAAATTTGATATAATTGATATAATTAAGAAAACAACGAAAGGTNAATGTTTTATGAATACGGAAAAAATTATTGCGCTGACTTTTGACGACGGTCCGAACANCGTTACCACGCCGCGGGTTCTTGATGTTATTGAAAAGCGCGGCGTCCCCGCAAGCTTTTTTGTGTGCGGAGACAACATTACCCCCGAAAGNNCAGANGTAATGAAACGCGCCGCAAAGCTTGGCTGTGAGATACATAACCACTCTCGGACGCACTCGGATATGACGGGAATGTCCCCCGAANATATAAAGGCGGAAATTGATTTTACCTCGGATAAAATCNAAGAGGTGGTGGGAATACGTCCCCGATTTTTCCGTCCGCCTTATATTGCCGTAAATGANAAAATGCACGAGGTCATCGACCTGACGTTTATTTGCGGCTTGGGCGCGGAGGACTGGCTGGANGANGTTTCCGCNGAGGANCGTTACANCAGAATTATTTCGCAGGCNGCGGACGGACTNGTNATACTNCTCCACGACAGCGTGATAGATTTAAAGTGCAACGAAAAGACCGTGGAGGCGGTGGACATGATAATCCCCGAATTGCNGAGGCAGGGGTATAANTTTGTTACGGTCTCCGAACTTTTTNAGATGAAAAATGTTGCCCCCAAGCGCGGGGAGATGTACACTATAGTTAAGTAAAAAAATTCCCGCAGTTTTGNATATCTGCGGGAANTTTTTTTATTGGTCGGGNGGCTGATAGAGGAAATCAAAGCTGCCCTTTTCTGTTTTCAGACAGGTCTCCAAAACGTTGGCATAAAGCCGCAGCTTGCGGTACATACTCTCGCTGTCTGCGGGGAAAAAGGAATTATCCAGCAGGAACGTCAGCATAGCGACTATCATTTCGGCGCTTTCCTTGGGGGCTTCGGTGTGGACNGAGCCTTCCGCCTGNCCCTCGGCAAGTATCTCCATAAGTATNGGGGAAACGGTCTTTATTGCCGTCATCATCATTTTATGGTGGAGCAAAATGTCGTCCTGTACGTGCAGGGGGATAATGACATTGCGGCTGCTGTCGCGGAATTCCTTAGTAAGCATTGAACGGAAAAGATTTTTCAGCTTTTCAATTGCGCCGCTTTGACTTCCCGTACTGCGGAAATATTCTTTTATTGCAAGGCTGTAGCTCCGTTCGATAACGGCGTCGATGATTTCCTCCTTGCTTTTGAAATAGTAGTAAATGCTTCCCTTGCCAATGCCTGCGTTTTTTGCTATCATGTCCACGGTTATATCCTTTGCGGGGTTTGGCATTCCGCACATAAGCTCCTCGGCGGAATTTAATATTATATCGGATTTGTTTTTCATTTTATGGTATTCCTCCGCACAAAACTAATTAATAATTAACAATTAATAATTAATAATTATGGAGATTTCTTTTTGAAATCAATTACTGTATGCAACGGTTACACACATACTCCTTAATTATTCATTATTAATTATTATAGCAATCCATAAAAATAACCCTACTGTAGGGGCGGGGTCTCCCCGCCCGCGATACAAACCGCACGGCTGTATCGTGAACGCGGGACGGGAAACCCGTCCCCTACGAATTTTGTCCGGATATTTTTATGCACAGCTATAATTGTTAATTATAATTATAGCACAAAAAAATTTCAATTTCAATAGAAATTTTAGTTAAAAAGCAAGTTGACCGACGGTCGAAAACGTGTTATAATTAACAAAGAAATTCGACCAATAGTCGAAAAGGACCTGACGAAGCATATTGCCGAAAAATTTCGGGCAAAATATAAATGGTATTCTAAATTAGGCAGATAACGATACAGAAGTATTGTTACCCATGGNAGCATTTTNCCCTTATTGANNNNGTANGCCTNAAAGGGTAAAGGCTCAGCCTTTAGNATTACCGATTTTTTTGGCGAATTATTCGACTNNCGGTCGAAAATAAANGAAAAAGGTCGCGTGTGTATGAAAAAATCTATCCTCGGAGCAGCCGCAGCAAGTACGGCGGCTGTAGGCGCAGCAGCCTGCGCGGTTGGCGCAGTNACACTGTTCAACAGGGTCATTCCCCGTCAGGACGTGCTTAGAGTAGACCTNGACGAAATGGCTGACATGGCAAAATGGGAGGAATACAAAAAAATAATCACTCCCAACAAGGAATGGCTTCTGGCGCAGGAGCTGGAGCATATCACCATAAANTCCCGTGACGGACTTACCCTCCACGCCGATTTNCTGCCTGCGGAGACAAAGAGCGACAAGCTTGCNATNTGCGGTCACGGCTACACGGGCTGCGGNCTGAAAGACTGNGCTTCCATTTCGGTGTTCTTCCACANNNTNGGNTACAACTGCCTTATAGTCGANCACAGAGCCCACGGCAAAAGCGAGGGCGATTACGTTGGNTTCGGCATACTGGACAGGTTCGACATGATGGCTTGGGTGGACTGCATGGAACGCCGCTTCGACAGTAACGTGAAAATCGTTCTTTACGGNGTATCAATGGGNGCNACCACGGCNCTTATGACNGCGGGNATATCNAGACTTTCCCACTGNGTAAAGGCTGTTGTTTCGGACTGCGCTTTCACGTCNCCCTATGATGTTTTTGCCCACATTTTAAAGCGCGACTATCACCTGCCGCCTTTCCCGATAATGAATATNAACGACGTGCTATGCCGTCAGAAAGCGGGNTACGGNTTCAGCGACTATTCNACNCTTGACGCTGTAGCTTCAACANNNATACCNATACTTTTNATTCACGGCANNGAGGACGATTTNGTNCCNCTTAACATGACANATCAGAACTATGCGGCGTGCCGTTCNCCAAANGAAATTTTTATTNTTGACAACGCNGCTCACGGGGCTTCCTACTACGAAAACAAGGAAGCATATGAAGCAAAGGTAAAAAGCTTTTTNGAAAAATACGTCAAATAAATCGGAGGAACGTTATGAAAGAAATAAATATAAACGGCGCGGTAATGAAATGTTACCCNCTTTGCGCGGCGCANAGGCTGCACNATTACACAATAAAATTCTGNCCCACACAGGTGCTTTGCATAGGCACNGGCTTGTACGTTCAGCAGGACGTTGACTTNGANGTNCTGAAAAAGGCGATATACAANGGTTANGAAATGTTTGAAACAATGCGNCTGCGTTTNGTTCAGGACGAGGAGGGNGANGTNTATCAGTACATNACCCCATTTGAGGAAAGAGAAANNCCNTTTGTTGACTTTTCCNCATGGAACGAGGAGGACGCNCACGACGAAATGNGNAAGTGGACGGCTGTCCCNTTTGANCGTTNCAACNCNCCNATGAACCAAGTCGTAATGGTAAAGCTTCCCGGNGGCTTCAACGGCATTTATCTTAAAACCGACCATATGACTATGGATTCAAGCTCAATTATCGGCTTCAATAAGATAGTGCTTCANACGTACTGTTCNATGATGTACGACTATGAAAAACCTGCTCCNATGCGTTCCTATATCGCGCAGCTTGAAAAGGATCTNGAATACGAGGCAGGCTCTGCTATGAAAAAGAGGGACGAGGAATTCTGGGACAACGAAATAAGCCAGAGCGANCCGATGTATACCGATTTCGCGGGACAGGGACGTCTCCTTACACAGCGGCGGGAAAACAACAACCCCGACCAGCGTTACGCAATGGTNATTTCCAGAAGCCCCGTTGCNTCCATATCGGTTTTCCCTCTTGAAAAGGACTCGTCAATGCGGCTGATAAAATTCTGCGAAATAAACCGCGTTCCNATGGCTTGCCTGCTTCTTATGGGTCTTCGTACCGTTCTTTCAAAATTCAACGACAACGAAAAGGACGTTTCCGTAAAGACCTGCGTATCACGCCGCGGCACNGTTGCGGAAAAATACTGCGGCGGCACGAGAATACACTTCTTCCCCATGCGTACNGTTATGGAGCCNGAAATGACTTTCCTTGACGGAATAAAAATGATACAGCACGAGCAGAACAAGATATTCCGCCACGTTAATTTCGACCCTATCGAAATGACAATGAAGCGGAACAAGCACTGGAACATNACCCCNGGTTCAAGCTATGAGAGCATTTCCCTGACATATCAGCCGCTGACAATAAACCGCAAAACGGGCGAGCTTCCCGANATTCCNTACAAGAGTATGTGGTACACCAACGGNGTTGCGGGTCAGCCCCTTTACTTAACGGTAATGCACCGTCCCGAGGACAACGGTCTNAANTTCAATTTTGAGTACCGNGTGGACGCTGTTTCCAAAGAGGAAATGGAATACTTTTANTANTANCTCTGCCGNGTNNTNTTCNGNGGNATAGAGGACGAAAACCGCACNATNGGCGAGATTTTAGAAATGATATAAGCGTGGGAACTTCCCGCGGCAAAAACATATTATAATTTTATTTTGGAGGAAAGATTTATGCTTGAAAAAATTAAAGACCTGATATGCAATTATGTTGAGGTAAACAGAGANGACATTAAAGAGGATTCCCGCTTTATNGAGGACTTGGGNTTCAACTCNTACGACTTTNTAAGTATGCTGGGCGAGCTTGAAGAGGAGCTGGGCGTTACCGTNGACGAAAATGANGTTATNGAAATTCACACCGTCGGAGAGGCAGTANAGTACCTTACCGACTTGCAGAAGTAAAGGAGAGCAGTATGAATAAAAATGATGTAAAAACNATTGCAGACCTTGTNACAANATCGGCGGAGGAATACGGNTCAAAGGTTTTTCTCAAGGAGCTTGTAAAGAATGAGGTTGCCGAAAAAACCTTTGNGGAATTTTATACCGATATTAAAAAGTTTTATGGGTATATTAAAAATAAGTACGGCANAGACGTACACACNGCGGTTATCGGTCCGTCAAGCTANGGCTGGCTTGTAAGCTGGTTCGGNACAGTAAGCGGCGGAAGCGTTGCNGTNCCTCTTGACGCGCAGCTTTCCCCCGAGGATATCTGCGANCTGCTTGTAAGAAGCGACACNGATATTTTCTGNTACGATTCCCGCTATGAAAAAATGATNCCCGCGGTAAAGGCTAACTGCCCNAATATCAAGGAGTATATTTCATTCGGCGAAACGCTTCCCGAGATACTGGCAAAGACAGANCCTGCGGAGCTTCCCGCTGTTCCNGCGGACAAGCTTGCGGCAATTGTTTACACCTCGGGAACAACGGGAAAGAGCAAGGGCGTTATGCTTCTNAACAGCAACTATATCGACAACGCNATGTGTCAGGACAANGAGGCNACCTCCGAGGACGTTATGCTTTCGGTACTGCCGATNCATCACATCTACTGCTTTACCTGCGACATTCTNATANCTCTTCGGTANGGNATTACCNTGTGCTTCAANGACTCGCTNATGCACATTCCGCAAAATCTGAAACGCTTNGCTCCCACAGCGATACTGATAGTTCCNATGATNGCGGAGACCATGTACAAGCAGATAAAAGCGGCGGCGGCTCAAAAGCCNGAAATTCCAATTGCAATGATNGCNCAGAGCGTTTTCGGCGGACGNCTTAAAGACTATNTACAGCGGCGGAGCNTATCTCCGTCCCGANNTNCANAAAGCNTATATGGACATGGGNTTNGTTATGGCGCAGGGCTACGGCATGACCGAATGCGCGCCNAGNATTTCCACNGCAGACCCNAACGANAAGGAGTGCGCGGGNGACGTTGGCGTTATCGTAAACGGCTGTACCGTAAANATAGAGGACGGCGAAATTCTTGTAAAAAGNCCCTCNGTAATGGCGGGCTACTACAAGGACGAGGCGGNNACNGCGGNGGCTCTTACTCCCGACGGCTGGCTTAGAACAGGCGACCTTGGCTATGTTGACGAGAAAAACCGTATTTTCATNACNGGCAGAAAGAAAAATCTTATNATTCTTTCAAACGGCGAGAACGTTTCTCCCGAGGAGCTGGAAAACAAATTTGCAGGNTATGACATTGTAGGGGACATTCTTGTTTACAGCGACGANAGCGTTATCACGGCGGAGATTTTCCCTGCCCCCGAAGCCGCAAAGGCTCTTGACCCGGAAGAGCTTGAAAAGCAGATACTTGAAATTACCGACAGCGTGAACAAGACGGTTTCCACCGCAAAAGCAATAAGACGGGTGCTTTTGAGAGACACGGAATTTGAGAAAACAACTTCCAAGAAAATAAAGAGAAACCAGCCGAGACTGGGCAAACGTATCAGATAAAAAAGGAGAAATATTTATGACTTACGAAGAAATTTTTGAAAAATCCAAAAAGCTTATTCTTGCAAACGACGCAAGCGGAATTGAGGGACATCTTGCGGTACAGGTGGACATCACGGGCGAGGGAGAGGGAGCTTTCTACATTGAGCTTAACGACGGAAAGCTTGCGGTTGAGCCTTATGAATATTACGACCGCGACTGCAAGTTCATTGTTTCGGGAGAGGACTTTTTAAGCATCTGCGACGGTTCTCTGGACGGCGTAAAAGCCTTTACAAACGGCAAGCTTAAAGTAGAGGGCGACATTGACAAGGCATTGCAAATTTCCGAGATAATGGGCAAGGTCAAAAAGAATTCCGAAGAGAAAACGGACGGCAAGGCAAACAAAAAGAAATAACTTCATTTATGAGGGCAAGCGAAAAGCTTGCCCTTTTTTATTGACATTGCGGTCAAGCCGTGATATAATTTTATCTGTAATTGCAAAAGGCTGAGCCTTTACCCTTTTAGGCGTAATATGCCAAACAAGGTAAAATACTTCCATGGGTAATAATACTTTTGTATCGCTACACTTCAAAAGGAGGACAGTCCGCAAATGAAAATTTTAGTTGTTTTTACAGGCGGAACGATAGGCAGCACGGTGCAGGGAGACTATATTTCTGCCGACGAAAAAACGCCATACACGCTGCTTTCGGAATATGAAAAAAATTACGGAATTGATTTTGAATACGACGTTTTACAGCCCTACACCGAGCTTAGCGAAAACAACACGGGAGAGACCATTTCCGCACTTGCAGGCTGTTTAGGGGAAAATATCAGCGGCAATTACGACGGCGTTATCGTTACCCACGGCACGGACACATTGCAGTATACTGCCGCCGCACTTTCATACACATTCGGCAAATGCGGCGTGCCTGTCTGTATTGTTTCCGCAAATTATATTATCGGCGACAAACGCTCCAACGGCTTGGCAAATTTCCGCGGTGCGGTAAATTTTATTCGGCAGAAAATCGGCGGCGTTTGGGTGGTCTACAAAAATTCCGACGAGGAAAATGTCACCGTTCACGGCGGCGCAAGACTGCTTGAAAGTCAGGCTTTTTCCGACTGCTTTTACAGTGCGGGGAACAGCTTTTTCGGACGCTTTGACGGCGAAGAAAATTTTATAAAAAATGAAAATTACCGCGAATTCCCCGACGAAATTNCTCCNATAATNCCNAACAAATTAAATGAAANTTCCGACTTTATTTTAAGANTNNNNCCNTATGTTGGAATGACTTTCCCNNCCNTAAATCCAAAGATAAAATATGTTATTATGGGGACNTTNCATTCGGGAACATTCAATACAAAATCNGNNTANGTGAAANAATTTTTTTCGGAATTACNNCAAAAAAATATTACCGTTTTTCTCACGGGAACAACCGCGGGAACGGCTTACGAAAGCACNAAAGCTTTTGAGNAACTGAACGTTATACCNGTCCCCAACATTGCNCCAATTGCATTGTATATGAAAATNTGGCTTGCTGAAACGGCGGGGCTTGANGTTNNAAAAANAATTACNAAAAATCTCGGCGGAGANTTNTTTTNAGGCGGAAAAANTATGGATAAAGAAAAATTTTACAACGCCGTTCAGACNGTCACAAGCGGNGANCACGTCNGNGCGGGNATTGGCACTTACGGCGAAAANACGGTACACGCCGTNCTGAAAAATTATTTTGAACCCTACTCGGACGGTCACGAGCAGAAGATAGGCGGCTATGTTGCNGACATTGTGGGCGAGGACGGCATTATNGAAATACAGACCGCNGGCTTTGACAAGCTTCGGAAAAAGCTGGAGGCGTTTCTGTCCGTCAGCAGGGTCACGGTGGTACACCCTATCCCNCGNCAAAAATGGATAATCACNATTGACCCCGANACAGGCGAACANGGCAGGAAACGCAAGTCCCCCGCAAAGGGNACGCCCTATGATATTTTNCCCGAGCTGTANAAAATAAAGCAGTATCTTTCCCATGAAAATTTCCGCNTGTGCATTGTTATGATAGACGTTATTGAGTACCGCCGTCCNCCNGAGGAAAGCGGTCTNAGGCGGGGCAGGCGCAGGGGGTATGTGNGGTACGACCGAATTCCCACNGAGCTTGCGGAGGAAATTTACATAAACGACANATCGGACTGGCTGTATTTTATTCCAAAGGGACTGCCNGANNANTACACNTCNAANGANTTCGGCANNNTAAGCGGNGTNGGNCANNANTATGCNTCNTTCGTGCTTCACGTTCTCACCGAAGCGGGGGCTGTGGAACGCGTTGGCAAAAAAGGAAACAGCTATCTTTATGCAACAATTGTATAAATAGTACGCCGAATTGGCTTGAAAATATGTTATATATTTTATTGACTTTACGGTTTAACAGATGTATAATATATTATGTATCAATATCGAAATTTTTCGATAAAACTTATTTGCAAAGGAATGAGCAGATGTATAAGATTTTAAGAAAAAAAGTCCTTAACCCGACTGTTACTCTTATGGATATCGACGCGCCCATGATCGCCAAAAAGGCAGAGCCGGGNCAGTTCATNATTTTAAGAGTTGACGAGGACGGCGAGCGTATTCCCCTTACTATCGCCGATTTTGACAGGGACAAGGGCACGGTCACAATTATTTTCCAGATAGTTGGCGCGACCACCGAAAAGCTTAATCAGAAAAATGAGGGCGACTTCATTCAGGATTTTGTCGGACCTTTAGGCGTACCCTCCCATACCGAGGGACTTAAAAAGGTTGCNGTTGTTGGCGGCGGCGTGGGCTGCGCTATTGCGTACCCTATCGCTAAGAAGCTTCATAATCAGGGCTGTGAGGTACACTCTATNGTCGGCTTCAGAAACAAGGATTTAGTAATTTTGGAGGACGAATTTAAAGCGGCTTCCGACAAGCTTTGCATGATGTCGGACGACGGTTCTCACGGCGAAAAGGGTCTTGTTACAGACGCTTTGAAAAAGCTTATCGAAAGCGGCGAAAAGTACGACGAGGTAATTGCGATTGGTCCGCTGATAATGATGAAATTCGTCTGCGCGCTTACAAAGCAGTACGATATAAAAACCGTTGTTTCCATGAACCCTATCATGATAGACGGTACGGGAATGTGCGGCGGCTGCCGTCTTACTGTTGGCGGAGAAACAAAGTTTGCCTGCGTTGACGGTCCCGACTTTGACGGACACCTTGTTGACTTCGACGAGGCTATGGAAAGAAGCGCAATGTACAAGCCTTTNGAGCGCGCGAAGCANGAGGAAGTCTGCAATCTCTTCAAAAAGGAGGTAAAATAAAATGCCTAATATGTCTTTGAAAAAAAATGAAATGCCCGCACAAGAGCCTGANGTAAGAAATAAAAACTTTAANGANGTAGCTTTGGGNTACTCCAAGGAGACTGCTGTGGACGAGGCTAANCGCTGTCTNAACTGCAANAACAAGCCATGCGTAAGCGGCTGTCCCGTTAATATAGACATTCCCGCTTTTATTCAGAANGTNCNGCAGGAGGANTTTGACGGCGCATANGATATCATCAGCGCGTCCAGCTCNCTGCCNGCNGTCTGCGGACGTGTTTGNCCNCANGAAACACAGTGNGAGGGCAAGTGCGTAAGAGGAATAAAGGGCGACCCTGTAGGCATNGGACGTCTTGAACGNTTCGTTGCCGACTGGCACAACGAGCACAGCACNGCAGAGGCAAAGAAGNCNGNTNCCAACGGTCACAAGGCTGCCGTTATCGGCGCAGGTCCTGCGGGACTTACCTGNGCGGGAGACCTTGCAAAAATGGGCTATGATGTAACTGTTTTTGAGGCTCTCCACCTTGCGGGAGGAGTTCTTGTNTACGGNATTCCCGANTTCCGTCTCCCAAAAGCAATTGTGCAAAAGGAAATTGACGGTCTTAAAGCTCTCGGCGTAACGGTCAATACAAACACTGTNATCGGCAGNACNATTACNGTTGACGAGCTTTTCGANCAGGGCTTTGAAACTATCTTTATCGGTTCGGGCGCAGGTCTGCCGAGGTTCATGGGCATACCGGGAGAAAACCTTAAAGGCGTTTACTCTGCTAATGAATTTCTCACAAGAACAAACCTTATGAAAGCATATAAAGANAATTCCGANACACCTATNCAGCACGCGAANAACGTTGCTGTTGTNGGCGGNGGAAACGTTGCTATGGACGCNGCAAGATGCGCTAAGCGTCTGGGCGCGGAAAATGTTTANATNGTTTACAGAAGAGGCGAAGCGGAAATGCCCGCNCGTAACGAGGAAATCGANCACGCNAAGGAAGAGGGAATNATTTTCAAGACNCTNAACAATCCTGTTGAAATTNTNGGCGACGAGCANAAATTTGTAACNGGAATGAAGTGCATTGAAATGGAACTGGGCGAACCCGACGAAAGCGGAAGAAGAAGTCCCGTTGAGAAAAAGGGTTCGGAATTTNTCCTNGATGTTGACTGCGTAATTATGTCTATNGGNACNTCNCCCAANCCNCTTATCAGGAACACCACAAAGGGTCTTGANACAAACCGCCGCGGCTGCTTTGTTGCGGACGAAAACGGTCTTACTTCAAGAGAGGGAATTTTNGCAGGCGGCGACGCTGTAACAGGNGCGGCAACAGTTATCCTNGCAATGGGCGCAGGAAAAACTGCCGCAAAAGCTATGGACGAATACATAAANAACAAAAAATAAATTTATTCATTATAACCTTTCTTAATTTGTATGCATAATATGTCAAATTCTTTGCAGATAACNTTCTCTTTTTATNGCACATTAATAGTTTTTTTGAAAAATAAAGAAAAATTTTTTATTTTTCATTGACATTTGTTGTTAAATTGGTTATAATGTTTTTAAATAAAGTTTTTTTGAAATAATTAATTATGTAATGTAATTCTTTATTTAAATTAAGGAGGATATTGTTATGGCAAATACTGCAAAGAAANCNNCGTCCGCTGACGTTAANGATACCGNGGTAAAAGCTGCCGAGGTAAAAGCTCCCGCTGAAACAAAAGCTGCCGAAGTAAAAACNGANGCTGCTGCAAAGCCNGCTGCTGAAAAAACTGCCGCNCCCAAGACCGAAAAGAAAACCGAGGCTAAGAAGCCCGGAAGAAAACCTGCGGCTAAAAAGGAAACTGCTGCNAAGGCTGATAAAAAGCCNGCCGCNAANAAGGAAACTGCTAAAAAAGAAACTGCTAAGGCTGAAAAGAAGCCTGCCGCTAAAAAGACTTCCGCAAAGAAAACAGAAGCTAAGCCTGCCGCTAAAAGAGGCAGACCTGCTAAGACTGCCGAAAAGGCTGCTCCCGCTAAGAGAGGCGGCAAGAAAAAACAGCTTTCTTACGGCGAGGTAATTGAAGCGGCAAGAAAGAAAGCTCTGGCTGCCGACACNACAAAGATCAAGGTTCATATCGCTGCGAATATTCGCCTTACAGGCAACTACTCCGCTAACGAAAANGAAAACGAGAGCAGAGACCAGTTCTACATTGATATAAATCCCGAGACGGAGAGCATCAATGTTCAGCCTTACAGATATGAGGAAAATACATTTGAGATAGAGGCAAACGCAGAGGAGNTTCTCACAGTTCTNAAGGGCAAGAAGAATATTTACGACGCTCTTTCCGACGGCGATATCCACATTCACGGCAAGACAAAGCCTGCGGTTTTGTTTATCCACGCTGTATTTTAATTTTTAAAATATTCTGCCGCATAAGGTTTACGCTTTTCAGCAAAACCTATGCGGCATTTTTTTGGAGTTAATATGATTTTTTACACGACTTACGAGGACGCNCCGAAACGTTCCGAACAGCATAANATCGCATACGCTCTGCTTGGAGAAATTCTGAAAAAACATTTCGAGATAACGGANTATACAATTGCAAAAAATGAAAAGGGAAAACCNTTTCTTGCTGAATTTCCCGACNTNCATTTTAATATAAGCCATTGCGACGGNCTTGCNGTATGCGGNATTTCNGACANGGANATCGGCGTTGACGCGGAGCTTATANGGAATTATAACGGCAAGGCAATGAAAAGAATTTTTTCGGCGGAGGAACAGTCCCTTATAGCTGCTTCCGAAAATCCCGATACCGATTTTTTCAAGATCTGGACGCTTAAAGAAAGCCTTTGCAAATTTACGGGNGAGGGNATTTTTTCGGGNCTGCCCACATACAGCTTTGACNTTNCGCAGGNTGANCCNANTTGNAAAAAAGCCGCCGATAAAATTTTTACTCAAAAAATNATTGAAAAAAAATGGGTCGTAAGCGTTTGCGCTCACGACCCTGAAAATGATTTTGTATTTATCAATAAAAACGTCTTTTTGATCTGAGGACGATAATTACAACAACGATAATTACCGCAACGACCACAGTTGCAATTACGATAGGAATAATAGGTATCCCGCCGCCGCTTTCACCGCTTGATGAAGCCGCTGTTGTTGCTGCTGTTGTTGTCGT
>JAAVHM010000058.1 GCA_014799675.1 Ruminococcus sp. | reverse complement strand
GGAAAGGACAAGGCTGTGGAGGCTGCAAACGCGGTAATTTCCAGTCCTTTGCTTGAAACCTCTATCAGCGGCGCGACGCGTCTGCTTGTTAATATCGTTATGTCCGAGGACGCGCTTTCCACCGATATCGACACCGCCACAAAGCTTATTACCGAGGCGGCAGACCCCGATGTTGAGCTTATCTTCGGCGCAAGCTTTGACGATAAAATGGAGGACGAGATAAATCTTACAGTTATCGCTTCGGGCTTCAAGAACCTCGGCGAGGGATTTGTTATCAATGCCGACGAGGAAAAGGCGGCAGCAGGCGGAACAGCCGCGGCAGAGCCTGAAAAGACTTCCGCTATTGACGATTACACCGAGCTTTTGGGCATTTTCAACAATCGTTCATAATTTTTATCAATATAAAAATAACTCTCCCGCATTTTGATGTCGGGAGAGTTATTTTTGTATTTTTTATTTAATGAATTAATAACGAAACCCTCCGCAAAATTTTTTGCAGAGGGTTTTTATGCGTCATATGCGGCGTTTTAGTGCCTTGAAAGCCAAGCGTAAGCTATGTCCAATGCCTCGTAAAGACTTGTTTTCTCACTTTGCTTAACAATAGCTTCAATGGGAGAGAGCTTCTCGTCGGTAGCCATTTTGTATATCTTGACCTTGCTGGCTACGTCCAGATCGCCTACCTTGGTTTTTTCCGTGATCTGCATCCAGATAACGTATTTGTCTGACATATTGCCGTAATAGATCTCGTCCTTATTTCTTACAAGAGGGTAGCCCTTATAACGGAGAAATTTGTTCTCCTTTTCGGGTGCTGCACTTGCTGACGTGTTTGTTTCTGCCATTGCGTATCCTCCTTTTCATTGTCGGTTTGTTTTCTCTGTACGTATAATGTCCTGCTATTTTTAGGTAACAGGAAAATTTCCTCACTCACTTGTATAATTATAACACAATTTTTTAATAAAATCAAGAGTATTTTTTAAAAACAGAGAAAAATATTTTTAAAAAATCAAACAGCTTAAACATTGTACCATATTTTACGTAAAAACATTGTCATAGTAACGTAAACGTCGAAAAATTTTCATAAAATAAATATTAAAAAGTTTAAATCATAACTGCCCGCCCCCTTGGGGGGCTTCGGTACAGTTAAGTTTAATAATATTTTATTGTGGGGGGGACTCACGCTGCGGGGCGTTCCCCGCCGCTTACCATGAGGAAATTATGTCTCCGCCGTTCCGGTAAAGCTCCAGATTGCTCATAAGCCTGTCAACGTAAGCGGAAGCGCACTTGTACGTCACCTTGCCGTTGAGACGGATTATAGCCTTGCGTCCGTCCGAGGGAATGAATTCTATCAAGTCCTCGCCGCTGTCCGTCTTTATGCTTATTGAAACCGTCGGCTCGGTATCTGTTTCCTCAAAGTAAAGCTCGTCGCTGGGGGCTTTCAGCAGGAACTGATACAGTGTCTTGAACTTTTCAGCGTCCGCGTCATTGCCGTTAAGCTTTACCGCAAAATCGTCCGAACCGCCCGTCAGGGTGAAGCTCATGTCCTCGCCGCCGCTGATGTCAATGGACTTTACATCATAAATATAATTTGATGTGAACATGGTCGTGCAGATGTCAAGAGGCGAAACGTTCAGCCACGGCAGACTGCTTTCCTCAAAGACGTAAATTATCGCCGCGCCGTCAACATAAACGTAACGTCCAAGCTTTGTGCCGTCCTCGTCAAAGCACTCGTTTCCGATAGTTATGTGTATGGCGTCCCCGCCGTTTATCTCGAACAAAACCTCTGCGGCAGGCTCGGTGATGCCGCAGCCCGCGAAGTCCTCCTCGTTGGGGTTCAGAATGCCGAAATCGTAAGCCGTCAGCCCGAAAATACCGTCCATAACAGCCGCGGAGGTCTCGGGGTTAAGCTCACGGAAAATAGGCGATGTAATAACATAGCCCGACGAATTTGCGATCATAATGCTGTCGTCGTCCTGCCGCACGTCGTACTCGATAACAAAATCGTAATCAAGGTCGCTGCGGGTTATTGTCATCTTGTTTATGCGGGTGTAGTCCGTGGTGTCGTTTTCGTCCGCGGCAGCCCTTGCGGTGTAGATTATCTTGTTAAGGACGTAATATTTGTTCTCCAAAAAGCAGTTCACCTTTGAATTTAAAATGGTGTAGACCTTTGGGTCGCCCTCGACCATAGCATAGTGCATTGTGCCGCTTGGAGTAAGATTGCCTATGAAAAGCTTTTTCACGGTGTTTCCGCTGTCGGAGAACGTTGCCGTGACTGTCGACAAAGGCTCTGCCAAGCCGTAAATGGAGAGNTCCGCAGACAAGTCTTCCGCGCTGTCAACAACNGTCTGCTGCGCGGTAACGCTTGCCGCGTTTTCAAGGAGATTGCCCATGCTCGTGCTGCTCATAGGCAGGTTGGCAAGCTCGACTATCGTCCAGACCGCGTCGTCGCCCTCNCCCGCGCGAACTACCTCATAATCGCCGTGCTCGTTGGAAATTTCCAGCTTGGAGATGTCATGAGGGTTCTTGTCGTAAAGAAGNGANGTCTGCACAGCGTNATCCGTNTCGGACTCGTTTTCTTCCTCCTCTGCGGGAGCAGTGAGCTTCAGCGCAGCAAGAAGTCCCGCCAAGATCACCGCAATAACGCAGAAAATTATAATATACTTTATATTCTTTTTCATTATTTATGTCTCCTTTTGAGCCATACAATAATTCCCGCCGCCGCAACCAATGCGGGGAGTACGAACATGAANAGTATTCTGAGCGTGTTTGCCTGCGCCGCGTTCGTCTCATAAGTTGGGCTTGAAAGGTCTTTTGCAACAATATATACGCCGTTGTCCTTGCCCGAAATATTGTTGACTATCGAAATAAAGTAGTCGCCGTTGTTGTAGTATGTCATGCTTGTGAGACTGCTGTCAAGAATATAATCGCTTCCAAGCACAATAAGATTTGAGTAGGTCTGAACATTGTCNACAAAAGCGTACTTTCTCGCAAGAGCCATAACAGAGGTTGATTTCTCAGTAATATCGGGCATTTCGTTTGTCTCGGCAATATGCTCCATCATCTCGTTTGTCATGACAAACGACGTCTCGGAGGTGTTCANAAGNGACATTGCGTCAATGTTTCCGAAGTGGTCGAAAAGCACNTCCAANGGACGTGAATTCGGCACAGCCACGGGGTTTGTGAGGGTCTCCTCGGGAATACCGCCCGAATAGTCGCTGCTTTCAATGTATGTCCTTATACTGTANGGGCTTGAAGCGGAAAGACGGTTCTGGGCGTTGTTTTCGGCGATAAGTCCGTCNCCTATGCCGATACCCCATTCCTGAATAAAAGCGTTAAGGTTGGGAGTTTCGTTTTGGGAGATGCTTGCCAGGTATATCATGTTCCTGCCGTAATTTCCGTCATTTTCCATGAAATCGTAAAGCTTTTGTATCAGTTCCTCGGAGAAATCGTTAAGAGGCGCATTTATGACCATAAGGTCGGCGTCCATTGGAATTTCCTCCGTGAGAGGGTCAACGTAAACAATGTCAAAGCCGTTTGTTTCAAGCATATCTGTAATGTTTTCCCCGCTTGCGCTCTGGCTTATAACATTGAGGTAAACCGCCGTCTTGGGGTCGGGGTCGGTAACGTACATCAAAGCCGACGTAAGCACCTGCTCCGCCTTTGAGGAAACAATATTCTGTGTGTAATAGTAATAGTCNATTTCCGTGTTGAAAAGGTCGTTTACCGAAATTACCCTTATCCTGTTTGAATCCTTGTTGAAAATAACAATGCTGTAGTCGTTTATACTGCCGTTGTAGTACTGCTTGTACTTTTCAACATAGGTTGGGTTCACGGTCATATCCACAAAATTCACTTCTATTTTTGAGGAATTCTGGGCGTACTTTTTAAGCACCTCGTATGCCTGACGGTAGTAAATGTTCTCGCTTGTCTCAAATAAAAGCTCGTCAACCGTNGTGCATATCTCAACNTTTTCGTTAAGCTTTGCAAGGTAGTCCTTGGTCTCGTCGCTTATCTCAAAGTTTTTNTTTGGCGTAAGGTCGAATTTCAGATCGTATCTTTCTCCCAAAGAGGAAACNATAACGTTCAGCAGAACGACCAGTACNATNACAATAACGGTAATAACGGTNGCAACCGTGCCGTATTTGAGTTTTTTTGTATTTATCTTCATTTCAGCGTAACCTCCTAATCATGGCAAATCAAGCCCAGCGGCGTTTTTCAAGCGCCCTGACGGTAAGAAAATTGAATATGAAAATTGCGCTGAGGAAGAAAACAAGGCTGGGTACGCTGAATATTCCCGTGGAAAATTCATAGTACCTTGTGTAGAAGCCTACAGAGGACATGACAGTTCTAAGCCATTCGACCTGGACGTTTCCCGCAAAAATGTCTATCATGTAGAAAAGCATGATTATGATAAAGCTTACTATAGCCGCAACTACCTGACTTTCCGTCATTGCGGAAACGAAAATGCCTATGGAAATAAAGCTTGCGCCTAAAAGCAGGAGGGCCACAAAGTTGCCGATAACAGTCGCCCACGCAACAGAACCCGCCAACGCAACAAGGGTTATAACGTAAAGAACGTATATAGCCATTGCACAAAGGAAAACGCACACCGCCGCAAAAAACTTGCCCATAACAATTGAGAAAAGATTTATGGGGGCGGTCAGAAGACACTGGTCTGTCCTCTGACGCTTTTCCTCGGTGAAAAGTCTCATTGTCAGAAGCGGGAGCAGTATCATAATGATAGTGAACGCGGTCGTAAATGATGTTGACATATCCGTCGTGCCGTAATAAAGATTATAGCTTGCAAAAAATGTCGATGTGTAAATGTAAAAAACAGCAATAAAAATATATGCGATAGGTGAGGTGAAATAAGCCTTCAGCTCACGTCTGAAAATTGCGCCCATTATTCTTTATCCTCCTTGGTATCGTCTTTTTCCCCAGCCTCTTCCGTAACCTTTTCCTCGGTCTTAGGTTCGGTCTCGGCTGACTTTTTCGTTTTTATAACAACGTTGTCTCCCATTGTAATT
>JAAVHM010000057.1 GCA_014799675.1 Ruminococcus sp. | reverse complement strand
ACGCCTGTACCTTTGGTTGGTACGGGCGTTTTGTTATCTATACTTATAGTTTATTCGTGACCTAATTTATTATTTATTCGTTCGTTCATCAGATTTAAAAAATGTTCAAGCCAATAAAAATAGCCATCTCTTGCAGAATGTTCATTAGCAAAAGGGAAAAATTCAGAGTTGTCAGCTTTTTCAGCAAGTTTTTTTACTTCATCTGCTCTGCTGTTTATTATTTCAGCAATTTTATAAACGTCTATTGTAAAAGGTAAAATGTAATCTTCTTCTAAAGAAAGAAACTCAAATACAAATGATATCGACTGAAAAAAGCAAATAGGAACGTTGCTTTTAGATAGCATAATTATATTTTCTTCTGTCATTTCTTTTATTTCTTTTTGCCCCAAAAGGTACATAGGAAATATATAATGATGAAGCAAATACTTTGCATCAGAAAATCTTCTAAAATAACTTCCGTACCCTATAACATCAACAAATCTGTATTTTTCATCTGTCCCCACAAGAATGTCAAAAAAATGACCTTCTTCTATAAGATTTTCAAACCTGTTTATTGTATATTCAGAATCAATAATATCAGATGCGTCAATATCTCTTTTTCCAAATTTTTTCATTGTTATAAACCTCCGTTTAATTTGAGTATAGCATAACCTTGTTCAAAATGCAATGGGCGGATTTTACAAAAATTTGTATTTGACTGCAAAATAATACCAAATATTACATTAAGATATTCAATATTAAGGAAAATTTTTTCCCGTAAACCCTTTACATATGGTTGATTTTGCAGTATAATAATTGTAAGAGTATTTTTATATTGCTGTAAGGAAAGGATTGATTGTTTATGTCCGAACAGCCCATGTATAAGAGAGTTTTGCTGAAATTAAGCGGCGAGGCTCTTGCGGGAGACAAAAAAATTGGACTTGATTATTCGATAATTACCAAAATTTGTGAAAGTATTAAAAAGTGCGCCGACGCGGGAGTGCAAATGGGCATTGTTGTCGGCGGAGGAAATTTCTGGAGAGGACGCTCCAGCGGCGCAATGGACAGAACACGGGCAGACCATATAGGTATGCTTGCAACTACAATGAACGCTCTTGCAGTTGCGGACGTGCTTGAATCACAGGGCGTTGACGTGAGAGTGCAGACCGCTATTTCAATGCCGCAGGTCGCCGAGCCTTACATCAGGAACAAGTCGGTTCGGCATATGGAAAAGGGCAGGATAGTTATTTTCGGCTGCGGTACGGGAAACCCGTTCTTCTCCACAGATACGGCTTCGACTTTGAGGGCTGCCGAGATAGAGGCGGATATCGTACTTAAAGCGACAATGGTGGACGGCGTTTACGACAAAGACCCCAACAAGTACGACGACGCGATAAAGTACGACGAGCTTAGCTTTAACGATATCCTCGTCAAGAACCTTGCGGTCATGGACAGCACCGCCGCTTCAATGTGCAAGGATAACAATATTCCCATACTTGTATTCAATCTTAAAAGACCGGATAATATTTTTGACGCCTGCATGGGCAAAAAGGTCGGTACAATCGTTATCGACAGATAAAATGTAAAAGAAGTACATATTAAATAACAAAGGAGAATAAATTATGAACGAGCAAATTTCAAAAGCACAGGAAAAAATGGAAAAATGTATCAAGAGCCTTGAACACGAATTTACTACAATAAGAGCAGGAAGAGCCAATCCTGCGGTTCTGGAGAGGGTTCTTGTTGATTATTACGGAACTCCCACTCCTATCCAGCAAATGGCTGCAATTTCCGTTTCGGAGGCAAGAGTACTTGTTGTTCAGCCTTGGGACATGACCCAACTCAAGCCTATTGAAAAGGCAATTCTTGCTTCGGATATCGGAATTACTCCAACAAACGACGGCAAGGTCTTGAGACTTGCTTTCCCACAGCCTACAGAGGACAGACGTAAGGAGCTTGTTAAGCAGATTAAGAAAAACGGCGAGGAAGCCAAAGTTACTCTCAGAAACGTAAGACGTGACACTCTTGAAAAATTCAAGACAATGAAAAAGAACAGCGAGATAACCGAGGACGATATGAAGAATTACGAAAAGGACATTCAGAAGCTTACCGACAAATTCTGCGATACAGTTGATTCTGCTGTTGCGGACAAGGAAAAGGAAATTATGTCCATCTAGAGGCAGGAAATACAGAAGCAAGAGGCAAGAATTGGAGGAATTATTTTGTCTGACGCAAAATTGCCGGTACACATAGGCTTTATCATGGACGGCAACGGCAGGTGGGCGCAGAAGCGGGGAATGCCCCGCAAAATGGGTCACAGAGAGGGTGCGCAGGCTTTCCGCAAGATTGCAAAGTACTGCAAAAAAATCGGTATAAAATACGTGACGTTTTACGCGTTTTCCACGGAGAACTGGAAACGTCCGCAGGACGAGATCGACGAGCTTATGAGGCTTTTCGGAGAGTACTTGAACGAGGTGGAGGATTACGCCAAGGAAAAGACAAGGCTTGTTTTTCTGGGCGACAAGTCCGCTTTCGGGAAAGAGCTTTCGGAGCGTATGGCGGAGCTTGAAGAAAAGTCTGCGGACTTTGACGAGATGACCCTTATGCTTGCTATGAATTACGGCGGCAGGGACGATATCGTCCACTCGGTAAAGCAGATCGCGGAAATGACCTTGAAGAAAGAAATTGCCCCCTCCGATATTGACGAAAGTCTTGTGTCAAGCCTGCTCTATACAAAGGGTATGCCCGATGTTGACCTGCTGATAAGACCAAGCGGCGAGATGAGGATATCCAACTTTCTTATATGGCAGTCGGCGTATGCGGAATTTTATTTCACGGACACGCTGTGGCCCGATTTTACGCCAAAGGAGCTTGACAAGGCTCTGGAGGATTTTGCTTCAAGAAACAGACGGTTCGGCGGAGTTTAAGCCCCGCCCCCGTACAACATCAAAGGAATGGTATAAATAATGGTAACCCGTATTATTTCGGCGGCAATTGGAATAGCTATTGCAATAGTAGTTCTCATTCTTCACTCAACGCCTGTGTTTAATCTGGTTGTGGCGGCGCTGGCGGTAATTATGCTTTATGAGCTTCTTTCCGCCAATAAGTGTCTGCAATATAAATTTCACAGCGGTGTATGCTTTGCGTTTGCGGCGGCAATGCCGTTTTTGCTCGAATACACCGAGGGCATGGAAATTATATATATTTTCGGAACGTCCTGCATACTCCTTTTATTCGCGGGGTCTATTGCGAAGCATAAGGAAATTACCTTTGAAAAGGTAGCCTATATGTTTACGGTAACGCTTCTGACAACGCTGCCTATGTGTTGTCTTATTTCCCTTGAAAATGCCGACAGCCTTCACGGTGTATGCTATATCGTGCTTTGCCTTGCAGGGGCATGGCTTGGCGATTCGGGAGCGTATTTCGTGGGAACGTTCTGGAAATTTTGGGAAAAGCACAAGCTTTGCCCCGAAATATCTCCCAAAAAGACATGGGAGGGAGCTGTAGGCGGTGTTTTAACGGTTGGACTTGTATTTGCGCTGTACGCCTTTGGCTATCAGATCGTTCAGGGTTACAGGGGATATAACTTTGAGGTAAATTATCTGTACCTCGTTATCATGGGATTTATATGCGGTGTGCTGGGCATAATCGGCGACCTGTCGGCTTCTCTTATAAAACGTCAGTACGGCATAAAGGATTTCGGAAACATAATGCCGGGGCACGGAGGGCTTATGGATAGGTTTGACAGCGTGCTGTTCGTTGCGCCGTTTATGATGTTTGTGTTAAGTCATTTTACAATATTTAAATAATTGACAAGAGGTCAGTCTATCCTAATTCACTCCCAATGTGTAGACAAAAAATTCTGCACAAAAACCATATATGCAAGTTTTTGTGCAGAATTTTTTGTACACATTTAGGTTGTGAATTAGTATTACCTGACCTCGAGTTGTGATTTTTGCGGAAATGCGGTATGTATATGAAAACAATTTCTTTGATAGGTTCGACAGGTTCGATAGGTTTGCAGACATTAGACGTTTGCAGGAAGCATAATATTAAAGTAGCGGCTCTGGCGGCAAACAGCAGCGTGAAGCTTCTTGAGGAACAGGCGAGGGAGTTCAAGCCAAAGTTGGTCTGCGTTTATGATGAAAAACTTTACAGCGACCTGCGGGACAGACTTTCCGACACGTCGGTAAAGGTTCTATGCGGCATGGAGGGGCTTTGCGAAATCGCAGCAATTGAAGCGGACTTGTTTGTCAACTCCGTTGTGGGAATGGTGGGACTTCTTCCTACGCTTACCGCCATTGAACACGGCAGGGACATTGCTCTTGCAAACAAGGAGACCCTTGTTGCGGGTGGACATCTTGTTATGGCGGCGGCTGAACGTAAAGGCGTAAAGCTTTACCCCATAGACAGCGAACATTCGGCGATTTTCCAATGCTTGCAGGGGAATAAGCGGGAACAGCTCAATAAAATAATTCTCACGGCTTCGGGAGGACCTTTCTTCGGAATGAAAAAATCGGAGCTTGAAAATGTTACTCCCGAGCAGGCTTTGAAGCACCCCAACTGGAGCATGGGAAACAAAATTACCATAGACTCCGCAACGCTGATGAACAAGGGTCTGGAGTTTATCGAGGCAAAGTGGCTGTTTGGAGTTTTTCCCGAAAATATTGAAATTGTGGTGAACCGTGAGAGCGTTATCCACTCGGCGGTGGAGTACAAGGATTTTTCGGTAATTGCTCAAATGGGCGTCCCCGACATGAAAATTCCCATACAGTACGCGCTTTTGTACCCCGAAAGGGTAGAATGCTCTGTAAAGCCTTTATCCTTGACAGACTACGGAACATTGACCTTTGCAAAACCAGACTTTGAGACGTTCGATTGTCTGACAGGCTGTATTGAAGCAATAAAGCTTGGTGGCGCGTACCCGTGCATTGTAAATGCGGTGAACGAGGAAGCGGTTGGCTTGTTCCTGTCAGGGAAAATACCTTTCCTCAAGATAGGGGAACTGGTGTTGGAGGCGTTGAGAAATTTCCCGAAAATGCCCTCGGAAAGCTATGAGGATATAAAAAATGCGGAAGCGGCAGCAAGGGATTATGTCAGAGACAATATTTAATATTATGGAGATGTTTTATGAGTACAGTTTTATCAATTATAGTTGCGTTGGCGTTTTTCTGCCTGATAATCGTGATCCACGAATTCGGTCACTTTATTGTTGCAAAGGCGTGCGGCATACGGGTGGACGAATTTGCAATAGGAATGGGTCCCGCAATTTTTAAAAAGCAGGGAAAGGAGACCCTTTTCAGCATACGGCTTTTCCCCATAGGCGGCTTTTGCTCAATGGGTGAGGACGTTGACGAGGACACTCCCGACGCGTTCCGCAAAAAGCCCGTGCTTTCGCGTATAGCAACTATCGCCGCAGGCGCGGTCATGAACCTTATTCTCGGGTTTATTCTGTCGGTAATATATATTCTTGTAAGCGGCAGGGTGGTAACGTCCACAATAGTGTGGTTTTCCGACGACGCTGTAAGCTCGGGTTACGGCTTGCAGTACGAGGATAAAATTCTGAAAATAAACGGCGTGAAAATTTATTCCGTTAAGGATATTACCTATCAGCTCGGCAACGACGATGACGGTATTGTTGATTTTGTGGTAAAGCGAAACGGTGAGACCGTTAATGTGAACGGCGTCCGGTTTGCCACAAAGCTTGACGAGGAGACAGGCAAGAAAACTCTTATTTATGATTTCAAAGTGGCAAGCATTGACGTTACCGCGGGAAATCTTCTGCCATATTCATTTAAAAATTCGATTTATTACGGAAGAATAGTGCTGATGTCCCTGCGTGATATAATTCGGGGCAAATACGGCATAAACGATTTGCAGGGTCCCGTTGGAATTGCCACAGTGATAGGCGACGTTGCGGAGGATAACGGCTTTGATATAAGCTTCCTGCTTGATATCGCAACGCTTGTCACAATAAATATCGGTATTTTCAACCTCCTGCCCATACCCGCGCTTGACGGCGGCAGACTTGTTTTCCTGATAATTGAGGCAATTCGCCGCAAGGCTTTAAAGGCGGAAACCGAGGGCATGATACACTTTGTTGGATTTGCGGCGTTAATGCTGCTGATGATTTTTGTCACTTTCAATGATGTGAAAAATATTTTTGTTAAATAATAGGAGGAAGAAAAATGAGCAGCTTTACAAAGAAATACAATGACGAAGAAATGAACGCCGCGCTGGGCGAGCTTCTTATCGGGGGCGAACGCTTGGAAACGGCTATGTACTGTCTTTTCAAGGCGACGGGATTTTTTGAGAGNAATCGAGACGTTATAACGGGTTATGTTGGCATAACTGACATGGGACGGTTTGTGTACTGCAAATACCATGTTATTAACGANGAGTCTGCCGCCTATAATATGGAGGATATTGTTCAGATAAAAATNANNNCTANNNTNTTNGGNNANAAAATNATNACNATAGTTTTTGACGACGGAAAANAGCATACGGTGANATTCCAGTTTGCGCCTAAGGTGGCGGGTTCTAAGCTTCCCAATCAGGAGCNGAANGCCGAGAAAATGCTTGAAATTCTTGAAGCNAAGCAGAGCAAGCTGTAATTGTGAAAGGATTTTAAAATGAAAAAGGTTTTTGTAATTTTNGGCGCGGTACTGCTTGTCATAGGTCTGCTTATGCTTCTGAGTGAAACGGCTTCCGTTGGAATAATNGGCGGAGCTGACGGTCCAACGGCAGTTTTTACTGCGGTAAATTTTGCGGGCGGANNGTGGGTAATTCNCGTAATTGCGGGGGTCTTGCTTATTGTTGTTTCCTGCGTGTTTTTATTGAAAAAGAAAAAGTGAAAGAAGGGTAACTATGCGTTCTGTTCACGCCGTAAAGGTCGGAAACTGTACACTTGACGGNAANAAAATTTACATACAATCAATGCTTAANATTCCCGCTTCAAACATTGAGGAAAGCGTCCGTCAGGCGGTGGAGCTTGAAAAAGCGGGCTGTGAAATAATCCGCGCGGCAATTCCNGANATGGCGGCGGTAAAGCTTATTCCCGCCATAAAAAGCGCGGTGAAGATACCNCTTGTTGCGGACATACATTTCGANTACAAGCTTGCTTTGGANAGCGTTGCCGCNGGTATNGACAAGATACGNATAAACCCNGGAAATATCGGGGANTTTGACAAGGTAAAGGCTGTNGCAAATGCCTGCGGGTCGAAAAATATTCCCATAAGAATNGGGGTAAATTCGGGTTCGCTTGAAAAGGACATTCTTGCAAAATACGGCTCTCCCACGGCAGAGGCTCTTGNTGAAAGCGCGCTTNANGCANGCGGANCTTNTGGANCGGTGNGATTTCCACGATATNGTTATCTCCATAAAATCCTCGGACGTGCCTACCATGATAAAGGGCTATCGGCTTCTTGCGGAGAAAACCGATTACCCCCTCCATTTGGGAGTTACCGAGGCGGGAACTAAGCGNATGGGTATNATAAAATCCGCTGTGGGAATAGGTTCTCTNCTTGCGGACGGGATAGGGGAGACAATTCGGGTCTCTCTTACAGCAGACCCCGTNGAGGAAATTTATGCGGCGAAAGATATTNTNTCNGCCGTCGGCAGGGGAAGNGGNGTAAAGCTTGTTTCCTGCCCNACCTGCGGAAGAACGAAAATTGACCTTATTTCCCTTGCGGAAAAGGTTGAGGAAGCNGTCAAGGACATAAACAAGGACATAACCGTTGCGGTCATGGGCTGTGTTGTGAANGGTCCGGGGGAAGCCCGNGAAGCGGACGTCGGAATTGCAGGCGGGGACGGCTGNGCTGTNCTGTTCCGAAAGGGAGAAATAGTNCGGAAGCTTNCCGAAACGGAAATTCTTNNGGCTTTGCTTGAGGAAATAGAAAAAATTTAAAAAATAGGATCGNTAAATTATGCTTATAAAGGAACTTTTTTCGGATTACATAGCGGATATCCCCAATTCAATAGGNAAGGGCAACGTGCTNAAGCTGTCGCATACCGAAAATATGCGGGAGCTTACTGTTTTTGCGTCCTATGAAATTGTCCAGAANTATAATTATGTTATGGATTTTGAAAAGGCAATGCAGAACAGNCTNGGCATAACAAGCTTTACNCTTAACTGCCGATATGCNCCNAATCTTTTNAACGAGAANTGTATGCCNGATATNGTGACAATGCTNAAAAGGCGNATGTATGTTATAAACGGTCATTTGAGCAACGCNGTATATNGCTTTTCCGANGGNACNGTNACTNTNGANGTAAACGGNNNNGGTTANGNTNCNNTGAAAAAAGCGGGNGTAGAGCNTGAGCTTGAAAAGATGATACGGGAGGTNTACTCTGTTGATGTAAAGGTCGTTATGAACGGTGAGACGGAAGCNGTTCCCGAAGATGATTACGAAAGCAGAATGGCAAAGGCAATTGCGGATATGCCAATGCCCACGGAAGCTCCCGAGCCTGCGGGNGGAAATTTNGACATGGGACAAGCTNCNGNNCCNAANGAGCCTGTTGTTACCGTCGATNTAATGGANTTGCCCATACTTGTTGAAAGCGCGACTGTTATCAAAGGGCGTAAAATAGATTCGCCAATAACAAATATTTCCGACATAACAAGCAAGATGAGCAACATTACGCTGTGGGGCGANGTTTTTGATTATTCCGAAAAGGAGATACGNACNAANAACGGCGAAAAGCGNGTCGTTTCGGTAAGCATTACGGANTATACGGGTTCTATTTCCATAAAAAGCTTTGAGGACAAAAATGAGGAAAATATTTTTGCNCAGTTCAAAAAGGGCGGAACNCTNCTTATTAAGGGACGTTCNGACTTTGACACCTTTGAAAACGAGTTTGTTATCAAGGCTAACGACATTATGCAGGTCGGAAAAACAGAGCGTAAGGACACCGCCGAGGAAAAGCGGGTCGAACTNCACCTGCATACAAATATGTCCGCGCTGGACGCNGTAACTCCCGCTTCAAAGCTGATAGAGAGGGCGTTTTCATGGGGACACAAGGCAATNGCNNTNACNGACCACGGCGTTGTNCAGGCTTTCCCCGAAGCGGCTTCCGCAGTCGCAAAGATACGTAAAAACGGCGGCGANTTNAANATGATATACGGCTGNGANGCGTATTCCGTAAACGACAGGATAAGCGCGGTAAACATNTGTCAGGACAGAGAAATCACCGACGAAATGATAGTTTTNGACATNGANACCACGGGCTTCAACTCACAGGCGGAAAGAATTATCGAGATAGGCGCAGTAAAGGTAAAAAATCTTGAAATGGGGGANACNTTCCAGACCTTTGTGAACCCCGATAAGNCNATNCCCGAAAGAATTACAAAGCTTACAAGCATTACGGACGACATGGTNAAGGACGCNCCNNGNCANGAGGAAGCGTTNAANAAATTCATTGAATTCTGCGGNGAANCTCCNGTNCTTATTGCCCACAATGCGGGNTTTGACTGNTCNTTCATAAGGGCGGCTTGCGAAAGATACGGCGTGGACTATAAGTTTTCAATGATAGACACNGTTGTAATGAGCAGAAGTATGCTTCCNAATCTTAAAAAGCACAAGCTTGACAATGTTGCCAAGGAGCTTGGTCTCGGCGAATTCAATCACCACCGCGCGGACGACGACGCAAAAATTCTTGCGAGAATATATATCGTTCTCGCAACACGGCTTTTGGAGCAGAATAAAATAAAAATGATAAGCGAGATAAACCGCTGTGTGCTTAAGGTTGACCCTCGTTCGCTCCGTTCGCACCACCAGATAATTCTTGTTAAGGACGCTATCGGGCTTAAAAATCTGTACAAGCTTATCTCCTTTTCAAATATAAAATATTACAAGAGAAACCCGAGAATACCCATTTCCGAGCTTATGAAGCACCGAGACGGACTTATCGTCGGCAGCGCCTGCGAAGCGGGAGAGGTCTTTTCCGCAATTCGGGACGGTCAGCCATGGGACTCGGTCAAGGACATTGCAAGATTTTACGATTATCTTGAAATACAGCCAATTGCAAACAACGCGTTCCTTATAAGAGACGAGGACTTGCCGAGTATTTCTTCCGAGGAAGATTTGCGGGATTTGAACAGGAAGATAGTAAAGCTTGGCGAGGAACTAAACATTCCCGTTGTAGCGACCTGCGACGTCCATTTTATGGATAAGGCTGACGGTATTTTCCGTAAAATTCTTACATATCAGAAGTTCAAGGACGCGGACAATCAAGCTCCCCTTTATTTCAGGACTACCGACGAAATGCTNAAGGAATTCGCATACCTCGGCGAGGAAAAAGCTTACGAGGTCGTTGTGACAAACACAAATAAAATTGCGGACATGGTAAATCCCGACATTGTTCCTATCCCGCCCGGAACGTTCACTCCCGAAATTCCCGGAGCGGAGGAGGACTTGGATCGTATCTCGTGGGAAAGGTGCAAGTCCATTTACGGCGACCCTGTTCCCGAGCTTGTGGCAAAGCGGCTTGACCGTGAGCTTACTTCAATTATAAAGCACGGCTTTGCGGTTTTGTACATGATAGCCCAAAAGCTTGTTGCAAACTCAAACGAACACGGCTATCAGGTAGGTTCGAGAGGTTCGGTAGGTTCTTCCTTTGTGGCTTCAATGGCGGGAATTTCGGAGGTAAACCCCTTGCCGCCCCATTACGTCTGCCCAAATTGCAAGCACAGCATTTTTATCACGGACGGTACTGTCGGCTCGGGCTATGACCTTCCCGAAAAGAACTGCGAGAAGTGCGGCACGCCATATAACCGTGACGGACACGACATACCATTTGAGACGTTCCTCGGCTTTGACGGAGACAAAGCTCCCGATATCGACCTTAACTTTTCGGGCGAATATCAGACCTTTGCCCATAAATATACCGAAGAACTTTTCGGCAGCGACAACGTGTTCAAGGCGGGAACAATAGGTACGGTCGCGGATAAAATCGCGTTCGGCTATGTAAAGCATTATCTTGAAGAGCACGGCGAGACCGTCTCAAAAGCGGAGCTTAACAGGCTTACTCTCGGCTGTACGGGAGTTAAGCGCACAACAGGTCAGCACCCCGGCGGAATGGTTGTTGTTCCCTCAAAATTTGAGGTTTACGACTTTACTCCCGTTCAGCACCCTGCCGAAGACCCAAACTCAATTTTCACCACAACCCACTTTGACTTCCATTCTCTGCACGATACTATTTTAAAGCTTGACGAGCTTGGACACGATGTGCCGACCCTGTACAAGCATCTGGAGGACATGACGGGAATTAGCACGGGAGATATTTTCCCGGGAGACGAAAAGGTAATAAGCCTTTGCACCTCCACCGAGGCGTTGGGAGTTTCCCCCGAGGACATATATTTTGAAACGGGAACTCTTGCCATACCCGAAATGGGTACTAACTTTGTGCGGGGTATGCTTGTGGAAGCGCAGCCGAAAAAGTTTTCCGACCTGCTCCAGATATCGGGACTTTCCCACGGTACCGACGTTTGGCTGGGAAATGCACAGGAGCTTATCAAGGAGGGAACGTGTACTATTTCGGACGTTATCGGTACTCGTGACAGCATTATGACATACCTTATTTATCATGGCATGGATCCAAAGCTTTCCTTTAAGATAATGGAAATCACCCGTAAGGGCAATGCGCCCAAGCTTCTTACCGAAGAAATGAAGCAGGATATGCTTGCCCATGACGTGCCGCAATGGTATATTGACAGTTGTCTGAAAATCAAGTATATGTTCCCAAAAGCCCACGCGGCGGCGTATGTTACCGCGGCAATGAAGCTNGGGTGGTACAANGTTTANGANCCTCTTGCNTTTTATGCGGCGGTTTTCACGGTGCGCGGTGAAGATTTCGACGCNGAGATAGTAATGCAGGGCAGGGAAGCCGTAAAGTTCAAGATAGAGGANCTTAAAAGAAAGGGAAACGAGCGAAGCGGCAAGGAGTCAAATACACTNGATATNCTTATGGTAATAAACGAGATGATGGCGAGGGGCTTTGAATTCCTGCCGATAGACGTTTACAAGTCGGAAGCGAATAGATACAAGATAGAGGACGGAAAAATAAGGCTTCCTTTCAGCTCCGCNAAGGGCGTTGGTGTAAACGCNGCAAAGTANCTTTACGACGCGGCGCAGCAGGGAGANCTGCTTTCCGTTGAAGAGCTTCAGGAGCGAAGCGGTGCAACAAAAGCAATTATAGAGGCTCTTGAATGCACGGGCGCACTGGATTCTCTTCCCAAAACTGCACAGATTTCACTTTTTTNAACGANAAAAACAGTGCAAAACAGACAATATTTTAAAAGACTATTGACGTTGCTAAGATAATGTGGTATCATAATATCAAGATAATATAGTAATACTTTACTATGATAAANNAAAAGGAGATTTTAAATGAAACGATATGACCTTATTACTCCCGAGGGAACAAAGGACTTGCTTTTTGAGGACTGTGCAGTCCGCAGGAGCCTTGAAGAAAAGCTTTCCGCATTGTTCAAGTCAAAGGGCTACTGCGAGATAGTTACCCCGGGACTCGAATTTTTTGACGTGTTCAACCTTAATTCCAGATATTTTCCGCAGGAAAGTATGTATAAGCTTGCGGACAACAAGGGAAGACTTCTGGTGGTGCGTCCCGACTCAACAATGCCTATCGCAAGGGTCGCGGCAACAAGGCTTAGGGATTCCGAACTCCCTCTGCGGCTGTACTATCGGCAGAACGTTTACCGCAACAAGCCCGTAATGCGGGGCAGGAGCGACGAGATACATCAAATGGGTATTGAGCTTATAGGTTCCGACTCAAAGCGGGCGGACTTGGAGGTCATTACGGGGGCGATAGAAGTCCTTGCTTCCTTTGAAAACGAGGATTTCCGATTTGAGATAGGGGACATAGGATTTTTCCGCGAGCTTGTTAATATGCTGGGTATCGACGATGATACAAAAGAGGAGATACGCAGTCTTATCGAAGCAAAGAATTACCCCGCTTTGAACGACCTGCTGGACAGCGTAGGGGACAATAATATCACTAAGGCTTTGAAGC
>JAAVHM010000056.1 GCA_014799675.1 Ruminococcus sp. | reverse complement strand
GATGAGCGACATGGCTCAGTCTCCTCTCCAAAAAATATCCTGCAAGCATAGCCGCAATTGCAAGGGGTATGCTTATCGCCAAGTAAAAAGAATTTTCATAATAAAAATAAAAATCTCTGCAAACAAAAATCCGCGCGGCAAGTCCCACAGCCATAAGAAGCATAGCGACAAACGCCGCCGACAGGGGGAATCTGGGACGGTGTACAGCGTCAAGCCCAACGCCTGTCTCGGCGGCGTCGCCCATGGTTTTTACAGCCTCTTCCTCCGCCTCGGCTTCGGGGAGACCAACGCTTATAAAAGCCTCCGCCTGATCGTCTATGTGGGCTTCAAGCTCCCTTTTCAGCGGTTCGTGGACTTTCTGACACCGCACCTGTTCAAGAACCTTTTCTATGTATTCAGACTTTTTCATGCTGTTCCCTCCTTTCCTAAAACAAGATTTACCGCACCCGAAAACGCTTCCCACTCCGAACGCTTTTCGGAAAGAGCGTTCATGCCGCTTTTGGTTATGGAATAGTATTTCCGCATACGTCCGTTTTCCGCTTCCGCCTCTCGGGAAGTCACCCAGCCCGACTGCTCCAGAGAGTGAAGCAGGGGATAGAGCGTTCCCGCTTTAAGAGTAAAGGTGTTGTCCGAACGCTTTTCAAGGGCTTCTATCATTTCGTAGCCGTACATTTCCTTTTCCTCCAGCAATCGCAGGATAAGCATTCCCGTTGAGCCTGTCAGCAGGCTTTTGTCGATCTTCATTTTTTATCCCTCCATATATAGATTATCTACATATATTATATATCGGTAATCTATATATGTCAAGCCTTTTTACAATTTTTTTAAAATTTTAATTTGCGTTAATTTACCCGCCCCTTGCTAGGGGGCTTGATACAATAAAAATTCGCAGTATTTAACTATGGGGGTAGACTCTCGCAGCGGGGCGTTCCCCGCGATATTATTTGTCAGTATAAAAATACAAAATATCATTGCAAAAAAATCATTTTTGTTGTACAATATAATTGGAAAATTATTATAAAAAAATTCGGAGGTATTTTTATGAAAAAGCTTTATTTTATCACGGGCAGTCAGGACTTGTACGGCGAGGAAACTCTCGCGCATGCGGAAAAGGACAGCAAAGCCATGACGGAATTTTTGAACGGCAGGCTGAAAGACGTTGCCGCTGTTGAGTTTGCTCCAATTGTTAAGACCGCTGCGGAGGCGGAGAAAATCTGCGTAAAGGCTTCCGCGGACGAGGACTGTATCGGCGTTATCATGTGGATGCACACGTTCTCCCCCGCAAAAATGTGGATAAGGGCTTTGCAGGCTCTGAAAAAACCAATGCTCCACCTCCACACGCAGTTCAACGAAAAGCTCCCATACGACAGCATTGACATGGATTTTATGAACCTGAACCAATCCGCCCATGGCGACCGTGAGTTCGGTTTTATCTGCACACGTCTCGGCGTTAAGCGGGAAGTCGTTGTTGGATATTATCAGCACGAGGACGTTATCAAACAAATTCGCCGTTTCGCGCAGGCGGCTCTTGCTGTAGATTTCGGCAGGACAATGCGCGTCGCTATGCTTGGCAACAATATGCGGGACGTTGCCGTTACCGACGGCGACCGTGTTGAAAGCGAGATAAAATACGGCTGGAACGTGAATTATTACGGTATCGGGGACATTGTAGAAATTGCAAACAGCGTTACCGAAAGCGAAATCGACGGCAAAATGAAAGAGTACTCCGAAAAGTACGAAATGAAAACGGACAATATTGCCGCAGTCCGCGAGCAGGCTAAGTATGAAGTTGCTCTTGAAAAATTTATTGAGAGGGAAAACATTTCCGCGTTTACAGATACGTTCCAAGACCTGCACGGCTTGAATCAGCTCCCCGGACTTGCGGCGCAGAATATTATGGCAAAGGGTATCGGCTTCGGTCCCGAGGGAGATTACAAGACCGCCGCGCTGGGCGCTGTCCTGCAAAAAATGGCAGAGGGCAGAGAGGGCGCGACAGGCTTTATGGAGGACTACACCTACGACCTGACGGCGGGGGACGAGCTGGAGCTTGCGGCTCATATGCTTGAAGTTTCTCCCGTGTTTGCCGCTTCAAAGCCCGAAATTCAGGTTCACCCTCTCGATATCGGCGGAAAGTCCGACCCTGCACGTCTTGTTTTCGACGGCGTTTCAGGCGAGGGCATTGCAGTTTCCATGATCGATATGGGCAACCGTTTCCGTCTCGTTTGCGCGGAAATTACTCTTGTAAATCAGCCTAAGCCCATGCCCAAGCTTCCCGTTGCGCGGCTTATGTGGAAGCTTAAACCCGATTTCAAAACAGGGGCGGCGGCTTGGATATACGCGGGCGGAGCGCACCATGCGGTAGTTTCCACGGCTCTCACCGCCGAGGACATTCGTCTTTTTGCAAAAATGACAGGCACGGAGCTTGTTGTTATAGACGGCAAGACCGACCTCAATTCCTTTGAACAGCAGCTTGAAATGCTTGACACTTTGGCGGGACTTAAAAAGTAAAATTACTCACCTTAAAAATTTTCGGCGATACAGCAACCGTTAAGGAAGTGATTAAAATGAAAAATATTACAACAAAACAATTTCAGATATTAACAGATATCGACCTTGTATGGGATTTTATGACAGATGTATATAAGCCCCACTGGGCAAACGGTGCAGCGGCTCCGTTTTTTGAGTATGCGATAACGTCTTCATGGTTTAATAAAGAGTACACGCATTTGTACAGATTCTGGCTCGACGGCGGCAAGGTTGTAGGATTTGCGTTTGCGAATCCTGTTACCGATATCTTTTTTAATTTACGCCCCGGCTATGAGGAATTGGCGGACGAAATGATCGAATATGCTGAAAAAAGCTTCCCCGATTTTGAGGACGGAATAAAGCTTGTGATATTTTCAGAACAGCAGGCATTGATAAAGGCGGCAGAAAAACAAGCCTATAAAATAGAGTATGAGTATGATGATATGCTTTTTGATTTAAAAAAAGAACTTAACTATGAACTTCCTAATGGATTTCACTTTGTTGACCCACTTAAATGCGATCCTCTTAAGCTTGCAAAATGCACATGGGACGGTTTCAACTCCGAAGAGCTTGGTCCGTTTGTGAACTGGAACAAACCAAACCCCGAACTTTCTTGGAGTCCGCATAAATCCTATCACAATGTGTTAAGCTCTACAATTGCGCCGTCTCCGCATTCGACATATGAATACGATATTATAATCGCCGATGAAAATGATGAATATGCGTGCTATTCTGGAATGTGGTGGGTGCCGCAGAACAAGCTTGCTTATATGGAACCGCTTTGCACGGTGCCGAAATATCGGAAAATGGGACTCGCCGCGGCGGCGCTTACACAGCATTACAGACGTTTTAAGCCATTGGGCGCTGAATACATGACAGGCGGCGGCATTGATTTTTACAAAAAAATAGGCTATGATAGCGGCATATACTGTCTTCATTATAAAAAGCGGAGGCTTTGAAAATGCAAAAGAATAATTCCGTAAAAATAAGATTTGCGGAGGAAAGCGATCTTGAAATTCTGTTCCAACACGACAAGCACATTTCCGCAGAAATTCTGAAAAAGAAAATTTCCGATAAAAATATTCTTATTGCCGAAACGGAAGAAAATTTTGCGGGCTGGCTTCGGTACAATTTATTCTGGGACGAAATTCCGTTTATGAATATGCTTTTTGTCCTTGAAAAATTTCGCGGCATTGGCATAGGCGGAAAGCTTGTCCGCGAGTGGGAAAAGCTTATGTCCGAACAAGGTCATAAAACGCTGCTGACCTCAACGCAGGCGAACGAGTACGCGCAGCATTTTTACCGAAAGCAAGGCTACAAGGACTTGGGCGGATTTACCCCGTTCGGGGAGGAATATGAAATTATTCTCGGCAAACAAATGGAGGAATGATATGCGGAAAATAAAAATTATTATGGCAATGTTTTTAACGGTACTGCTTATGACCTCCTGCGGGGCAGAAGCCATAACGCAGAACGGCGGTTGCAGGATAACCGTAACAAGCCATGGCAGGAGCATTGTTCTGCCGCAGGATACCGCTGAGAAATTGACCTTGCTTGCAGAAAAAATTCTGTCGGACGAATATACGGGCATTACGGAAATGAATTTGGTCATACCAATGGACGAGGTAAAAAGATTCGGCAGGGACGGGCTGTCTGTCGCTGTTGAATATGCAAACACGCATGAGTTACCTGTAAGCGCGGTTGATTATGACATCACACAGCCTGACGAAGTAAATATCGTTACATATATGCGAAGCGTGGACAGCATAACAATTCTTATAGACGACGATAAACAATACATCATGGCAAACGGCAGCGTATTTTGTTTCCCGCAGGACTATTATGATGAATTAATGTCATATCTGCAATAAAATTGAAAAGGAGCAATGTTATGACCATACAGGAAAAAATCACGCAGGGGAAAACCTTTCTCGGCATCGAGCTTGGCTCGACACGTATCAAGGCTTGCCTTATCGACGACACGTTTTCTCCCATAGCGGGCGGTTCTCACGTCTGGGAAAACCGTCTTGAAAACGGATATTGGACTTACTCTTTGGAGGACATTCACAGCGGCGTGCAGTCCTGCTATGCCGACCTTAAAAGGGACGTCCGCGAGAAATACGGCGTTACTCTTGAGACCGTTGGGGCAATGGGTATTTCCGCAATGATGCACGGCTACATGGCTTTCGATAAGAACGACAGCCTCCTTGTGCCATTCAGGACTTGGCGCAACACTACCACCGAAAAGGCGGCGGAGGAACTTACCAAGCTTTTCGGCTTCAACATTCCCCAAAGGTGGAGCATTGCTCATCTTTATCAGGCGGTTTTGAACAAGGAGGAACACGTCCCCGAGATCGCGCACATTACCACACTTGCTGGGTATATTCATTTCCTGCTGACGGGCAGGCGCGTTGTTGGCGTCGGCGAGGCAAGCGGTATGTTCCCCATAAGCGGAAATAATTATGATAAAAATATGCTTGAAAAATTCGGCGGAATTGTTCCCGATATAAAAATTTCGGAAATTCTCCCGGGCGTTCTTTCCGCGGGAGAAAATGCGGGAACTCTCACCGAAGCGGGGGCGAAATTTCTCGACCCGACAGGCGAACTTAAAGCGGGAATTCCCCTGTGTCCTCCCGAGGGAGACGCGGGGACAGGCATGGTCGCCACAAACGCGGTCCTGCCCAAAACGGGAAATATCTCGGCGGGGACTTCCGTTTTCTCCATGCTTGTGCTTGAAAAGCCAATGGACGGCGTTTACCCCGAGATAGACGTTGTAACAACTCCCGACGGCGCGCCTGTGGCAATGGTACACTGCAACAACTGCTGCGGCGAGCTTGACGCATGGGTGAATATTTTTGAGGAATTTTCAAAGCTTTCGGGAACGCCTGTTGACAAGTCCGAGCTGTATGAAATGCTTTATAAAAACGCTTTGACGGGAGAACCCGACTGCGGCGGCGTTGCGGCTTACAGCTTCCTTTCGGGTGAACCTGTGGCGGGTGTTGCGGAGGGAAGTCCCATGTATTTCCGCACTCCCAACGGAAAAATGAACCTTGCAAACCTTTTCCGCGCGGAGCTTTATTCCGCGTTTGCGGCTTTGAAAATGGGCATGGATATTCTCTTTGAAAAGGAAAAGGTCTCCGCGGAGCAGTTCACGGGACACGGCGGTATTTTCAAGGTTCAGGGCGTTGCCCAGCAATTTTTGGCGGACGGTCTCAACACTCCCGTTTCCGTTATGAAAACCGCGGGAGAGGGCGGCGCGTGGGGCATGGCTTTGCTTGCGGCGTACATGATTTGCAAAGACGGAAAAAATCTTGCAGAATGGCTTGACGGTGAGGTTTTTGCTGACATGGAAAAGAGTACGGCAGTCCCGGAGGAAAGCGGCGTAAAGGGCTTTGCCGAATATATAAAGCGTTACAAAGAGGGACTTAAATTTTATAAGGCTTAATATGCAGGGAGTTACATTCTGCAAATTTTTTGGAGATGATATATTATGAAAAAACAGGTTTTCAATCCGTTCCTGCCGCCGGGAGAGTGCATTCCCGACGGCGAACCCCACGTTTTCGGGGACAGAGTTTACCTTTACGGCTCTCACGACAAGGAGGGCGGCGAGACGTTCTGTATGCTTGATTACACCGTTTACTCCGCGCCTGTGGACGACCTTTCCGACTGGCGGAGAGAGGGCGTCATCTACCGCGCCGACCAGGACCCCGATCATGCAAACAGAAAATTTATGTACGCCCCCGACGTTGTGCAGGGCAACGACGGCAGGTACTATTTATACTACTGTATGTCGGGGGACTACGGCGTTGGCGGCTATTTCGGACCTATAAGCGTCGCTGTTTGTGACACTCCCGCGGGAAAGTACGAGTACCTCGGTTACGTCAGAAACAAGGACGGCACGCCTATGAAAAAGTACGTCTGCTTCGACCCGGGCGCAATAAACGACAACGGCACGGTACGAATTTATTACGGTACACAGTACGACTTTGAGGAGCGTGAGGACTTCCCCAATGAGGCGCTTATAAATTCCGAAATGAATATGTTCGGCAAGAGCCGTGAGGAAATTCTGGAATACGCTAAAAAAGACAGCGTTATGGGCGCGGTCATGGTTACTGTTGAGGACGATATGCTTACCGTAAAGGACGAGCCTAAGCACATTATCCCATACAAGGTAAAGGGTACGGATTTTGAGGGACACCCCTTTTTCGAGGCAAGCTCTATTCGCAAGGTTGGGGAGAAATATTATTTTGTGTACTCTTCCCAGAAAAATCACGAGCTTTGCTATGCGGTAAGCGATTATCCCGACAGGGACTTCCGCTTCGGGGGGACTATCGTTTCCAACGGCGACGTGGGCATTGACGGCAGAAAGGACGAGGACAGGCTCAACATGACGGGAACTACCCACGGAAGCATTGAAAATATTAACGGTCAGTGGTACGTTTTCTACCACAGGCTGACACACAAGTCGGACTACAGTAGGCAGGCTTGCGCCGAAAAAATTACCATTGCAGAGGACGGCAGCATAAAGCAGGTTGAAATGACCTCCTGCGGACTGAACGGCGGCGCGCTAAAGGCGGAGGGTACTTACCCCGCTGTTATCGCCTGCAACATCACCAACGGACATATGCCCCACGGCTCGAACAAGATTTACACCGAAAGCTTCCCCAACTGCACCAACGTCGGCGAGGAAAGATTTATTGCCGAGATCGGGGACGGCACGGTTATCGGCTACAAATATTTTGAGTTTAAGGGTAATGTAAAATTTTCCGTACTGGCGCGTTCCCAAAGCGGGGGAAAATTTGAGGTCTCTGACAAATTGGGCGGCGCGGCGAAAGCTGTCGTTGAAATTTTTCCCACGGAAAGCTGGACAGAATTTTCCGTACCGCTTGATATGGGAGAGGGAGTTTTTCCGCTGTTCTTGAAATTTATCGGAGAAAATGCGGAATTAAAAGAAATTGGTTTTATAAAATAAATTTTTATTTTGTGTGTCAAAACAAAATGTCTGTAGGGGCGGATTCCATATCCGCCCAACCCACATATTGTCGGTAATTTAACGGGCGCATACAGGATGCGCCCCTACGGAAATTCGACCAAATTTCCGAAATCGTGAAAACGGGCGGGGAGACCCCGCCCCTACAAATAAACAATTATGAAAGGGAAAAAAATATGCTTGAAAAATTAAAACAGGAAGTCCTTGAAGCAAATCTTATGCTGCCGAAATACGGTCTTGTAACATTCACATGGGGCAACGTTTCCGCCGTGGACAGGGAAAGCGGCATGGTTGTCATAAAGCCCTCGGGGGTCGAATACGGCGAAATGACGGCGGAGGACATGGTTGTAGTCCACCTGAAAACGGGGGAAGTCGTTGAGGGAAAGCTCAACCCCTCCAGCGACACGCCCACACACTTGAAGCTTTACCGCGCCTTTAAAAACGTGGGCGGTATCGTCCACACCCACAGCCGCTGGGCGACCTCCTTTGCACAGGCGGGCAGGGGGATAATACCTATGGGTACTACCCATGCGGACTATTTTTACGGTGAGATTCCCTGCACTCGGGCAATGACCCCTGCGGAAATTTCGGGAGAGTACGAAAGGGACACGGGCAAGGTCATTATTGAAGCTTTCGAGGGTATAGACCCAATGACGATCCCAGCCGTCCTTGTGAAAAGCCACGGACCTTTTACGTGGGGAGCGACGGCGGCGGAAGCCGTCCACAACGCGGTGGTGCTTGAAGAGGCGGCGTTTATGAATTACCATGCCATGGGTATAAACCCGCAGGTCGGTCATATGCAGCAGGAATTGCTTGACAAGCATTATTTGAGAAAGCATGGCGAAAATGCTTATTACGGACAGCGGTAAACAACTTCTGTAGGGCGGGGGCTTGCTCCCGCCTAATGCAATAAACGTGTTTGAAAGGCGGGAGCAACGTCCCGCTTCCATATAGAAGTATTTAGTTTTAGAAAGGTGCTGCGTAGAAAACCTACGCAGCCTTTCTCTTTTTGTCATACTTCCTGCGGTCAGCAATAGCTGTAGAAACCGCAATATTGAACCGATAATAAATGTCAATCTGCTGTACCCTATACCCGCTTGACTTGTCGGGAGCATGAACTACAATCCTTTCAATCAGTTCGTGCATAATTTCGGGAGAAAGTTCCGTAATCTCGGTATACTTCCGAACAATCTCCAAAAATTGAGATGTATCAGCCGATTTTTGCTCTTTGACTTCAATAACAGAAGATAGTTCGGAAATCTTGATTTTTAATTCCGCTTGCTCGTCCTCATAACCTTTGGACATCATCTCAAACCGCTCATCAGAAATCTTTCCCGAAACATTATCCTCATAAAGCCTTGTGAACAACTTGTCCAACTCCGCAACTCGCTTTTCGTATTGTTTAACAAGCTTTTTCGCCTTTTTAAGTTCACTTTCCTGCGATTGAATGGAATTTTCCATTGCAACCTTGATAAATTCGTCCTCGCTAGTATGTACTGTTTCAAGTAGCTTGTTAAGTTCCGAAATAACGATTTTTGTCAAAACCGACGTTCTGATGTAATGTGCCGAACAATCATTAACGTCCTTTGCATAGGCCGAACATTTCAAATGTTCCTGCTCGTTGCTTAAACTTTTTGAACGGCACAAATACATTTTCGCTCCACAATCTGCACAGTAGACCATTCCCGAAAATGGATTAATTTCGCCGCACTTTTGGATTTTACGTTTGTTTTTACGAAGTTCCTGCACCAAATCAAAATCCTGCTGTGAAATTATAGCCTCGTGAGTGTTCTCGAAAACGACCCATTTTTCTTTTGAATTTTTAATGGTTTTGGGACATTTATACGACTTTTGGTGGGTCTTGAAATTCACCGTATGACCAAGATATTCAGCCTTTTCCAAAATCCCGACAATGGTTTTCTGCGCCCAGCGGTACGGCTTTTCAACCGTTACTCTGCCGTTTGCCTTTAAATCCATATACGCCGTAGGCTTCAAAATTTTATCGTTGGCAAGTATTTTGGCAATTCTTGACGGCCCGCAACCCTCAATGCAAAGCTGATAAATGCGCCGTACTATCGGAGCAGTCTCCTCGTCAATCACCCACATATACTTGTCATTCTCGGATTTTTTGTATCCATACGGTGGTATCGTTGCAAGCGGCTTTCCCGATTGTCCCTTTGTTTTAAGTACGGCACGAACCTTCTTGCTCGTATCTCGGGCGTACCATTCATTTCCGAAAACACAAAATAAAATACACGTCCACAAACCGACATTTACCCTGCAAAAATAAACAAGGTCTACAACTTTCTATCTTTAAAGTTGTAGACCTTGTTTTATGGGATGTCATCACTATTTTACTGATAGTTTATCATTTTTACCCTGACCAATAGACAAATTTTCATATTTTATAAGCAATAGAAAGTGCTATGCTTAGCATAATTTTCCTAACAATACACAAAAATATTCATACTTCTAATTTTCAAACAACATATTAATTTGACTCATAAACTTCTCTACGGCAAGATCATATTCCGTTTTTGTAACTTCATTCACCCCCGCAAGATACCAATAAAATGTGTATACATCTTCCGTGTGAGCCATTTGATATTCCTCGTAAAGATTGCTCAGATTGCTGTAAGTCTTTATTGCTTCGTTTATACGCTCGTGATAGCTTTCGTCGTCAAAAACGTCTATATCATCAATATTTACAAGTTCAAATTCATTTACCACGCCATTTTTATAGGTATAGCTAGTCAACCCCTCCATTGGTCTGACACCAACTGCTGCAAATAAATATGTGCCGCCATCTTCTGCCATTAAATAAGTATGCTTTGGTGAAATAGTCAAACTATCACTTATAATCCATCCTTGTTCATCACTATATTCGCATATGCACATACAAGAACCATGCCAACTATCAGTTACCAAACAAAATTCTTTCTGCGTATCGCCGTCAACGTCAACATAAAAAGCAGTTGCCTCACCATTGGGCGAAGCGCCTAACGTATAGTAATTTACATTTTCGGGAATTGTTTTGGCTGCAATATCAACATTTCCACCCCAAGATGCGATTATACTTGTAACTAAATCAGCATCTGGTGCTGGTATTATAGTATCAATTGTTTTCTGTAATGTTTCCGTTGTCAAACTAGTTATAAATTCTGTACTATTTGTGGATTCAAAATAAATATTATTTGCGTTACTAACGGTATCGTTACTCTTACAGGAGCTTAACGTAAGCATGAATATTACTATATAAATCGAAATTACTTTATAATAAAGTTTCATAAATGGTTCCTTTCTTACTGCTTAAAATATACGGAGAATTTTTTATAGCAATCCTAACACCTTTGTAGGGGTAAGGATTATCAAATTGAAATATACATGGTGTGTTTCTCATTCCTACAAATTTGGTGTAAATATTTTAAGTATTGTTATACTCATTATATTTAACGTTCTCCAGCAAGCCAGCCCTTTAAAGATGTTACTGAAGAATTACGTTGCTCCTGTGTCATATCAGAGTATTCTATACCATCCATCCAATCACAATAAATATCTAAGTGCTCTCCCGTTACACCAGTATCATACACTTTACATGGACCTAATGAGCATTCTAATATTGTTCCTTTAGGATATATACTCAAATCTGCTGCAACCACTATATAACCATCTTTATCTCGTATAGTACCATCCTTTGAACTTACATGACGTCCAGGAATCTGCAAACCATTACCTGGTAATACCCTTTGTGAATAATATGTCTCTTTTCTTCCATTATACGCACCAACGCCACCTGTGGTTGTTAATTTTTTATCACCCGCATTTGTATTTATATCCATATCGTAACTTTCGTTATATTTAAGCTGTATTCCGCTTGCATTTTTACCATTATTTCTTGTTCCATTAAGTGCAGCCTCAAAAGCTTTTTTGCCATCTAAACCACACTCAACTGGTGCGTCACCTCTAAGAGGAATACCAGTTATTTGAGAAGCCCGCTTATAAGGATCATATTTGCTTTTATCACCTTTAAAGACATTTTCAAACACATACTGTGTTCCATAAGTTTTTTCAAGATCTCTTAAGTAGTTTTCAAAGCTTTCTGAATGACTTCCTGTTAAAGCCATTGAAAGCGATGTTGTATCTGTACTTTGAGAATCATTATTAATATTAATTTTATCTCCGTTTGATTTTGCTGGTGCTCCGCTTGAAACATCTTCAGCTATTTGACAAGATACGTTAAGTGCCCTGTTATAATTCTGTCTCTGTGTATCATTAGAAAAAATAGGCTTTCCGTTTTTGTCAAGCTTAATTCCAGCACTCGCGGCAGCAATTTCCTGCGGAGTGGAGTTCTTGTTGATTCCGCCATTATGCAGATTTGCAAGCGTCTTTCCAAATTGCATATACTGTTCGTAAGAATTGCACACAGGATTTCCGTTTGCGTCAGTAGGAACACCTACAATCTGTGCCGCCAGCCTATTAAAATCCGCATTAGACAAACTGCTTGATGAAGATGTTGAATTTGTTGAACTTGCTGATTTAGTTGAGCTTGTCGTGTTCGGATTAGCGTTATTGTTGGTATTATTTCTGGAGCTTGAAGTGCTAGAATTTGCTCCGCTTGAATTCTGACTAACATTTGGCTGAGGATTTGATGTTATATTTTTCAAAGCACTGCCATAGCTCTGACCCTGTGAAATACTTGAAATATTAGGTGTACCGTTCTTGTTTATGGTAGTTCCAACGCTTGCAGCTGCGATTTCCTGCGGTGTGGAATTTCTGTCAATTCCGCTTTTGTGAAGATTTGTAAGAGCTTCTGCATACTTCATGCTCTGCTCATATGAAGTAAATGCAGGCTTACCATTTGAACCGATAGTAACTCCTGCGGCTTTAGCTGCAAGCTGACTAAATTCATCATTGGTCAATTTGTTCGATGAAGCTGTTGAATTCGTTGTAGATTTGCTATTTGTCGTTGTTGTCTTGGGATTGCTGTTTGTGGTAGGTTTAGAAGTTGTCGTGCTGGGCTTTGTAGCTGTAGTTGTCGCCTTGGTGGTATTGCTTGCAGTAGATTTAGCAGTTGTTGTGCTGGGCTTTATAGTCGTAGTCGTCGCCTTAGTGGTACTGCTTGCAGTAGATTTAGCAGTTGTTGTGCTAGACTTTGTAGTCGTAGTTGCCGCCTTAGTTGTACTGTTTGTGGTAGATTTAGAAGTTGTCGTGCTGGGCTTTGTAGCTGTAGTCGTCGCCTTAGTGGTACTGCTTGTGGTAGGTTTTGCAGTTGTCGTACTAGATTTTGCATTAGTAGTTGTCTTGGTGGTACTGCTTGCGGTAGATTTGGCAGTTGTCGTGCTAGGCTTTGCGGTCGTAGTTGTCGCCTTGGTGGTACTGCTTGCGGTAGATTTAGCAGTTGTTGTGCTGGGTTTTGCGGTCGTAGTTGCCGCCTTAGTGGTACTGCTTGTGGTAGGTTTTGCAGTTGTTGTGCTAGACTTTGTAGCTGTAGTTGCCGCCTTGTTGGTACTGCTTGCAGTAGATTTAGCAGTTGTTGTACTAGGCTTTGCAGTTGTAGTTGTTGCCTTGGTAGTACTGCTTGCGGTAGATTTAGAAGTTGTTGTGCTAGGCTTTGTAGTCGTAGTTGTAGCCTTAGTTGTACTGCTTGCGGTAGATTTAGAAGTTGTCGTGCTTGGCTTAGTCGTTGTTGATGCCTTGGTGGTACTGCTTGCGGTGGCTTTAGCAGTTGTCGTGCTGGGTTTTGCAGCCGTAGTTGTAGCCTTTGAAGTACTGCTTGTTGTAGTTTTTGCAGCTGCTGCACTTGCCTTTGCCGACGGCGAAGAATATGTAAACGTGTCACGTTTAGTTGTTGAAGATGATGTTTTTGCAGATGAAGACGAACTTGTCTTTGAAGTTGTACTCGGTTTTGAAGTCGAGCTTGACTTCGGTGTTGTACTTGGTTTTGAATATGTACTTCTGCTATATGAATTTGTTATGGTTGCCATTATAATTACTTCCTTTCAAATTATATCATAGTTTTTTTAATTTTACAAGTTAAAATTCGGGATTTTAATTTTTGAATTATCGAAACGCTGATGACCGAGGGAAATCGTTATTAAAAATCATCAGCGTTTCAAATAATCTTACGTCAAACACTTACTTGTAGTGGCGTCTTATAAAACGCCATATGTCCCAATGAAATAACATTCCGAACATAACATTTCACCTCCCTAAAACAAAATCAGCTTATGTTTCATTTATAACATAAGCTGATTTAAAAAGCAATAGGTTTCCGGTGAACGGTCGCGTTTTGGCGGTAAACGGTAGGAGTGTTTCAAATTTTTGGAAAAACAAGCTCTGCATAGAAGAATTTTTCATCACAAGAATANGTTATTTCCCCGTTGTTTTTCTCGGTACACATACGNGCATTNTATGTNCCATGNCCGTGATTAAGNTTGTCATTCTTTTCNGTNACAAGCNNATTGTTTANCACATTGACCTTGTGGTCAACTGTGTTCATCACCTTGCAAAAGAAATTTTCTCCAATAAATCTGAATGATACCGTAACAAGCTTTTCATCAGATTTGGCGGCTGCGCTGAACGCATTGTCAAACAGATTTGAAAATATAGTGCATATATCTATATTGCTCAAGGCGGTTTCATTAGGCATTTTTCCCTCTATTTCATATTTGACAGACGTATATTTGTTTACGGAATCGTTTAATATTGCATTTAGCATATCGTTTCCCGTTTGAATTTTGGGTCTTAACTCTGATAGGGAAGCTCCGATTTTATCAAAGTATTCACGAAGTTCCTCGTTCTTGCCATGGTTAAAAAGGGTATACATACAATTTATATGCTCTGATACATCGTGCCTGAATTTAATAGTGTCCTTGTCCTTTTGCAGCAACATAGTGTAGTAATTTTCCTGACTTTTCAAAAGCTTTTCATTTATCTCAGATATATTTTTATAATGATTTTTTGACATATAGTTTATCATCATAACTACACATAACAGAAGAAAAATAATACTGCCTACACATAATGTTACTGCAAGAACCTTATCGTCGCTTTCCGTTATCTGGAATACAGTTATAAATATAGAAATTGATATTTCGCCAAGCATTATAAGCAGTAAATAAAATATACTTACTCTTTGTCCTGAACTGTAGCGTTCGTATTTTTTGTACAGTATTGAAACAATAGTTATGATTGCAATAATTACTATACTAATAGAATTTGATATTAAGTTAGCTGATTTNTTTTCAGCCAGCATATCAATATCATAATTAACAAATAAAAGCAATACAGAAGCTGAAAGCATATCAAGCATAGATATTCCGAAATATGTAACAAACGTATATATAATTTNCCCCTTACCTGTTAAAGNTAATATTGTTATGATTAAGCAGATAAACGANCCAACAGGTATAATTTCATTGACAGGCGACAAGCTCAATGCGCAAGTAAGTATTACTGCTGCTGAAAAATATATCANCATTTGTTTAATAGGNTTAATTTTAAATTGCAGCACTATATACATAATAGGAAACAATTTAATAAACTCAATAAAGAACTCAAACAAAGCATACGCCATAGTTTTTAACATTATCGACACCTCACATTGCTCTTGCGTTTTTNTTGATAAATTCAAAAAATATNGCTTTAAANGCTGTTGCATTACGCCTTGACAANGTAAGTTCTTTTNAATAAGGNTTTACNGTTATNGTTCCGTCTTTTGAATAATCGGATATGTACAAAAGCGAAACTATATTNGATTTNCTTATCTGATAAAAATGCTCCGAGCCTATTTGTTCTTTCCAATATTTAAGCGGTTTATCAGTATCGTAAACACGTTTGTTTTTATCATAAATATACGTACCGTCGCCGTATGCTTCAAGNTANACAATATCNGTCAGCTTTAAATAAAAGGATTTGCCNTTTTCATAAACTAAAATATGCTTTGTNTCAAGTATTTCTTTNTCGGCAGCGGAAAAAGCNTCGTTNAATTTTTCAATNTCNATNGGNTTNTTCAAAAATCTGAAAGCNNTTACNTTAAANGCNTCGGGCATAAATTCTGTATGACTTGTGAGNAATATAATAATTCCGTCATAATTCATTTCACGCAGCTTNAAAGCTGTTTCNATTCCACTTATCCCACGCATTTCAATATCGAGAAATAATATATTAAAATCAAGAGCAGCAGTTAATAACTCGTTCCCNGAATTGTACCGTACTATTTCATATTCATTTCGTCTGCTCTGAAGNTTTTCGATTATATCGTCAATTATAATATTTTCATCATCACAGATCGCAATTTTATAATTCATTTTTTCACCCTCGTTTATGCAANATATATTTTTATTGTAACACANANNNAATNNTTTTTCAATACCGTTTACCGCTGTTTTGCTACCGTTTACCGACGAGTAAACAGGTCATATTAGACAATAATCAACTATGCGGCTTGTACAATGATACAAACTTTGTTTCAAAAACACAAGTCTTTTCTTGTTTTCTGGGAAACAGGTCTGAAAAATGTCCTTTACTTATGGAAAGAGATTGTATGCGACAACAATATAAACCGAACATTATAGAATTTTATGCAAGTATACAAATTTATAAAAATCGCCCCGCCAAAATCGCTTGTTGAGCTCCTATACTTATGAAAAGACTCTTGATATTGATTGTAACATTTTTATTAACAAAGCGAAAATCATTTTCTAAACCCCCTTAAAAAGAGCAAAAAATTTTTCTATAGGTAGAGGAGTAATTGTACATACGATGATTTTTAATGGAATTACTCAATTTTCACTCAATATCCGTTCATAGCCAAAATGACGGTTTTGAAGTAAAATTTATAGCGGAGCGTAAAAAATAAAGCCTGTTTCAGTCCTGTTTTAAGCCTGTTGAATATTTTTAAAAAAGTATATACTGAATTGTGAAAGGAGATGTTCATATAGCAATTTATCATTTTAACGTTAAAATCGTAAGCCGTGGAAAAGGTGCAAGTGCGGTTGCAAAGGCAGCATACATATCGGGAGAAAAAATCAAAAATGAGTATGACGGAACTACTCACGATTACCGCCGAAAGCATGAAATTGTACATAAGGAAATCTTGTTGTCAGATAATGCTCCGCCTAAATTCAAAAATCGTTCTATTTTGTGGAACGCCGTAGAAAAGTCTGAAACGAGAAAAAACAGTCAGACAGCACGACATATCGACGCAGCCTTGCCTGTGGAAATTCCACGTAATGAGCAGATTGATTTGGTTCGTCATTTCTGTCAACAATGTTTTGTTTCAAAGGGTATGTGTGCTGATTTTGCAATTCACGATAAGGGAGACGGTAATCCGCACGTTCATATTTTGCTTACTACTCGCAAGGTTGATGAGAATGGATTTACCAAAAAAGAGCGTGCTTGGAACGATAAAGCTTTACTTATTGAATGGAGAAAATTGTGGGCGGATTGGTGTAATCATAAACTGTATTTTGTTTCTAAGGAGCGTATCGACCACCGCAGTTATGCGGCACAAGGTATTGATAAAATTCCACAAAGACATCTTGGTGCGGCAGCTTGTGCGATTGAGAAAAAGGGGTATCGTACCGATAAGGGAAGCTATAACCGAAAAGTAATTCTCACAAACACAAATGCAGAGATTGAAAAGCTAAATTTTGAATTATCAAAACTAAATACCGAAAAACGTTCTATCAAAAAAAAGATAATTGAAACGGAATTAGGTTGTCCCCTTTCCGAAACTTTCGGCATTGAGAGTGATAAAATTCCAAATATGGATAGCTTTGTTTCTTCACTTACTAATGCAAATATTTTGCATACGATAAAAAACAAGAATGACGGTAAGCAGGTTATATTTTTTGCAAACCGCGATAAAGAAACGGTTATCAATATTTTTCAAAGATGTTATGAAAAAGAAAAACAGACGGATATTTCTCCCGACAATAATAGAGATAAATCCGTGAAAAAACATCGCTCACGTTAAATCGCTGTGCGTATTTTTATGTTTGCGACAGCAAACATTTAGAGGGGTCAAGGGGAAACTTCCCCTTGCGCACAACAAACTGCTTGCCAGTTTGTATAAGTGCGCCTTTCGGGATATTTGGGCGGCTCTGCACACGACAAAATAAAGTTACTTGTAACGATTTTGTTAGTAGGCAATGAAAACAAGGTTAGTAATGCCGCCCAAATATTCCGTTATCCGTAAGGCAGCTTGCTCTTGTGAGCTTGAAATAGAAAAAGAAAGGATTGATATTATGTCAAAAACAACTAATGTAACCACAATGCAGGAGAAACTTGCACGTCTTAATGAACGTACAAAATCGACTGAAGCCGAATTGAAAAGACTGGAGGAAAAGCGTAAGAAAATTCAGAATTCGATTGCTGAGGAGGAACGTAAAAAGCGTACTCACAATTTATGCGGCATAGGAGGTCTTGTTTACAAATATTTCGGAGATGATATTTCTCCCGAAGAATTTAAGGAGATGTTGGATTTCCTTTTTGCTATTGACGAGGTTAAGAATTTTGTTACCGAGGAAAAGGAAAAAGGTTTCCTGCGGGATAACCCGCCTGTTGTAGTTTCCGAGAATACAAATTCTGCGGAAAAGATTATTGAAAGTGATAATGTAAAAATTGAAAATGCGTAATGCAGGGAGGATGTTTATTGAACAGAAAAAATATGAATTTGACAGCTAATACATACAACTTTGAGCAGGACAAAAATAATAAAAACAATTCGTCTATTGTTATACCCGATAATTGCAAAAATGATTTAATCAAAGCTATGAAAATCGGGTACTATAAGGAATTTTACAGACAGGGACTTATTACTGCGGAGCAGTTGGAATTACTAATTGCTATGCAGGACAAGTCTATTACTTCAGCAGCATAAATATATTCAGACAACCCCTGCATAACCATTTTTATCGGGCAAATTTGTACATATTGCCACTTGCAATTTTATGTGGTAAAGTGTAAAATAATATATGCAGGGGGAATGTCTGACATTCCCGATTAATCGGGAGAGGAGGTTAAATGAATAAAATAAAGGTAGCGGCTTACTGCCGTGTTTCTACGGATTTTGACGACCAATTAAACTCACTTTCGGTACAGATAAGCTATTTTACAGAGTACATAAACAATCATGAAAATTATGAACTTATCGAGGTTTATTACGACGAAGGAATTACAGGCACGTCAACAAGAAAACGTGACGGTTTCAATCGAATGATTTCCGATTGCGAAAATGGAAAAATCAATCTTATTCTCACAAAAGAGGTTTCCAGATTTGCAAGAAATACGGTTGATACGCTTAATTACACCCGACGGCTTTCCGAGTTAAATATCGGTGTGATATTTATGAATGACGGAATTGATACGAGAGACAAGGACGGCGAGTTGAGATTAACAATTATGTCCTCAATAGCGCAGGAGGAAAGCCGAAAAATTTCAGAAAGAGTAAAATGGGGTATGCGGCGGCGCATGGAAAACGGTGTTGTTCTTGGCTGCGGACGGATTTACGGTTACAAGGTTATTGACGGAAAGCTTGAAATTGTTCCAGAGGAAGCTGAAATTGTAAAGGACATTTTTCATATGTATCTTTATGACGGAAAAGGGTCAACTGCAATAGCAAAAGAACTTGACGAACGAGGAATACCAACGCTGAAAAATCGTGTATGGAGTGGACAGCACGTTTTGAAAATTCTCAATAACGAAAAATACGCTGGCGATTTGACACAATGGAAAGTTTTTAAGCCAAATGTTCTTGCCGAAAAAACTTTTATAAATCACGGAGATAACCCAAATGCTCCGTTAATTACGGTTAGAAATCATCACGAGCCGATTGTGTCAAGAGAAGTTTTTGACGCTGTTCAAGAGGAACGAAAACGGCGCGGGTGGCTTACTCGTGAGGGTAAAAAGCATTCCAACAGTTTTTGGCTAAGCGGTAAAATGGTTTGCGGAAAGTGCGGTTATAGTTTTACTATGAACAGTTCGTCCAAAAATCCAAATATTTCTTTAAGGTGCAGAAATCGTGCACTTTATGGTAAGGATAAGCACACCGCATTGAATGGTGAACTGATTGGCTGCGACGCGCATACCGTTGATGAAAGAATCGTTGCGGCAGCAATGAAAAATATTCTTGGACAAATCAACGAACTTCGTCCTGTTCTTGAAAAGCAGATGATTGAGGAAATTCAAGGAATACAGCTTATTCAAAAGGACGTTGACGTTACCCCGCTGAAAGAGGAAATCGCAAAGCTGGAAAACAAAAAGCACAAGGCTATTGACCTTATGCTTGATGACCTTATTTCCAAAGACGACCTGAAAAAGCAGACGGAGATTTACGACAATGAAATTGCTCGGCTCACAGAGGAAATTGTTCGTAATCAGGATATTGCGGCACGGCACAATACTCAAATGGCTGAAATAAAAAAGACGGTTGAGTATATGCAAAAGCTGTCCGACTGCAATTCCGAGAATAAAGAGCTATATCGCTCGTTACTGAAACAAATTGTTGTTCCAGATTATGGTATGCTCAATGTCTTCTTGAATGGCGTACCGTTCGGATTTGACATTAGATACACTACATTAATAGCGCCAAGGAAAGGCATTTATGACATTATTATTGATTCATGTGAGATTATTTCTTGAATGTGTTTTTGACAATGGATTATAAAAATCATTAAATACGTTGCGGAAAACCATCATTTCATTTTCGCTCTTAAATGTGTCCACACCGTCATTTACGGCAATGTACCTAACATCATAATCGGGAAAAATTATCTCGATATATTCGCCCGTTTTGAGGTAATCACGTCCAAGTCGGGACAAATCCTTTGTAATCACGATACCAACTTTGCCAGCTTCAATATCAGACATCATTGCTTTGAAACCGTCACGCTCAAACGTTGTACCAGACACACCGTCATCAACGTAAAATTGAGGGTTCGGAAGTCCATTATCCTGTACATACCTAAGCAATATGGATTTTTGATTGGTTATCGAATTACTCTCACCGTCAAGCATATCATCTTGACTAAGTCTGCAATATAACGCTGTAATTTTGTCTTTTAACATATAATCCTCACTTTCCGACAAATACAGCGGATTATGTGTTAATTATACCACATCTTTAAAAATATTTCAATGTGGTAAATCAATGAATTTTATCTAACTTTTTTGACATAATCCGCCGTTTTGCTGATTACGTCAAATTTATGCTGACCTTTGAACCCCCTTTTTAATAAGTCGGGCGAGAATGTCTTTAAGGTTTTCACCGCTAAAATTAAATCTCGTAACGACTTTATATGTAGTGTTTCCAAGTTTGTATTCTGTAGCTTCTTTTAATGTCTCATTGCCTACGGCGGTATTTGTGTATACATTTTTAATCATTGAACTCCTTTCTGTCTGTTACGTGGTGTAAGCTTAAATTTTTAATATCAACCCCCCCTTTGTATTATTAAACTCACTATAAGGCATATTATGAACTGTAAATATAATTATATTCATTATAATGAATTTTGTCAAGCTTTCAGAAACAAGTTTACAGAATGTTAATATTAGCCGTTGTAAGCCGTTCGCTGTCAAAAAGACACTATGAAATAGTTCTAACCCACTAGGACTATTTGGCAAGCAAATAGTCCGTGGGGCAGCCGTTCCATCTGCACTCCCTTTTGTGATACATTCACTATAGTGAATAAAAATCCTACCGCAATTACACGATAGGATTTAACACATATTCAAAGAGCGGTCTTAGGTGCAGACTAAAATGTAAGAGCATATGCACTTTACCAAATGAAAGTGTACGTACACTTTCTATGGCTTGCGATAGATACTATTGTCAATTGACAAAACCCAAAGGGCATGATATTATAACTCTATCGCAGCTTTACACTTGATCGGAATATAACTTGATTTTCATATTTAAGGATTATTTAATAATTTCCATGCTATAATAAAATCACAACAAAGAAAGGAGCATTGAAATGTACCTGAACATACTGAAAAAAGACCTTAAACGCAAAAGGGCAATGAACGTTATTCTGCTGGTATTTATTATACTTGCTTCAATGTTCGTGTCCTCCAGCGTGAACAACATCATAAGCGTGACCACCGCGCTGGACGATTACTTTGAAATGGCTGACGCCCCCGATTATTTCGCCGCGACCATGAATAAAAAGTCTGCGGGAGATCTGACGGAGACCCTTGAAAACGCATCGGCTGTCAATGAGTTCCGTATTGAGGAGATCGGCTATATGTCCCAGTCAAACATTATGCGGGACGGCAAGCCTTTGAACGCTTCCTCAAACACCCAAGTTTTGCAGAGCGACAGAGATATTGGAATGAATTATTTTCTTGACGACGGAAGCATACTTAAAAGCGTGCCAAAGGGCAAATTTTACGCAACATATTTCGCAGAGAAAAACGCGGGACTAAAGGTCGGCGACAAAATTACTATAGAAATAGGGGACGTAAGCCGCGAATTTACCTTTGCGGGCAGCATCAAGGACGCTATTGGCGGCTCAGGAGGCGTACGTATAACGAGATATATACTGAACGCCGAGGATTTTGACGAATATATGTCGGACGAGACGGTAAAAAATATGTACGGCGGACAATTTTGCTACATATATACAGACGACATTGACAAGACTACGTCCCAGATATCGGATATATACGACAGCTTTATTTTTTCGGGCGACAGGGCGCTGATGAGATTCTGCTATGTTTTCGATATGATGATCACGGGCATAATACTTGTGGTAAGCCTTATACTTATTGCCGTATCGTTTGTGGTGCTGCGCTTTACCATAACCTTTACCCTTTCCGAGGAATTCCGCGAGATAGGCGTTATGAAAGCTATCGGCATACGGGACATAAAAATTCGGGGGCTGTACCTTATAAAATACGCCGCCCTTGCCGTTATCGGCTCGGCTATAGGTCTGGCGTTAAGCTTCCCGTTCGGTGAAATGCTTATGGGTCTTGCCTCACAGTCAGTCATCATAAGCGGTCAGAACACCGTATTTATCAACGTTGTCTGCGCGTTTTTTGTGGTAGCGGTCATACTTCTGTTCTGCCTTGGCTGTACGGGCAGGGTAAGCAAAATGACCCCCATAGACGCTGTAAGAAACGGTCAGACGGGAGAACGCTTCCGCAAAAAGAGCATTATGAGCCTTGGAAAATCAAAGCTTGGCACAGCGTCCTTTCTTGCTCTGAACGATATTGTAAGCAGTCCCAAACGCTACGGCATAATTACTCTCACATTCTTTCTGTGCCTGTCGCTTCTTTTTATGCTTTCCAATACCGTGACTACTCTGAACAGCGATACGCTTATCAGCTGCTTGTCAATGGTTGACTGCGATATTACCATAGACAACGGCGATGAAATGATGAAATTTATGACCGAGGACGGACAGGAACAGGTCAAGGAATATTTTAAGGATATGGAGGATACCCTTGCAGAAAACGGTATGCCCGCAAGATGTATGCAGGAGTATTATGCAGACCTTATGGTGACCCGCGGCGAATACAAAAATATGACCTGCGTTTATCATGACGCCGGAACAACAATGGATATGTATGAATACACGGAGGGTACGGCTCCTCAAAGCGCAGACGAGATAGCTATAACAAAACGGGTAGCCAATGCGTTAAAGGCAAAGCTTGGCGATACTGTAACTATCAATACTGTAGACGGCAAAAAGGATTACATCATAACCGCATTTTACCAGTCTATGTACAATAATACCGACGGCATAAGAATATATACCGACGAGAAGATAAACTACATTCAGATGAACGGAGGCGTACCGCTGCAGGTAAGGTTTACCGACGACCCCGACGATAAGGAAATAGCCCGCAGGATCGAAAAAATACAGGAGCTTTACCCTAAGTATACAAAAATAAGAACAGCCGCCGAAACCGTCAAGGATTTCGTAAAGGTTGCTGACGATATGGACGCATTGAAAAAAATGTCCGCTGCTCTTACCGTCATTCTTGCCGCGCTTATTACCGTGCTTATGGAGCGTTCCTTTATTGCAAAGGAGCAGGGCGAGATCGCGCTTATGAAAGCCATAGGCGTTCGGAACGGAAAAATTTACGCCTATCACACATTAAGGTTTGCGTTTGTTGGTATCGCCGCGGTAATTATAGGCGAGATATTCGCAATGCCCCTTACTCATCTTTGCATTGACCCTGTTTTCAAAATGATGGGTCTGGAGCTTGCCGTGGATTACGTTACAACGCCGCTTGAAATATATCTTGTTTTCCCTCTTGTAATTCTTGTTACGACTACCGCGGGAGCGTTTCTTACCTCGCTTTACACAAGGAAAATAAAGTCCTCTGACACGGCAAATATTGAATGATGAAAGGAAATAACCAATATGAATATTCTTGAAGTAAAAGACCTTTGCAAAACCTATATAGTAAACAAGCGACAGAACAACGTCCTGAAAAACGTGAATTTCACCGTGGGCGAGGGGGAAATGGTTGCAGTTATGGGGCCGTCGGGTTCGGGTAAATCCACCCTGCTTTACGCCGTTTCGGGCATGGACAGCATTACTGCGGGGGAAGCTCTTTTCTGCGGTAAAAATATTGCCGCAATGGGCGAAAGGGAGCTTGCCGACCTGCGGCTTGACGAAATGGGATTTATTTTCCAGCAGATGTATATGCTGAAAAATCTTACCGTTCTGGACAATATCATACTTCCCGCGGCGCAGTCGAAAAAGAACAAAGAGACCCGCAAGGAAACGGTACAGCGTGGTCAGGAGCTTATGCGCAAGCTTGGCATTATCGACATTGCAGGCAACGACATCAACGAAGTGTCGGGAGGACAGCTCCAGCGCGCCTGCATATGCCGCAGTATGATAAACAGGCCGAAGATGATATTCGCTGACGAGCCTACCGGCGCGCTGAACCGCACCTCCTCCGACGAGGTAATGGATGAGCTTGCAAAGCTGAATGAAAGCGGTACTACAATCATGATGGTCACTCACGATGTAAAGGTTGCGGCAAAATGCACAAGAACGCTTTACATAGTTGACGGGAACATAAAAGGAGAGTATAATTTAAACAGGTGCGAAAGTCCCTCCCAGATGAGAGAGAGGGAACGTGCGCTGAATAACTGGCTTTTGGAATTGGGTTGGTGATGACAGTTGACAGTGTACAGTTGATAGTTGACAGTTGAACGATTAGGAGGAAATATATTGATAGATGTTCTGATAGTTGAGGACAACAAGGAGCTTGCGGGGCTGCTGTGCGATTTTCTCTGCGGGGAGAATTACACAGTGTCCGTGGCGGAAAACGGTGAAAAAGCCTTGTCGCTGTACGAAAAGTACGGCGCAAGGCTTATCGTGCTTGATATAATGCTCCCCGGCGCGGACGGCTTCGGGGTATGCAAGAAAATTCGGGAGGAAAGCAACGTCCCCATACTTATCGTAAGCGCGAAAACCGCCAAGGAGGACAAGCTCTGCGGTCTTGACTTAGGCGCGGACGATTACATCGAGAAGCCATACGACATTGACATAATGCTTGCGAAAATAAGCGGTATCTTCAAGCGGCGGTACGCTGTTGACGAAATTGCTGACGGTGATATCCGCATAAACAAGGTCAGCCGAACGGTTTTCAAAAACGGGGTAAAGCTTGAAATGACGGCAAAGGAATTCGATCTGCTCCTGCTTTTGGCGGAAAACAAGGGCAGGGCTTTGAGCAAGGAATATATTTTCAATCAGATATGGGGCAGCGACAGCTTTTCGGAACAGCAGACTTTGACCGTACACATAAAATGGCTTCGGCAAAAAATTGAGGACGATCCGAAAAATCCGAAAAAAATACTGACCGTGTGGGGAGTAGGCTACAAATATGAAAGCGTTCAATAAAATTTTTGCGGCGGTAATTGCAGTAATGGCGGTACTGTTTGCCGCGGCGAATATTATTCTGACCGCGGACGTTTCCGACAGCGGCAGACCATACCGCGTGGAAATAAACCGTCTTGCCCGCCAAATTGAAACGGACGGTCATGCTGACATTTCCGAATGTGAATATGTGACCGCTGTCGAAAAGTACGGCGAAGATTTTTTTGATACAGACAGCGACTATGCCGTCCTCGAAATAAACGGGGAATTGTACCGCTTTGATTACAAAACTGACAGCGGCGGCGACAGGACGTGGCTTATCGTTACTGTAAACTTTATTCTCGGCGTTATGGCAGTACTGATAATTTCCGTTATGCTGTACATCAAATTCAAAATACTTTCACCTTTTGAGAAGCTGACGGATATTCCCTACGAATTGTCAAAGGGAAATCTTACCGCGCCCATTAAAGAAACCAAAAATCGCTTTTTCGGGAAATTCATCTGGGGCGTGGATATGCTCCGTGAAAATATTGAGCAGCAGAAAAAGCGGGAGCTTGATTTGCAGAGGGACAAAAAAATGCTGTTGCTTTCTCTATCCCATGACATAAAAACGCCGCTTTCGGCGATAAAGCTGTACTCAAAGGCTTTGTCAAAGGGACTGTATGAAAGCCGCGAAAAACAGCTTGAAATTGCGGAAAGCATTAACGCCAAAGCCGATGAGATAGAGAGCTACGTTTCGCAGATAGTTACCGCGTCAAGAGAGGATTTCCTGAGCTTCGATGTAAATATGGGGGAGTTTTATCTTTCGGAGCTTGTGGCAAAAATAAAGGGGTACTACACGGAAAAGCTGTCTCTTATCGGGACGGAATTTTCGGTATACGATTATTCCGACTGCCTTTTGAACGGCGATTTTGACCGCAGTATTGAGGTCTTGCAGAACGTTATGGAAAACGCTGTAAAATACGGCGACGGAAAGAGTATAGTGTTAAATTTTTCCGAGGAGGACGGCTGTATACTTATAACCGTCCGCAACAGCGGCTGTACCATTGCGGACACGGACTTACTCCACGTTTTTGACAGCTTTTGGCGCGGCGCAAACGCCGAAAGCATATCGGGCAGCGGCTTGGGACTTTACATTAGCCGCTGTCTTATGCGGAAAATGAACGGAGAAATCTTTGCGGAGATCAGGAACGGGGTTATGTGCGTTACGGCGGTATTTACAAAGGTATAAAAAGCAGGCTCTTGTCGATGACATGAGCCTGCTTTTTATAATCCGCTGTGGTTGTCTTTATAAATAATATTTCTGAAAAACTTCTATATCGCTATTCGCCTAAGCCCCCGCCCTACATTGCTGACAAAATAACCCGCAGGGAATTTTCCTTGCGGGTTATTTATTATCCAAATCAATATTATTGTCAGCGTACTGTCTGCAAGCTTCAATAATAAATTTCGCCTTGCTTATCTTATTGTTTTTGCAGTAACTGTCTATAAAATCGTAATCCTCTGGCTTTACTTCTATCTTTAATTGTTTGTAATGTTCTTTATTATATTTAGCTTTATCAAATTCTTTAGGACGTTCAATATATTTTTTATCCATGCTGTAAGCCGCCTTAATTTATAAAAATTTAATAATTTATTTATAAAATATACACCACAAAGGTAGTACTATATGATATAATTAACTTAAGATAAAACACAAACAATGCAGGGGCAAATTCTAACCTCCAGCCTCTAATTTCTAGCCTCTAGAAGGAAAGGAAAATTCTTATGGACGCAAACGAATTCAGCTTTGAAGCACTTTTCAACTGTTGTGATTTCAATTTCGACGAATCAAAAAAATTTAAAAAAGCCTACGCGGAACTTAACCGCATACTCGAAACCGATTTAAAAGAAAGCGACCTCCGCCACAGGCTTGACAGGGTAATGCTGGAGTGCATACACGAAGCGCACATCAATTCGTTCAAGCAAGGCTTTTCCTTTGCCGTAAAGTCAATAAAATTCATACTGAAAATATAAATATACAGGCGCTCTCCGAAAGGAGAGCGTTTAACTGTAAACTATCAACTATCAACTGTCAACTGTTCGTCTCTCCGTGGTCTACTATAACGTTCTTGCCGCTTTTTTTGCCCACATAAAGCCGTCCGTCAACAAGAATAACAATGGAGTCCATGTGATTTTTCTCGCTGTTTTCAACCTCGTGGCAGTCCGCAAAGCCAAAGGTCATTGTCACTTTTATAGAAGTTTTTCCCGACTCAACAACGCTTGCGTTTATGCGGCTGCGTATGTCTTTCATGCGGTCAAGGCAGTCGTCTCTTGTTCCCCGCATGATAATAAGAATTTCCTCACCGCCCCAGCGGCAAGCCAAGTCCTGCTCCGCCATGCTGTCCTTTATAATGTCGGAAACCGTTATAAGAACTTCGTCTCCGCAGTCGTGTCCGTAGGTGTCGTTTACCTTTTTGAAATTGTCTATATCTCCCAGTGCAACGCAGTACTCGTTGCCGCTTTCGTCAAGGCTGTCAAAGAAATCCCGCAGGCTGTGACGGTTGTAAAGTCCCGTAAGTGAGTCGTGCATAGCCGTGTAGCTAAGCTTGTCATAAGCGGCGTTAAGCTTGCGTATAAGAAGATTTATTTCAATTACAAACAGTACGCTGAATACGAAAATAATTATCGTGCAGAAAGAAATATTCATAAGACGCATGATGTTTGTCGTGCTTTCGGGAAGCGTCTTATTGAAAGCCCAAGTATAAAGCGGAGGATTTATGCTGAGGTAGATCTGACAGCCCGCAAGAGCCGACAATGAAATGCAAACAAAAATTATTATCATTCTGACAAATATTTTCTTGTCGCAGGCAAAGAACAGCATATACGCCGAAATGGAAAGCTCCACCATTGCNTAAAGGAAAAAATATGTGTCATACCCGAGGTGTANCGTGCAGGCTATTGCGTGGAGNGTTATCTCGGTGTATATCAGTATTATCCATTTAAGAGCGTTTTTTTCAAAATTATCCGTTCCGCAGGCATACGCTCCCACAATGTAAAGGGTCACGCTGAAAATATTGAAGGTCATGAGCAGATATATTTTTGCAAAGGAAAAGACAAGGAAAAATACCGTATGTATAAAGGCGCAGGCGAAAAACATCATCTGATATTTAAGCTTGCTGNTTATTTCCAGATCNAGCAGATTAATTTTCATCGAATACCTCCTAAGAATAAAATGAGGTCATGTGTAAAGATATATAGTAATTATATCATATGCCGTTAAAATTTACAATGTAAAAACTTAACAAAAAGNATTTGCCGGAACGTCTTTATGGTAACAATTATGATAAAAAACAACAGACTGCCGCGGTTTGCAGCAGTCTGTACCGTTCGTTTTATCTTACCTTTTCGTCGTTNTCTCTGAAAATTCTTTCCAGTACCTCGTCCATAGGCATTGCTCCGAGGTCGCCCTCCTTGCAGGAACGGAGAGAAAGCGTATTCTCCTCAACTTCCTTGTCGCCTACTATAAAGAAGTAAGGTATCTTGTCAAGCTGCGCCTGACGNATCTTGTAGCCAACGCCNTCCTTGCGGNNGTCNANCNTTGCACGNATNNCTCTTTGCNTNAAGCTTTTNNAGNACTTNNNTGCNGTATTNNANNGCNCTGTCNGTAACGGGNANNATNCNNANCTGCTCNGGNGNAAGCCANANNGGNAGCGCNCCCGCAAAGGTTTCAAGCAGATATGCAAGCGTACGCTCGTAACAGCCCAGGGANGTNCTGTGAATGATATAAGGCATACGCTTCTTGCCGTCCACGTCGGTGTANTCCATGCCGAATTTTGCCGCCAAAAGCATATCTATCTGAATNGTAACAAGGGTATCTTCCTTGCCGTATACGTTTTTGTACTGGATATCCAATTTCGGACCGTAGAAAGCNGCCTCGTCTATACCGATAGTATATTCCAANCCAAGNTGGTCAAGGATTTTCTTCATGACAGCCTGGGCTTCTTCCCACTGCTCCGCNGTACCCTCGTACTTNTTNTTGGGATTTGCGGGATCCCACTGTGAGAAGCGGAAAGTACACTTGTCAAGAAGTCCCACGGTGTCAAGCATATATTTTGCAAGNNCCAGACAGTCCTTGAATTCCTCTTCAAGCTGTTCGGGNCGGAGNATAAGGTGTCCCTCNGAAATCGTGAACTGNCGNACNCGNATAAGACCGTGCATTTCGCCGCTGTCCTCGTTCCTGAAAAGCGTGGAAGTCTCGCCCAGTCTCATAGGCAGGTCGCGGTAGGAGCGCGCTCTGTTNAGAAATACCTGATACTGGAAAGGACAAGTCATTGGACGGAGAGCGAAGCACTCCTTAGTNTCGTCGTGNGGGTCGCCGAGGACGAACATTCCGTCAAGGTAGTGATCCCAGTGTCCCGAAATTTTGTAAAGCTCACGCTTTGCCATATAGGGAGTTTTTGTCANNGCGTAGCCGTGTTCAGCTTCAACGTCCTCNACCCAGCGCTGGAGCGTCTGAATTACCTTTGCGCCCTTTGGCAGGATAATGGGAAGTCCCTGACCTATGCAGTCAACAGTTGTAAAATATTCAAGCTCACGNCCAAGCTTGTTGTGGTCGCGCTTTTTCGCTTCCTCGGCGGCTTTGAGGTGTTCCTCAAGCTGACTTGCCTTGGGGTATGCAGTACCGTAAACGCGGGAAAGCTGTTTNCCCTTNGCGTCGCCCCGCCAGTAAGCTCCCGTGCAGGCTGTAAGCTTGAAAGCCTTTACTGCGGAAGTGTTCATCANNTGAGGACCGGCNCAAAGGTCGGTGAANTCNCCCTGCTTGTAGAAGCTGATGTCCTCGCCCTTGCCTGCGTGTTCNNCGCAAAGCTCAACCTTGTAGGGTTCGCCCATTTTTTCAAGCATAGCCTTAGCCTCGTCGGCGGGAAGTCCGAACTGCTCAATGTCGATACCCTCCTTGACGATTTTTTTCATTTCAGCTTCAAGAGCCGCAAGGTCGTCGGCGGTGAAAGCCTTTTCCGTGTCGAAATCATAGTAAAAGCCGTTGTCGATAGCAGGACCTATGGCAAGCTTAACACCCGGGTAAAGTCTCTTGACAGCCTGCGCCAGAATGTGGGAAGCAGTGTGCCAGAAAGTCTTTTTGCCCTCGTCGCTGTCAAAGGTCATGACCTCAAAGGTGCAGTCCTTGTCGATAGTTGTACGCAAATCGCATACATTGCCGTCGATTTTTACGCAGCACGCGGATTTGTACAGTCCCATGCCAATGCCCTTGACTACCTCGGCAGCAGGCATTGCGGCTTCGATCTCCTTTACGGAGCCGTCTTTCAGAGTTAGTTTGATCATAGTGATTTCTCCTTTACAAATTAATTTTTATTTTATTGATTTTATCATTGATATCGTTAAGTTCTTTTTCAAATTCTACTTTCTTTGCACAATTTTCATCTATCATTTTTGACATATTTTTCACATCACGCGCAGAAAATGCTAACCAAATCAGAAAAAAGCCTGCAATAATAAATGCAAAAACAGCAAGACTGCTTTTTTCATAAAGGATAAAAAAACCAAGAATTAAAGATACTGCGGCAGCAATTACAGAGCATTTTTGCATTAATTTTGCAGAATCTATTTGTTCTGAACAAAATAAATTTTCTTCGGAAATCTTATCAAGTATATTTTCTTTTTGCTCCTTTTGTTCTTTAAGTTCTATCCAATTTAAATAGACTTTGATTTTTTTCAAGAAGCTTTCAGCGGCATATGTGTCACGCTCATCATCAATTTTTACCAATTTTTCTATTATGTTATTCAGTTCTGCTTTAGTATTTGTATTTGCAAGGTCATAAACAAAATATTCTGAAAAATTTTCGGAAAGGGCGATAAAATATTTTTCATATCCAATTCTTTTATGCGGATATGTATTTATAAATTCCTTAAAAGTATCCTTTGCCGATCTGTAATCTTCAAGCTTTAAATATGTGTTGCCCCTTTCAAGTAACTGCTCATAGGCAGAAATGCCGTCAACCTCCACTTTGACATTTATTTCAAATAAATTCCCCGCTTCTTCTGCCGAATATTTGCAGCCGCAATTTTGACAAACATATAATCCGTCTTGCTTAACTAAATCTCTGCCGCCGCACATTTCACAAATCATTGCTTTCAATAGCAGTCACCCCCATAAAATAAAAATCCCTTAATCCAAAACGGACTAAGGGACGATAATATCGTGTTTCCACCCAAATTCATATACTTATTGTAATAATTCGAGAAAAATTACATAAAGTATACCTCGTTGAAGCTCTGTAACGGGAGCGACCCGCCGTGTATTGGACGGACTCAAAGGCGGTGTGCATTATACTTGGGAATACCTTGCTCACATCATGCTGCTAAAGCAGCGTGCAAGGCTCTCTGAAAACCCTCGGCGTGTAATGCCTTCCTTATCAAAGTTTTGTTATATTTGATTTTTTTAAATGTTATATAATTATGACCTGATCTCCAATTCGCCTAATTTGGTAATTATTTCATCAATTTTGGCTTTTGTTTCTTCGTTTGCTGTTTCTTTATGTTCTTCAAGAATTTTTTCAATTTCTTTAATATCGCTATAGGTCAACGCATTTTTTGGCATTTCATTCACCACCATTTATAGTATAGTCGATATTTGCATTGTAAAGCAAATAAAGAATTTTTCTCAGTATAACACTTTTTTTCCCGTTTGTCAACCGTCTTTTTTCACATACAAAAAGTTAAATTATTATGAAATAGTGTCAAATTGTATAATTTTCCTTGACATTTTAAAGGATTTATATTAAAATATAAGAATGAATGCAATGTATTTATATATCCAAGCCTGCGGAAAATTCTTCCAAAGGCGTACAAATAAATTGCTGTTCAAATTTTTTCTTACTTCTATGGCTTGATAGAAGGTTTTCATATATTGCTTATAGGTATTTTGACAGAATTTTTTACATTTTTTGTATAATTCCGTAAAAGGGAATTTTACGATATAACACATTTATATTTATTTTCCGCATTTTGACAGGTAACAATACATGAGTATGTATTGTTCATGGAAACATTTTACCTTTATTGACAAAGTATGCCTGTAAGGGTAAAGGCTCAGCCTTTTTTGGGAGGCGGTGCGGATTTACCTATATTATAAACGTTTTCTGCGGCGCTATTCCGCATGAACGCTTTTGCGGAAGTTCCGCATAAATTTAAGTGAAAATCCGATATAAAGCCTCCGAAGTAATTATTTTATTAATTATTTTTAAAGGAGGTATTAACAGTGCTGACAAATGTTATAATCGGCGTTGTCGCGCTACTTGTGGGATTTGCCGCCGGCGGCTTTATACTTTTCAAGGTCGGTATAAATTACCGCAAGCAGCAGGCTGAATCCGCTATAGGCTCTGCCGAAAAGGAAGCGGAGCGTATTATCGAGGACGCTAAAAAAGAGGCTGAAAGCAAGAAGAAAATTGCCCTTGTGGAAGCCAAGGACGAGATACACAAAAGCCGTTCCGAGCTTGAAAAGGAAATAAAAGAGCGCAGGAGCGATATGTCAAGGCAGGAAAGACGTATCCAGCAGAAAGAGGAAAACCTTGACAAGAAAAGCGACAACATCGAAAAGAAAGAGGAGCAGCTCCAGAAAAAGCTCAAACAGGCTGAAGAAAAGCTGGAGGAAGCCGACAAGATCAAACGCTCCCAAATGGAGATACTTGAAAAAATTTCCCAGTTCACTATGGAACAGGCTAAGGAGCATTTGCTCTCTATGCTGGAAAACGACCTTATCCACGACAAGGCTGTAAAGATCCAGCAGTACGAGACACAGCTAAAGGACGAGTGCGAGGAAAGAGCAAGGTCTCTTATCTCAATGGCTATCTCGAAATGTTCCGCGGATCAGGTCTCCGAGACCGCTGTTTCGGTTGTCCCGCTGCCCAATGACGAAATGAAGGGACGAATCATCGGTCGTGAGGGACGCAATATCCGTACTCTTGAAACTCTTACGGGAGTTGACCTTATTATTGACGACACACCCGAAGCGATCACGCTTTCCTGCTTCGACCACGCAAGGCGCGAGGTCGCGAGAATTGCTCTTGAAAAGCTTATTGCCGACGGAAGAATACACCCCTCCCGTATCGAGGAAATGGTTGACAAGGCAAGGAAAGAGGTTGAGCATAAGATCAAGCAGGAGGGCGAACGTGCGGTTCTTGAAACCAACGTCCACGGTCTTAACCACGAGCTTGTACGGCTTATTGGCCGTCTTTACTACAGAACATCTTACCGTCAGAACGTCCTCAACCACTCTATGGAGGTGGCGCACCTTGCGGGAATTATGGCTTCCGAGCTTGGCGTGGATGCAAATCTTGCGAGAAGAGCAGGCTTGCTCCACGATATAGGAAAGGCTTTGAGCTATGAGATAGAGGGCTCACACGTACAGATAGGCGTTGACGTGTGCCGCAAGTACAAGGAGAGCGCGGAGGTTATCCACGCTATCGAGGCTCACCACGGCGACGTTGAGGCGAAGACTGTTGTCGCGACTCTTGTGCAGGCGGCGGACGCTATTTCGGCGGCAAGACCCGGCGCAAGAAGCGAAAATTACGAGAATTATATCAAGCGTCTGCAAAAGCTTGAAGAGATATGTACTTCCTACGACGGCGTTGAAAAATCCTTTGCAATTCAGGCGGGACGCGAAGTCCGCATAATGATAATGCCCGAAAAGATAAACGATGAGAAGATGACTATAGTTGCCCGGGAGATCGCTCAAAGAATTGAGAATGAAATGGATTATCCCGGACAGATCAAGGTCAATCTTATTCGTGAAAGCCGCGCTGTTGAATACGCTAAATAAAATTTTACAGATAAAATACCCTGCGTATAATTCGCAGGGCGTTTTATCTTACAATTAATAATTAATAATGAATAATGAATAATTTTTTACAACAAGTTGTTCATTATTAATTATTAATTGTTAATTATTAATTAAGAGGAAAAGGGTTGGTGTTATGCCAAAGACGATATTCGGTACAACGGAAAAATCAAATTTTATCCTTAATATGAAATACGAGACTGTAAGAAAATGGATAAGCGGACTTCTGTGCGCCGCGGTAATCATTGTGCTTATAGGGTCGGCAGTAATGAATTTCAGCACGCAGACAAGCTGGGCTTACGGGGCTTTTGTTTATGCGGCGGGATTTTCCTGTCTGCTTTTTTACGTTGCGCTGCTTATGAGAAAGGATATTTCCATTAAGGAAAATCCCTCGGTTTTCCTTGTAATTGCCCTTGCGGTACTGGCTTTCGCTTCCTACTACCGTGTGGTTTTAAGCGGCGGGAGCAGCGACGACATAAACACCGCCATGCTTGGCGAGCAGGGACGTTACGAGGGCTTGCTGACGATACTTGCCTATTTCGGAATATTCCTGCTTGCGGCTTCGGTAATGCGGTACGGCACGGTGCAGAGGGTTCTTGACCTTATTGTGGGGGCGGGCATTGTAAGCGCATTTATTGCGGTAATGCAGCATATACCATGGAATTTTCCCTCAAAATTCAGAATGCTGCCCGCAATTTTGCTTTTGAAGAACGTCCACCTTTCAAGCGGACTTTCCGAAAACCCTATAATGTACGGCTCTTTTCTGACAATAGTAAGCGGCGTTGCGCTGACGGGCGCGCTGTACAGCAAAAACGTTACAAGGGCAAGAATTTACGGCGGAAGCGCGGCTTTGTTCTTTTTGACGGGACTTTTCACATCTTCCCTTGTGCCTGTTATCGGCACGGGGGCGGTTCTTATAATAACAATAATTATTGAGCTTACAAATAAAGGCGGAGTGCGGTTTGAAGAGGGCTTTCTTAAAAGCTCGCGGAAAAGGCTTGCGGCGGTGGTCGCGGCTTTTGCGGTTATTTTCGGACTGGTGTTTGCTTTTCAGGGAATTTATTTCAGGGACAAGTCCATTGCCTTTTCGGATTCCTACAATAATTTGTTTATAACCTACGGCGCGTCGCTTACGGACAGTGATAACCTCTGGGAGCTTGGCGCAAAAAGAAGCATGATACTTATTAAGGAACACCCTTTGCTTGGCGTTGGTCCGGACCGCATGGCGGCGTATCAGCGGGCGAGGGATGAGCTTAGTATAAACTGCATTGACAAGAGCTATAACGAGTATCTTTACATTGCGGCAACAAGGGGAGTGCCGTCAATGCTGTTGTATATTGCGCTTGTGGCTGCGACGATAGTCAAGCTTTTTAAGGGCATGAAGGAATTCTCAGCAGACCGTGAAAAATGGTTCAGGGCGGCGCTTCTGGCGGCGGTTTTGGGGTATGCTGTACAGGCGTTTTTCGGCGCAAGCGCGGTGACCTCCGCGCCGTACTTCTGGCTTCTTGCGGGACTGGCATGGTGCGGGGAACGCCCCGCGGCGAAAGCTCGTAAATCATAAGTCCTTACATTTCAAAGTCCCCTCAAGGGGGCGGGAATGAAAAAACGGGGCATTTTGGTGTGCTCCGTTTTGGTTATATTTTCAGCATGAATTTTATTGATTTTACTGCAAAGGAAAAGCCTTGCTTGAACGCGTCGGCGTGGGCGTCGTATATACACTGATGCGTTACTCGGTCAAGCCTGCTTTGGAGGTCGGATTTATACATTTCACTTTCTAACATACTGTTCAGTTCTGCATAACTTTCTATAAAACTGTGTGACTCGTCGAAACGGAAGTCATTACAGTTAAAAAGGGCTTCAAAGCTGAATTCGTTTGTGTTCATAAAAATTTTCCTTTCGTTTTATGTGATTTAGGATTTCTTTTATTAATTATATTATACCATGACGTATACGTCATATAAACACATATATTGTGTATATTCTGTTAATTTTATATTAAAACGGAGGCTTTGTATGCCAAGTAAAGAAGCTGTGGAGCGTTCCCGCAAAAACTATGATTCTAAAGTCGATACCATAACATTACGAGTTGACCCAAAAATAAATGAAATGTTTAAAAATTACAGTCGAGAGCAAGGATTGACTAAAAAAGACTTGTTTGAAAGAGCTGTACAATATTATATCGACAACCACTAAAATATTTCAATACCTATTGACAAACAGCGTCCCATAATGCTAAAATATATTAGAAAAAATCGGAAAGGAAGTTTTATTATGGCGGATAAAAAAGACAAGAAGGGCGTTATCGCCGAATTCAAGGAATTCATCTCAAAGGGCAACGTTGTTGATATGGCGGTGGGCGTTATCATAGGAAGCGCGTTTACGGCTATTGTAAACTCTCTCGTTGCGGATATTTTTACACCTATTATAGGTATCATTATCGGCGGTATTGATTTTGCAAGCCTTTCCTTTAAGATACCCGACACCGAGATAGACGGCAAGGTCATCACACAGGGCGCGGAGCTTACATACGGAAACTTTATCCAGAGCATTATAACTTTCCTGCTGACGGCGGTGTGCGTGTTTATTTTTGTCAAGGTGATCAACGCTGTCAGAAACGGCGGCGCAATTTTCAAAAAGAAAAAGGCGGCGGAAGAAGCGGCTGCTGCCGAAGCTGCAAAGGCAGAAGAGGAGAAGCCGGCAGAGCCTCCAAAGCCCACGCAGGAGGAGCTGCTGGCGGAAATAAGAGATTTGCTGGCAAAGCAGTACAGTCCCGTTGATGCGGAAAATAACGAAGAATAATAAACGAAACACCCGAAAGGTCGGTTCCTTTCGGGTGTTTATGTCTATGTGCCAAGCTGAAAAAACTTGACATTATTATAAAAGCATGATATAATAAAGAAAATTTCGGGAGGTGTAAAAAATGCCAAACAGCGCAGAAACTATCGAAAGATTGACCAGAGAACTTGAACAGCAAAAATTTTATTTAGAACTTAGAGAATGCAAAACCATAGAAGACTTTCAAGCCCTGACCGAAAAATATAAAAATATTTGTGAAAACCAAACATCATAAGCAGGCTTTAAAGCACGGAATTGCTTCCGTGCTTTTTTTGTTATGTCTCGGTATAGCAAAACGCCTTTGCGCCGTGGCTTTCAAGGTCTACCGACAAATAGTCATCTGCGGAAAAGGCTTTTCCACTCCAAAGCTCGCTGCCGCTTATTTTGCCGTACAATTCAAGGTCGGAGAGGGGGATTTTAACTTCCCCGTCCTTGTCCCCCGCGTTGAATACGGCAATATATCCGCCGGCACGGGAGCTTGCCGCCGTCCAGAGAATATATTCATTGCCGTCAATTTCACGCCGCCATACCTGGTGGGAATGACGCGCGTTTTTGTGCATTTCCAATATGCCCTCGTTGGTGAGCAGGCTCATGGTGAAATCGTCAAAGCCCGTCATTTCGCCGCCTATCATCAGCGGGGAACGGAAAATGCTCCAAAGGGTGAGCATGGTTATCTGCTCGGCTTGGGTGAATTTTGTGCGGTTCGCCTTGTCGTAGTCCTGCAATATCGGTCCTATGGGGAGCATATCCGCGTCCGCCCAATGCCCTGCGCCGTTGTGGACGCACCATTTCTCCGTGCGGGAGAACATATCGTACAGAAGCTCCCACCTGTCCCAGAAGTCGTCGGTAATGCGCCACATATTGGATATCTGCTTGAAAAGCTCCGCCTTTTCGATCGGGGCAGGTCCGGGGGAAAGACTTAGTATCATGTCCCTGCCGCAGGAGTGGAGCGATTCGCTGAGCATGATAAGCTCCTGCTCGGCGTGGGGGAATTCCCGCGCGATATCGTCGCACTTTATAAAGTCAACGCCCCATGAGGCGTACAGCGAGAAAATGCTGTCATAGTAAGCTTTTGCGCCGTCCTTGGAGGGGTCAACGCCGTACATATCGGTGTTCCACCGGCAGATACTGTCTGTCTTGGCGATCTGACGGGCGGTCTTGTCCGTGCCGAAAATGGGGGTGTTTCGGTGGACGGCTTGTCTTGGAATTCCCCTCATTATATGTATGCCGAATTTCAAGCCGAGAGAGTGGACATACTCCGCAAGGGGAGCGAAGCCTTTTCCTCCCGCGGAGGAGGGGAAACGTTCCGCGGCGGGCATAAGACGGGAAAACCCGTCCATAGCAAGCTCGGTAAAGGGCTGATACTCGTGGTTGGGGGCGGTGGGGTTTGACCATTGAATGTCAACAACGATGTATTCCCAGCCGTATTTTTTAAGGTGTTTCGCCATAAAATCGGCGTTTTGGCGGACTGTTTCCTCGTTTACGGCAGCGCCGTAGCAGTCCCAGCTGTTCCAGCCCATGGGGGGAGTAAGATTTTTCATGCAAACACTCCTTTTTACAGTTTACAGTTGATAGTGTATAGTTGACAGTTATTATAGTAATATGTAATGTAAAAAACCGCCCTCGGCTCCAACTGACGGCGGTTTTTTTATCAAACCAAAGAACGATAGAGCAACCGTTGACATACGGCGCATTGTCACTGCGGTGACCCGCCGTTTATGCGGCTTTTGTGATTTTATTATACATTAAAAAAGCGAATTTGTCAAGCGGTTCGGCGCAAATATTGACAAATCCGACAAAATATGCTATATTTTATATGGTGCGCCAAGGTTGGCGGTTGCTCCTTGCAAAAGGAGGTGATGACAATGGCTGATTACGTTACATATGAAGGATTATTCCTCTTTGTTACTATGTTGACCGGAGTTGTTGCGCTTGTCATTGACATCATTAATTTGATGCGCAAAAAGTGATAAGTAAATAACCGCCCGAGCTACCAACGGAGGCGGTTATTACTTAAAAGTATAAATTTAATCCCGAGGGGCAACCG
>JAAVHM010000055.1 GCA_014799675.1 Ruminococcus sp. | reverse complement strand
GGAGACCCCGCCCCTACAAATTAAAATTAATTGTTGTTCCGCTTGACAAGAAAAGGTTTTTGATATATAATATTTACGGAATGTCGGCAATGGGACTTTATAAATGTTAAGGAAGTGTTTCAAATGATTTTTACCGTGGACGCAGGCAATACAAATATTGTTCTCGGCGGCTTTGAAAACGACAGGCTGCTGTTTACTTCACGGATAGCAACCCAAACTGCTCTTATGGCAGATGAGTATGCTGTTAAATTCAGCGAGATACTTGCCCTTTACGGTTACAAGTCCTCTGACATAAGCGGAGCTATCGTTTCAAGCGTTGTAACGCCCCTTACCCCTGTGTTCAGGGCGGCTCTTGAAAGGCTTGGCGGCTTCGGGATAATCGTGGTTGGTCCCGGGATAAAAACGGGCGTGAACATCAAAATTGACGACCCTGCCGTCCTCGGCGCGGACTTGGTCTGCGGCGCGGTGGGCGCAATGGAGAAATACGACCCTCCCTGCATAATTTTTGATTTAGGCACGGCTACCACTATTTCCGCAATAGACAGGAACAGGTTTTTCCTCGGCGGCTCTATAATCCCCGGGGTAAAGGTCTCCCTTAAAGCGCTTTCGGCAACTGCCGCCGCGCTTCCCGATATAAACACGGAGCTTACGGGGGAAGTCCTTATCGGCACAAACACCGTTGACTGCATGAAGTCGGGCAGTATAATAGGCACGGCAAGCATGATGGACGGTATGGCTGTCCGCTACAAGGAAGCAATAGGTCANGACGCCGCCGTTATTGCAACGGGCGGACTTGCGCCTGTTATCGTTCCCTATTGCAGAGAAAAGTTTATTCTTGACGAGACCCTGCTTATAGACGGCTTGTACACGCTTTANAAAAAGAACGCGTAAAGTGTAAAGGCTAAGCCCTGCGGATATTCCGAAAAATACGAGAGACCCTAAAAGAAAAAACAGAAGCGGAACGAGGTATTCTTGCCTCCGGCATCNGGCTTCTTGCTTCCGGTCGGGCTTTCAGTAGGAGGAATTTTTTATGTCAAACACAAGAGAAAAAACACTTATGCTAACAACTATGGGTATTCTCACGGCAATCGTGATAGTACTTCAAGCGGTGGTAGGAGCAATTCCATTGGGACCGCTTCCTTTTGCAATAACGCTTGTTCTTATGCCAATCGTTGTCGGCGGAGCAATGTACGGNTGGAAAGGCGGNGCATGGCTTGGATTTGTNTTCGGAGTGGTGGTTCTTATCACGGACGCAAGCTTATTTTTAGCTGTAAATGTTTTCGGAACAGTTTTGGTATGCATACTTAAAGGAATGCTTGCAGGTATGGCTGCCGCTGNGGTATACAGACTTCTTGCAAAGATAAACAGTTGGCTTGCGGTAATTGCTGCCGCTTTGGTCTGCCCTATAGTAAACACAGGCGTTTTCCTGCTTGGCTGTAGGCTGTTTTTCTATGATACNATTGCTGAATGGGCTGCGGGCGCGGGCATAGAAAGCGTCGGAACATATATGATAATTTTCATGGTCGGTGGGAATTTCATTATTGAAACNGTAGTAAANCTTNTTCTCAGCACAGCTATTGTNCAGGTTATCAGANTTGTTACAAAGTCTTCGGTGCGAGTATAAGCTTTATAAAATAAAATTGATCGGCACACTTTTTGAAGTGTGCCGATATTTTTTTACATTTTTATTTCAAATCATTTTCCGCAAGNAAATCNTTCAGAGCCCTGCAATTTTCCGCCAAATCTTCCGCGCCGCTGTGACTTCCCCGATAAAGCTCAATAATGAGATTTCCCCCGAAGCCGAACTTTTTTAANTCCTTAAAAAGCGTGAGATTGTCGTACTCNCCGAAGCCGAATTTCAGACAGTCCCCCGCCCTGCCGAAGTCGGAAAAATGGACGTGCCTGATATTTTCNCCCAAAGCCCGAACNATATCCAAGGGAGTCGTCCCCGAACGGTGGGCTTGCTTTGTGTCAAGCACAAACGCNGCCTTGTCCCCAAGANCNTTTTTCATTTTCACAAGGAAATCAAGACTGCCGCTTGTGCAGCGGGAAACGTTCTCCTGCACAACGCAGACCCCGAACNNTCCCGCCGTTTCCTGCAAACGCAGATACCGTTCAAAGTATTTTTCNTCGGGNAAAGGGTTCTGATTTTTGTTGCCGTGGAGAATGAAAAATTTTGCCCCGAAAAGGTTCATGTACTCAAAAAAACGCTTGTAATAATCCAGCATATCCGTGACCCTGCGCTCGTATGCGGTAAAAAGCATCATCGGCTCAATGCCGCAGGTGTAAGGGTGTACNGAAACNACGTCCACGCCGTANTCNTTTTGCNCCGCAAGCATTTCCCCAAGNTAAGGGTCGGACAGCTCGCAGTGGGAGTTGACNAAAATCTCCGCGGTTTTAACGCCGCTTTCCGCAAGCTGACGGAAACAAATTTCAACCTCCGTCGGGTAAAGACACGCTGTTGACACGCCTGCTTTCATTTCAATCATCTCCAATTTCTTTGCGGTGGTTAAGGTGAATCCCGATATGCCCAATTCCGAAAATTACAGCCGAAANTATCATAAAAATATTTCTGCCGTAAACGCCNAACAGCAGGAACGCCGCAACNGGCAGGGAAGCCCCCGCCACGGGAATTCCCAAAAGATTTCGGTAAAAATCCGCCGTTGTTTTTTCGCTTTTAAAATATCTTACCCAGTAGATCTCATAAAGTNTCATCAGCGCAAAAGCTCCCAAAAGCCAAAGCGACCGCGGGGAAATTCCTCCGATATTGAAGCCCTGAAAAATCAGCGCGCAGCAGGTAACAAGAGCCTCCCCGATACGCTCGAAAATTTGCAGGACTTTGTTTTCCTCCGCCGCATATTTTTCGCGATCTTTCGGCTGATTTTTTGTATAAATAATATTCGGTATTATCAGCATTGCCATAAAAATAAGCCCTATGTATGAAAACCCGAAATTCATTCAGTAACTCTCCTTTTTAGCTTTTTATGAAGCTTATCGGCAATGTTCAGCATTATCATACCCACAGCGGCGGTAATAAGTCCCGCTGTCATTCTCACGGCGATATTTTTTGAAACATAAATTTCCCGATAATCCGCAGCCGCGCCCTCGATATCCTTAAGGCTTAGAAAATCCGCGCCGTCGCCGTTTCGGTACAGCTTGAATTCCATGTCCTTGTTTTTTTCAAACGCCGAATATTCTTCATAAAGGCTTTTCGGCACAAACTTGACCTCGGTGCGTGTGTTTTCTCCGTCCTTTATGATAAATTCGACTTCACAGCGTGATTCATTCACATAAGTGTACCCCGACTTGCTGTTAAGGTTTTTCTTTAAAGTCGGCTCGACCATTCTTACGTCCGCTATCTGCGCCGTGATGTTTTTTTCAAAAACGAGGGAATTTTCCCCGCTGTTCTGACTTGCAAAGCCCGTGTATATAACGAATATCCCCGCTATAAAAAATATTACTCCGATAACAAGTAAAGCTGTTGCCGCTTTTTTCATTTTGGTAACTCCTTTCTTGCCTCCTGCTTCTTAATATCTTGCTTCTAAAAGCTTACCGCCCAGTCGCCGAAATCAAAAGTTCCGCTGCCGTGACAAAGCTTTCCCTCGGCTTTCAGCTTTCGGAATTCGTCCCGCATTTCGGTAACAATTTCGGGACGCACGTCCAAGGAATGGTGCGCGGGGAAAACCCTTTTCGCGGGAAGCCTTGCAATTTTTTCAAGAGAAGCAAGATACGCCTCGGGGTCTGTTGAGGGATAATATGCAAGCAGCGTGTCAAGGTAGACCAAGTCCCCCGTGAAAAGATATCCGCGGTTCTTTTCCCAAAAGCAAAGATGTCCGGGAGAGTGTCCCGGGGTGTGGAGAGCTGTTATAACACGTCCGCCAATGTCTATCTCATCACCGTCCAAAAGGATTTTTGTCGGCTTGCCCTGAAAAATTTCGTAAGTGTCCACATCGTAATTTTCGGGAAGATCGCAGCGGTCGCAGACCATTTCTTTAACGGTTTCAAGGGACAGTGGGAATTTCCCGTCCAGCCAGTCAAGCTCCTCACCGTGGGCGTAAAAGTCGGGGAAATATTTGTGTCCGCCGATATGATCCCAATGGATATGTGTTGCGACGGCGGTGACGTGCTTGTCGGTAAGCGCCGAAATTTCCTCGGAAATGTTGCAAATGCCAAGCCCCGTGTCTATAAGCAGACATCTTTCCGAACCTATAAGAAGATAACAATGTGTTTCCTCCCAATGGCGGTATTCGCTGATTATGTATGTATCGCTGTCAATTTTTTCTGTGGTGAACCAGTTCATAAAAATTCCTTTCTTAGTATAAGGACGGAAATTATCCGCCCTTAACATTAGCTTTTCAGCAAAAATTTAACAGACTTTACCGCAAAGCAAAAGCCCTGCTTGAAACCGTCGTTAAAAGTGCAGTAAGCCAAATCCCTGCCGTCCTGCTTGATTTTTTCAAATGCCTTTTCACCGTCCGTATTTTCCTTGACAGTCTGCAAAAAATCCTCCATGGCATATCTTGCCGCCATGCTTTCGTAACGTGAAAAATCACTGCAATTAAGAAGATCGTCAAGACTGAATTCATTATTATCCATAAAAATTTTCCTTTCGTGACTTGACAAGAAAGGCTTTCCGATGTATAATAAATTTCGGAATAGACTTTCTTGTCTGTTTGTGGATAACGTAAACCGTGCTTTGGTTGGTGGCGGTTTACGTTATTTTTTTATTTCAGACTTTAATTTACCAATTCCTCTCCGTACCGCTTCTGCCTTTTCAATGTTTTCCTGCTCGCAGTATTCTTTCAGAGTGTTGGAACTTTCGCTGTCAAGCCGTACCGTTATTCTTTCACTCTTGGAATTGTCGCTTTTGGGTCTGCCTGTTCTGGGAGACATTTTCTCACCTCACTTTTTGTCTGCCGTTAATTATATTATAATTCACGTCTGCCAATAAGTCAATATGTAAAATTAGCTAAAAATTAATGTAATTTTTGTACAATTGCACACTGTTAAATAATACTTGACATAATAAAAAAATTATGCTATACTGATATAAAAGGGAGACCTACACAAGAGCTGTGGCTTGTCCGCGGATTGGCTCACTCCCCATAAGTAAAGCGAAAAATAACCGCCTGCCGTAGGAAGCTTGGGCGGTTATTGCGTTCTCTCGCTACTTTTTGCTGTTTCTGTTGCCAAAAACAACGTAGCAGAGAGTAATAACGTCTGTCAACAAATTTGCAAAAAGCAATAAATCAGATAAACTGATATTTGTAGTCATAGTTATCATTCCCCCTCTCATATGTAATGGGAAAAGGGAGCAGCCGCCTCCGCAAAACAAGGAACACCCTTGCTTCGGTCTCATACCCATAATATCACATTTTTCGGCGTTTGTCAACTCTTGGCAAACGCTTTTTTATCCTATTTCACTCTAAACAAACAGCGGCAGACAAATTATGCCCGCCGCAGAAGTTTTATTTGTCCTTGTTCTGATAAGCATACCCGAAATTTATCGGAGGAGCAGTTACCGAAATATACACAAACTCACCGTCTCCGTCGTTGTAAAGACCGTGAACGTCCTTGTCCGCAAACCGTACAACGTCTCCCGCAGAAAAATCCTGCACCTCGTCGTCCGCAAGCAGGAGCTTGCCGCTGCCCTTTACCGCATACCATATCTGCTCCGAAGCGTCGTGAGTGTGGCGGGGCTGACAAGCTCCCGCTTCAAGGTGTACCTCTGTAATGGTGACGCGCTTGCTCTCGGAGTTCTCGGGATTGAGAAGCTGTCTTGAAACAACTCCCGGGTTGGAAAGGGATCTTATATCTGCTGATTTTATGAATTCCGTGGAAAAACCTCCCGATTGTAAATTGGCGTTTTAAAATAAGGGCGGATATGAAATCCGCCCATACATTTTTATGCCTTTGCCGTTTTAGTTTTTGAAGTACCCTTACCGCCCTTGTGCAGCTTATCTTCAAGCGTAAGCCAAAGAGGACAGGTGAAGCATACAGAAGAGTACGCGCCCGCGATCATACCGATCATCATAGGCAGTGAGAACGAGATAATGGAAGTTACCCCGTAGACCGCCGCAACGATAGTTACCGCCAGCATTGCCGCAATTGTGGTAATGGACGTGTTTATCGAACGGGTCAGGGACTGATTTATGCTCATATTAACGATCTCGTTCCTTGTTTTGGACTTCCTGTAAAGGGTCTCATTTTCACGGATACGGTCGTAAATTACGATAGTGTTGTTAATGGAGTAACCGAGGATCGTCAGTACAACTGCCATAAAGTTCGCGTTGATAGACATATGGCAGATGATAAACGTTCCGTAAACGATAATACAGTCGTGGAGCAATGCCGCGATAGCGCAAACGCCCGCAAGCCAGCCGCCGATGTTCTTAAAGCGTATCGCAATATAAATTACAAGCACGATAAAGGAAAGCAGTACCGCAACAAGACATTTCAGGAAGAATTCCTTACCCGAGGAGGGGGAAACGTCCGAGGACTCGATAAGCTCGATATTGTTTGCGGCGTACTTTTCGGTAAGAGTTGTTGTAAGCTCAAACTGCTTGTCGGAGGTCAGTCCGCTGTTTGAAATAAGGGAAAGCTGAATGTTGTTCCTGCCTGTGGAGAAATCCTCGCCCACCGTTGAGGTAACGCCTATACCGTCCAAAGCCGCCGTAGCGTCGCTTTCAAATTGGGACTGGTCAAGCTCGCCGTCGTAAATGTAGGTCAGAATAGTACCGCCCTTGAACTGAATGTCAAGGTTTGCGCCGAAAATAAACGAGGACAGTATTGATATCGCAATGGCGACTGCCGAAATTATAAAGAACAGCTTTTTCCTGCCCACAAAATCAAATTTATACTTATTCATGTGCAGCGCCTCCTCCGTAAAGCTTGGGGTTCCTCATAGCCTTGAATTTCGACAGCGAAGCAAGCATGAGCCTTGAACAGAACACTCCGAAGAAAAGGTTCAGGGCAACGCCTGTCAGCAGCGTGAAGCCGAATGAGTAGATCGTACCCGCTGTGGACGGTCCGAACATAAAGAACACAAAGTGAAGAAGCTTTGCGAAAATGCTGTCGGGAGTGCCGAACGCGCCCATAAGGATTATAGCAACCAAGATCATTGTAACGTTGCCGTCCAGAATTGCTGAAAACGCTCTCTTGAAGCCTGACTCGATAGAACCGTCAAGGGTCTTGCCAACAGCAAGCTCTTCCTTGATACGCTCCGAGGTGATGATGTTTGCGTCAACGCCCATGCCCACCGCAAGAATGATACCTGCGATACCGGGGATAGTCAGTATTGAACCGTTCATAAATCCGAAGTAGCCCGAAATGAACGCAAGAGTACCCGCAACCTGTCCCACAAGAGACACTACCGCAACCGCGCCGGGGAGACGGTACAATACTATCATAAATACCGCGATAAAAGCAAATGCGATAAGTCCCGCAATTACCATAGCTTCAAGCGCGCCTGTGCCGAGGCTTGGGGAAATTGTGGAGAAGCTTGCCGTAACAAGCTTAAAGGGAAGCGCACCCGAATTTATCTTGTCCGCAAGGGACTTTGCGCTGTCCGCGTCGAAGTTGCCCGAGATCTGCGCCTTGCCGTCGGTGATAACAGACTGAACCGCAGGGTAAGAAAAACAGGTGTCGTCCATCCATATTGATATTACTCCGCGGGACGGAGCAAGTCTTTCGGTAGCCGCCGCAAATTTCTCCGCGCCCTCCTTGGTAAGCTCAAGACTTACAAGCCACTCAAGGTTGTTGCTGCTGTCCTGTGTGTATGCCGCGTAGGCCTGCTGAACGTCCGAGCCGACAAGGATAACGCTTTCCGCGGTAATTCCCGTCGGCGCGCCCAGGTCGTCAACCTCGTAGCCCTCACGGAAGGTCAGCTCGGCAGTTTCGCCAAGCTCCTTAACGGCAGCCTCGGGGTCGAAGTTAGCCTCGCCCTCTTTCCATGGGAAACGGACGATTATACGGTCGTTGTTGTAGTCGATAAAGCTTTCGTAGTCCGTAATACCAAGCTTTATCATACGCTGAACGATAACCTCTTTTGCGGCGTCAAGCTGTTCGTTCTCGGCGTCAATGCCCTCGGGGGGAGTAAATGTAACGTCAACGCCGCCCTTGATATCAATACCGAAGCGGATATTCTGCGCGCCCTTGACGTAAACTGTCTTGATATCGCCGTAATAAGTTGTAATGCCGAAAATTACCGATGCCGCAAAAATAATTATCAGCGCAAAAACGATAAAAAAGACAGGCTTTTTGACCTTTCTCACGATTTTACCTCCTGTAATGCCGATATATCGGCAGAAATTATCATTTTATTATACCATTATTATGGCGTTATGTCAATAGTTTACGGCAATAAATTTTTATTTGGCGGGGTAACTTGTTTTGCTGTTGGACTTGTTTGTCTTTGAATTTTGGATGCAAGGTTAGGGATTTGTTAGTCGTTCACAATGTGCGAGAGAGACAACCAAAGAGTGGAGGGGGAGCGCTCATGGGATTTGTTGGACGC
>JAAVHM010000054.1 GCA_014799675.1 Ruminococcus sp. | reverse complement strand
GGGGCGGATCCTGTATCCGCCCGCCGAACAAATTTCTGTTATTTTGCGGGCGCATACAGGATGCGCCCCTACAGGTCATTTAATAAAGTAAATATCAATTATTTGTTGGGACAGAGCCTAATTATTAATCGACTAATTCGGGAGAGAAGCTTTCTTTCCATGGCAGCCCCCACTTGTTAAGAGCCTCCATAAAGGGATCGGGGTCGAATTCCTCGATGTTGTAAACTCCCGCTTTTTTCCATTTTCCTGTCATTACCATCATTGCGCCTATCATTGCGGGAACGCCCGTGGTGTAGGATATCGCCTGCGAGCCGACCTCCTTGTAGCATTCCTCGTGGTCGCAGACGTTGTAAACGTAGTACTGTACGGGCTTGCCGTCCTTTTTGCCCTGCATTATGCAGCCGATGTTGGTCTTGCCCTTTGTGCGCGGACCAAGGGACGCAGGGTCGGGAAGCACCGCCTTTAAGAATTGCAGGGGGACGATTTTCTGTCCCTCAAAGTCGATTGGCTCGATCGAAGTCATACCCACGTTTTCAAGGCATTTAAGGTGTGTGAGATAGCTTTGTCCGAAGGTCATAAAGAAACGAATTCTTTTAATTCCGTTGATGTTCAGTGCAAGGGACTCCAACTCCTCGTGGTGAAGCAGGTACATATCCTTTTCGCCTATCTCGGGGAAGTTGTAAACACGCTTTATCTCCATAGGCTCGGTCTCCACCCACTTGCCGTCCTCAATATAGCTGCCCTTTGCGGACACTTCTCTGATATTTATTTCGGGGTTGAAATTTGTTGCAAAGGGGTAGCCGTGGTCGCCTGCGTTGCAGTCCAGAATGTCGATGTAATTTATCTCGTCAAAATAGTGCTTTTGAGCGTATGCACAGAAAACTCCCGTTACGCCGGGGTCGAAGCCGCTTCCGAGAAGCGCAGTGATACCTGCCTTTTCAAATTTTTCGCGGTAAGCCCACTGCCATTTGTACTCGAATTTTGCTGTATCGAGAGGCTCGTAGTTTGCGGTGTCAACATAGTCCACCCTGCACTCCAGACAAGCGTCCATAATTGTCAAGTCCTGATAAGGAAGCGCAACGTTTATGCAGATGTCGGGCTTGAATTCTTTCATAAGGGCAACAAGCTCGTCCACCTTGTCTGCGTCCACCTTTGCGGTGGAAATTTTTGTCTTTGTTACGCCCTGAAGCTTTTCCTTTAACGCGTCGCATTTGGATTTTGTTCGGGAGGCTATCATTATTTCCTCAAAGACCTCAGAATTCTGACAGCACTTGTGTATTACAACGGAAGCTACGCCGCCGCAGCCGATAATTAACGCTTTACCCAATTAAAACAGCTCCTTTTCGGAAAAATATATGATATTATTATAGCACAGTTTTTCCGCATTTGCAACATTAATTTTGCAAGCCGAGCCTGCACCCTTGTTCTACCCAAACATAAGATAAAACATACTGCTGCTTTAAAAAGCCTCAATCAATAAACAGGTAAAATATAGCCGCATTTGACCCGCCCCCTTGCTAGGGGGCTTGGAATAATAAAAGTTCGCTGCATTTAAATGTGGGGGTAGACATTCGCTGCAGGGCGTTCCCTGCCATTGTAAAAATTGCTGAAAAATACGGCGAAAAAATGTTGATAAATAATATTGAAAAAAATCTGAAAAGTTGTATAATTAAATTATGATGTGCAGTTCAGATAATAATAGGAACTTTTTGGAAAACCACACTTCTGTCCGTAAGCACTTATGAAAGGATTACAATATGACCAATTTTAAGGTTATGGTTTGCGACGATTCTATTTTTGTACGCAAAAAAATGAGAGATATTCTTGCCATGCTCGGGGTGAGCAATGTTATTGAAGCGGAAAACGGTCAGCAGGCTGTTGATAAATACAAATCAGAAAACCCCACCCTTGTATTTATGGACATAATCATGCCCGAAAAGGACGGCGTTGAGGCGCTTTCCGAGATAATGGCGTTTGACGGAGGGGCGCGGGTGGTAATGGCTTCCTCGGTGGGTACACAGAAAAATCTTAAGGACGCTATAGTGGCGGGAGCTTACGATTTTCTCCAAAAGCCCATTGAAACGGCGGATATCGCAAGGATAGTCAAAAAGGCTGCTGGGAACGCCCCGCGGCAGGTTTCCCCCCACATCTAATAATAAGTGATTTTACTTTACAAAGCCCCCCAAGGGGGCGGGTAAGTTTTCAATTGTAATTCATACATAATTATAAATTTGTCATCATGTTTCCGGAGGGATAAAAAATGTTTACACAATTTTTCGGAAATTATCTTCTCAATCAGAACTTAGTTTCTCCCGAGAATCTTGCAGAGGCGCTCCAGCAGCAAAGCAGAACACGCATGAAGCTTGGCGTACTTGCTATAAACGAGGGGCTTCTTACCGCCGATCAGGTGGAAAAGGCTCACAATGAGCAGCAGCACAGCGATATGCGTATAGGCGACGTTATGGTGGGTATGGGACTTCTTACCAAAAATCAGGTAGACTCTCTCCTAAGCGCGCAGCCCTCGGGACATCTTCTTTTGGGTCAGACCTTGGTCGACAAGGGCTACATGACCACATCGCAGTTTGAGTTTGCTTTGTCCTCGTACAAGCGTGAAAACAGTATCAAGGACGACGATTTTAAAAATGTTGACGATAACACCGTCCGCAGGCTTGTAGACCATTTTTACAGCTTTGATTCAAACGGCGCGATATACATGACAAGCTATGTTTCGCTTTTATTCAGAAATCTTGTGCGGTTTATCGGCGACGATTTCACTCCTATGGACGCTCACGCTTTATACGGGACTGTTCTGAAATGCATTGAACAGCGTATCAGCGGCGGTTTGAGCGCAATTACCCTTATCGACGCGGACGCTCCCACCATGATAGAGTTTGCTTCAAGGTTTGCGAAGGAAAATCTTACCAACGATGATGAGTACACCCACGCCTGCGTAAGCGAGTTCCTGAACCTTAACAACGGTCTCTTTGCGGTAAATGTTTCCAACGACAGCGGTCTTGAACTAAAGCTTGAACCTCAAAGCTACTATGACAGCCTTGACATAAAGAGCCTGACCGACGCTTGCGTAATACCTGTAAGGTTTTCGTTCGGCGAGGTGGACTTTATAATATCTATGTAGATAATTAATAATTAATAATTTAAGGTGTTTGCGAAAGACAAACACCTTTATTTTTACAAGTAAATTTTGATATTTTCGGCTAATTATTAATTATTAATTAATAAAAACGTCCATATCGCGACTGCAATAATTATACCATAACCTATCCAGCTTAACAGGACAGGGACTTGTCCGAAAAGAAAATACCCAGCGACTGCTGAAAATATTACCTGCGAATAGTCGTAAACCGAGACCTCTTTCGCGGGGGCAAAGCTGTACGCGCCCGTTATTGCGAACTGTCCTCCCGCCGCGAAAAGTCCCGCCAGAAGAAGTATGCCAAGCTGTTTTGCCGACATTGGGACAAATCCCGCTATCATAAACGGCAGCGTAAACAGGCAGGAAAACGCCGAAAAGCAGAACACTATCAGCGCGCTGTTTTCGCCACGCTGTTTCATGTACCGAACAAGCGTGTACGCCGCCCCTGCCGCCATTCCTCCCGTGAAGCCTATCAGGGACGGCACAAGAGCCATGTTGGAAAATGTTGGTCTGATTATGCAAAGACTTCCCGCAAAGGCGGTAATTACCGCCGCAACCTGCATGGGGGAAGTTTTTTCCTTTAAAATAAAGGCGGAAAAAACCACCGCAAAAAACGGCGAAAGCTTGTTGAGCATGGAAGCGTCCGCAAGGTCGAGCTTATCGACGGCATAGAAGTTGCACAGGACGCCAACCGTTCCGAACACCGCACGAAGCAGCATTGCAATGCCGCAGCCCTTTTGTATTTTTATGGGAGTTTTTTCCTTTGCTATCATTCTCCCAAGCATTACCGCGGCGAAAATTGCCGCCATAAAGTTGCGGAAAAAGCTTTTCTGCACCGAGGGCAAGTCTCCGCTGAGCCTTACGCAGGAGTTCATTCCCGTAAAGCACGCCGCCGACAGAAGCATAAGCAGGATAGCAATGCTTTTTCGGTTTTTTATCAATAAAATCACCAGAATTTCCTTAATGTTTCGACCACCTTTTTAATGTCTATAGGCTTGGTGAGGTGGCTGTTCATGCCGCATTCCATGGACATTTTTACGTCCTCGTCAAAGGCGTTCGCACTCATAGCAATAATTGGCACAGTGGAAGCGTCCGCTTTGTCCATGGCTCGTATCTTTGTGGTGGCTTCAAGACCGTCCATAACGGGCATTCTGATATCCATTAAAATAGCGTCGTAATGTCCCGCCTCGGAGCTTTCAAACATTTCCGCGGCAATTTGTCCGTTTGCGGCGGTCTCGGTCTTTATGCCCCTGTCTTCAAGGAACGTGCAGGCTATCTCGCGGTTCAGGTCGTCGTCCTCAACGACAAGTATAGTTTTTGCGGAAAAATCAATTTCATTCGCCGCGGCGCTCTCGTCCTCGGGTATTGGTTCGGTAATTTTCATGGGCAGGGTGAAATAAAACTCCGAGCCTTTGCCTAGAATACTGGTTACTTCAAGCCGTCCGCCAAGCAGTCCCACAAGGCTTCGGCTTATGGCAAGACCAAGTCCCGTGCCGCCGTATTTACGCATGGTTTTTTCGTCCGCCTGTTCAAAGCTGTTGAAAATTTTATCCTGATTTTCCTCGCTTATGCCTATGCCCGTATCCTTTACCGAGAAGAACATATTTACCATGCCGTCGTTCTCGATAAGCATTTCCTTGACGGAAAGCGTTACTCCGCCCCTTGCGGTGAATTTAACAGCGTTGCCAAGCAGGTTCACAAGTATCTGATTGAGCTTAAGCGGGTCGCCCAGCAGGTGAGGGTGTCTGATATTCTTGTCAAGCTTCAGCCAGATGCCCTTGCTGTCGGTCTGTATACGCATCATATCGTATATTTGCGTAATAAGCTTTTCAAGGTTGATGTAAGTTTCCTCGGTGGTCATTTTGCCGTTTTCGATTCTGGACATATCCAGAATATCGTTGATAAGAGAAAGCAGATAATGGGAAGAACTGTCTATCTTTTCCAGATAATTATTGATAGCGGGAGTACCCTCCTCGGTGGAAAGAGCAATGTCCGTCATGCCGATTATGGCGTTCATGGGCGTCCTTATCTCATGGGACATTTTGGAAAGGAACTCGCTCTTTGCGCGGCTTTCGCGGACTGCTCCCGATTTGGAAAAATATGCCGAAACAATGGTGGTAAGCTCTTTCAAACAGTCGGTAATGGTTTCCTCCGCAGTCTCCGCGCTAAGCTCGTAAGCCATAAAGCCGACAATGATGTCGTTGTCGAACATGGGGACAGCTATCGCCGCGCCGTTTCCCGTCATTCTGCCGCTGTCGGGACGAGCGTCCTTGTCAAACACAGCCTTATCCGCGGGGACGCAGCCGCTGCTTCTCAGGTTATCAATATAGCGTTCAAACTCTCCCCTCTCCACTTTGTAGGTTCTGACCTCTATGGGAGCCATATCGGGGGAATTCCACTGGTGGATTATCTTCATGGAACACTGGTCGGAGTTCATCTCAAAAATAAGAATTCTTTCAAGGTCAAGCTCTCTTCCTGTTCTGCTCATAAACGCGTATAACGCGGCGTTGAAATCGCTTGTCTTTTCAAAGATATTAAATGCAAATGCAACAATATTTGAATTCTCAAAGGCAGACCCCGACTGCATATCAATATAGTTTTCGTGCCCTGCGGAATCAAATTCCCGAATAAAGTCCCCGCGGTCTGATACCTCGTCCTCAAAGACGATACCGTTAAATTCCTCTCTGAACTTAAACGAAGCCGCGGAAGCGATCATAAGCCGCCGCCTTAAAAGGGACATACCGTTCCCGTCCTCGCAGAAGCAGGCTCCTATCACGCAGTTGAGCTGTATTCCGACCTCGTCTCCAACGCCTCCGCCGTAAATATTCTCAATACCGTCAATTATTTTTCTGAAAAGCTCTCTTGCTTCCTCACGGCTTTCCAAGGGCGTAAGAAGCACAAGCCCTGTTTTCTGACCGTGGAAAATAATGTAATCCTCTGGTATAAGCTTTTTTATCACCACAGCCGCTTCTTCAAGTATAGCGTCGCAGAACGCCGTGCCGTATTTGCTCAAAAACTCACGGAACTGGACGATAGCAATTGTTGCGGAAATGCTGGTCTTTTTCCGCATTTCCACCATAAACCGCGCTACGAGAATATTACCGTATTCATTGTTGTAAAAGCCTGTAACACTGTTCCTGCGCTTCTTTTCAAGGCTTTGCTGTTCGCGCTCCTTTTCCTCGGTAACGTCCTTTGTGCTTGCAATTATCTTTGTAAGCTTTTCGCCGCTGTATATCGCCTTTCCCTTTGCAAAGAACCAGAGAATTTTATCCCCGCCGCTTGAAAATACCTTTATGTCCATGCCGTTTTCTGCGGCGTCCGTGGAGATAAACTTAAGAATTGCAGACACGCCGTCCTCGGGGCATATTTTGCCGTCCTCGATAAGCTGACGGAAATTCTCAAACCGCTTGAAATCTACAGAACCGCCGTTCTCCGAGCTGATAAAATAATGAATGAAAAAAACATCGTCCGCGCAGTCGTATTCGATAATATGGTCGTTCGTGCTGCTTAAAGCTATAAGGTATCTTTCACGCTCCGCAATAAGCTCGGCATGGTACTCGGCGTTCCTGCTGTTGAGGTCGTTAAGGGTAACGGAAAGGTCGTGTATCTCGGTGATACCCGTGTCAACGATATCAATTGCAGAGCCGTCCGCAGCTTTTTTTACATTTTTTGCAAGCCTTTTTATGGGCTTGACAATGAGCCGCGCCGTAAAATACATGGCCGCGGAGCATAAAACAACGGAAATGAAAAACGCCGTTAGGAGGTTTTTACGCATTTCACGGGAATTCCTGTACAGGTCGTTTTCGCCCATAGCCACGCCCACCACAAAGCTTCCCCTGTTGTACGGAGAATTTTCGCTGTACAAATTAAGGCGGTCAAAGGCACAGCAGACCTGTGAGCCGTTTATCTTCTCGTCACGTATACTATACATATCGTTTTTGCCTGTATCGTTTACATAAAATGTGTCCTCGTCATAGTCCGATATAATGCCGTCAACTCCCGAAACACAGTTTATTTCAAGGCGGTTTCCATTGGGAATATTTTCCTCCGCAAAAAAGTAAAATCCGCCGCTGCTGCCCATGCTTCTGCCGGGAGAAATAAGGTCGGCAATGTGTTCCATACTAAGCGCAACACCCGCAGAACCAAGCACCACGCCGTCAACTATGATAGGCTCGGAGTATGTAACAATATTTTCCTGACCGTATTCAATATTAGGGTAATGATAAAAAAGAGAATTCCACACTCCAAGGTCTTTTCCCGCTGTTTCAGGGTAACTGTACGCCGCTTCAACAGGGTCGAAGAAAAATTCCATGTCCGCGCCGCTGTCAATATTTTCAAAATTTTCATGCCACATTATGTCAAACATCAAAGAATAGCGTTCGGCAATAGATTCGGGACCGCGGGCAAAAATAACGTCCGAATAATCCAATGGATTGTTGCGTGTGTCCCCGTCGTTAAAATAAATGCCGTCGTAAAATTCGTATACGTTCCTGTCGGGGACGCTGCCGTTATTGGCAAGCACCGCAAAAACGCCGTTTACCGAATTGATACGCATGGTACTGAGCATTTCGTCGGAAATTTCCTCCAGAAACCTTGTGCGAAGCGCCTTGCTTTCGAGAAGTTCCTCCGCTGTAATTCCGTTTTCAGCGGTTATTTTTTTGCAGGCTGTTTCCGCAGCCCTTGTAATATTTGTTAAATTGTTCCACTTGCTGAGCATCTCTGTTTCAAGATAAACCGCCCGCTTTGAGTTGCTTTCTTTAAGCAGGTTTTCACCGCTTCTGTCCAGACGGTTTATAGCCCCCGAAAAGGAAAGTATGCAGTAAAAAAGCAGGGATTGGACAATAGACGCGGCTATCATCGGTATGATAAGCCGTTTCATCAGCGTGGATCTTTTTGAAGAATTGTTTATCATTTTAAATATACTCCGAAAAAAATATTAAAAGATAATAACATTATAACATATGTAAATAAAAAATTCAAGACTTATACAAAAAATCCTTTAAAAAAATTTATAGTTTGGGAGCATTTGCCAAAATCATTCGTTCGGAAAGCTGTAGCTCCAATCCTTGCGTAACCCGTCCATTATCTTCATTACGGAAACCGTGTCGGACAGCGGGTTCAGGGGACTTTCCTTTAACCCCTCGGAAAGACACCTCTGTGCTTCCAGTATCTCGTACTCATAGCCGTTGCAGATGTGGGGCGTAACGCTTTCCTCCAGCAAAACGTTGTCCCAGCGGAAAAGACGCACCGTGTCCGTGCAGAAAAACCACTGGTCAAAGGCTATCCTGCCCTCTGTACCAACGATAACGGCGCGGTTTTCGTTCTCCATATTAAAGCCCGCGGTCATGCTTGCAAAGGCGTTTTTGTATTTGAAAATAACCGCTTCGTCGGTGTCAACGCCGCTTCTTCCGAAATTTACGGAGGAAGAAATTTCCACAGGCTCATAGCCGAGGAAAGCCGTTATAAATGTAATGGGATAAACTGCCAAGTCAAGGAGCGCGCCTCCGCCAAGTTCGGGACGGAAAAGCCTGTCCTCGGGGGCGAAGTCCACGGGGTTTGAAAAATCCGCACGTATCGCACGTATTTCCCCTATCTTGCCCGACCGAACCCATTCATTTGCCTTTAGGAACGAGGGCAGGCACTTTGTCCACATTGCCTCCATAAAAAATAAATTTTTCTCTTTTGCAGTTTTTACCAGTTCCGCAAGTTGTTCCGAGTTCATGGTTATGCTTTTCTCGCAGAGGACGTTTTTGCCATGCTCAAAGCAAAGCCTGACGTTCTCGTAATGACAGCTCATGGGGGAAGCCACGTACACAATATCGACATTCGGGTCGGCGGCAAGCTCCTCATAAGAGCCGTAGGATCTCTCCGCGCCGTAAAGCTTTCCGAACTCGGCAGCCTTTTCCGAATTTCTCGAAGCGCAGGCGTAAAGCTTTGCGCCCTCGGCGGCGTTCACGGCTTTTGCAAAGGTGTGGGCAATTTTGCCTGTGGCCATAATTCCCCAATTAGTAATGTTTGACATAAGAATATTCCTCTCCGTTAAAATAGTTTTGAATGTTATATAATATTGGCAAAAATGCCGTTTAATGAAGCGAGAAAAGTTTTCTGCACTGTTTCCGCAGGGATTATCTCTCCCGATATTTCCAGATCCATAGTTGCGCACCCGTCAGCAACAAGGTCAACCTCATATCCGTAGTCCATTGCCGCCCGAACGGTAGTATCGACACACATATGGGTCATCATTCCGCAAACTATCAGCTTTCCGATACCGTTTTCTTTAAGATAAGAATTCAAATCCGTCTCTAAAAGGCTGTTTGGGTAATATTTAACGATAACCTTGTCGTCAGCCTGCGGCTTAATGCGCTCGGAAATCTCGCACCCGAACGTACCCTCAATAAAAAATGTATCATCAGGCGGATTGATATGCTGAATATAAATGATAGGACGGTTAATTCTGCGGCTTTCCTCTATCAAAGACTTTATTTTGTTTTCCGCTTCATACGCACCGACGAGTTCACACGCTCCTTTAGGGAAATAATCGTTTTGTACGTCGATTATAAGCAATGCTTCTTTCATTGTAATTTCCTCCAAATCGTTGTTTGCGTACAGTTCTACTGCACCTCTGTCACGGTCTCGTCATCATTGTTCTCCATAAAGCTGTTCCATGCGCCCTCGGCGGGAGGGTTGCTGAAATATCCTCTGCCGGGGGGAAGCAGCTCGTGGTTCTCGTGCCAGACCTTAAACTGCTCCTCCACCCAGTCGCAGGCGGACCGGTAGCCGTCCCGCGTCTTTTCAAATTCTTTTTCCGAAACAAGCTCCGACTTGTCAAAGCAGTTCACGCCGTACCACACCTGCGCTAAAATCGTTTCCTTTGGCATAAAGCGGAAGTTGAAGTCCTGTTGGTCGAAGCCCCGCTTGCAGCCGCTGTACTTTCCGCCCATATCGAAATATTCAAATTCTGGTATCTTAAAAACTCGTTCACTCATGTAATCAATTCCTTAAAAAATAAATGTATGGTACAATTATACCATACATTTTGGGATTATTCAAGTTCTTTTATGGGCGATCAGGTATATACCCGTACAATTCTGCTTCTGAAATCGTCCGCTTCGATCTGAGCCTTGTATTCGGCAAGATATTCGCTTGCGGGCAGGCTTGGGTCAAGATAAATATAAACTGCTCCGTTTTCGGCATTTACCCAAAAGGTATCTTCTGTAACTACTGTTTCTCCGTTGTCAAAAATTTTCCCGATCAAATAGTATGTATTGTTTTCTAACAACACCGTCCCCGAACACATAAGCTTTGAATCATCGGGGATAATACCTGTTTCCAGAATATTTTCAAAGGCTTCTTCTGCGCTTACAGTATAATTTTTATTTGCATAGCCTCCCAAATTTTCAATTTTATTTTCCCCGATAAAAATTACGCTGTCGTCATTTTTATAAAATGCTTCCGCTTTGGAGTAATACGCTTCCCACTCTATATCGGCATAATGCTCATATCCGGTTAACAATTCTTCCTGCTTTTGGATATATTCCTCCTGCGTGTACTCATTGTCAGAGTTATAGTAAGCGTAACCTTTGTAAAAATCTCCCGTTTCGTAATCGTACACCGCTTCAAAAATACATTCCTCGGAAGCCGTTATGATTTGAATTGTTTCGTCAATATTTGAAACGGAGGGCTTTTCGTTCCTTAAAGTTATTTTAAAAGCATATTCGGAATTTTTATTTCTAAAAATTTCCACCTTCGTGTTTGACGCAAAATGCGTCATTATTCTGTTGTCGAACAGTATATCGCCGTTCTGCGAGTCAATTATAACAAGCTGAAACTGTGCGTACAACCCGTATGCTATCACGTAATCGTCATGACCGTCGTTGTTATAATCGAACATTGTCCCGCTATAAATATCTGTCACGCCGAATGGGTCGTCCGAAATATCCAGCTCGGCTTTTTTATTTTCAATAACGGGCTTGATGATCTCCTCTGTAAGCGTCAGAGAGGGCGTTTCGCTTGGAACGCCCATGACCTCTCCCTCGCGGTTTTCCCTGCACGAGGTCAGCAAAAACGCCGCCAGAATTATACAAAGTATGGAAAATTTTCTCATATTATCACCTTGTGTATATATTACGGCAAAGGAAATTCCTGCCGCAATATAATTGTAACATTGTTCCCCGAAAAATACAATTACAATTCGGTTACAGATTGGAAGCAAAAGGTTACAAATTGAAAACAAAAGGTTACATTTCGGTAACAAGGTTTTTTAATTCCGCAAAACGTCTGCTGAAAAATTCGCTCAAAGCCGCCGCGGGAATTGTTATAAAAAACCATATCACCGAGAACGGCAGGCATATTTGCCCGAATAGATTGAACATAAGCCCCGAATAGTCCCAAACGTCCCAGCCGAGCCACAGGTTGACAATGCAGCCCGCTATAAACTCCAGCGTGGTTATGACTATTGCCCCGAAAAGGCATTTCATCAGCAGCGGCTCATGGGGACGTGATGTGAACCGTCTGTAAAGTATCAGCAGGCAAAGTCCCCCCGTCAGGGTCATGCTCCAATGGGTATACCCCCTGAAAATCACCTCTATCATTGAATAGATCGCTCCCCCGAAAAGAAAAAGTATAAGGTTTTCTATCGCTTTAGGCATTTTTTTCCTCCTTTGCAAAAGCTTTGTTTACTACTATTTTCTACAAAAAATTACAGTATATTTGAGGTATATTCTGTTGACATTGCAAAGAAAAAATGGTAAAATAAAAATAACCACGCAGGGGAATTTTTTTAAAGGAATGTTTAAGATGTCTACTGAATTGGCGGTCAGCAAAACAGGTCTGGAGGAAGCTCTGGACAACGTAAGCGAAAGCGATATCAGCGAGCTTGAAAGCGTTATAAGGAACTTTGCCTCAAGAATGCAGATCTACCGCGCGGGCATAAAGGAAATTCGCACAAAGCTTGAAATTCTGGACGAGGAATTTCAGACAAAATATGCCTACAACCCGATACACAGCATTGAATCAAGACTGAAATCCCCCCAGAGCATACTGAAAAAGGTCAAGTCAAAGGGTCTCCCCGTGACAATGGAATCGGTTTCGGCGAACATTACGGACGTTGCGGGAATACGGGTCATATGCAACTATATCGACGACATTTACCGCGTTGCCGACCTGCTGACGAGCCAAAGCGACGTGACCCTCGTTCGTGTGCGGGATTATATAAAAAATCCCAAGCCCTCTGGTTACAAGAGCCTCCACCTTATTGTGGAAATACCTATTTTCCTTTCCACGGGGGCGTACCCTATTCCTGTGGAAATACAGATACGCACTATTGCTATGGACTTCTGGGCAAGCCTTGAACACAAGCTGAAATACAAGACCGCGAACGACGTTTCACCCGATTTGCGGAAGCGTCTCAAGATATGCGCGGACGAGATATCTAAGCTGGACTGCGAAATGCAGGATATCCATACAACTATTCAAAAAAGGAACGGCGCTGAGCCGGCGCAGCCATGTTCTACCCCCAAAGCTTAAAATCACAAACTGATAATTTACCAAGCCCCCTATCAAGGGGGCGGGTACGAATATTTAAATTCCTTGCTGATAAAAGCGAGAAAAAATACGTGAAAGGAGCAGCAATATGCGGCGTAAAGCCAATTTATATGTTTTTTCATTAATGTGTGCGTTGCTGCTTTCTTCCTGCACAAGCGGCAATAACGATACAACTTCTGCGGCTTCGGAGCAAAATTTTTCCTCCGCGACCGCACAAACGGAAATTTCGGAAATTCCCGAAGAAGCTCCGCAAACGACGGAAATTTCCGAAATCAAAACGGAAACGGACAGCATTTCCGAGACCACCTCGGAGAGTGAAATTTCCGACACGGAGCAAACGTCGGAAATAACTTCGGAAACGGAAAACACGGTGACAGAAATTTCTCAAACCGTTACGGAAATTCCCGAAACAAAAACGGAAACGGAGACCACAACAACTACAGCCGCCACCACTTCCAAGCCGAAAGCGGAGGTCGTTATACCCAAGATAAATATGCCAAAGACAGGCGACAAGGTCATTTCGGGGGATAACGCCGAGGCGGACTACAGCTATGCGGCAGAGGGTTATATTTCGGCAATGTACAGTGGAAGTGCGTCCGCCGCAAAGGTAAGGATAACCTGCGGCGACATCCGTTACGACCATGACCTGACCCCCGGGAAACGGGAATTTTTCCCGCTTATGGGCAGCGGTTCCTACAGTGTGCAAATTTACGAGCAGCTTTCGGGAAACAAATTTGCGCCTCTTGCCGAGGGCAGTTTTGAGGCAAATGTTTCCAGCAGCGTTTCAACTTATCTTTATCCAAATAAATATGTGGACTTCGACGGCAATTCCGCCTGCGTGAAAAAAGCGGCGGAGGTTTGCGCGGGGATAACGGACGACGTGGAAAAAATTGCGGAAATTTTTGGTTATGTCACCGAAAATGTTTCCTATGACAAGAACCTTGCCGCGACGGTTCAAAGCGGATATGTGCCTTACCCCGACAACACGCTTTCAAAGGGCAAGGGAATTTGCTTCGATTACACTTCCCTTTTTGCGGCAATGTGCCGTTCACAGGGAATTCCCGCAAGGCTTGTGATAGGCTATGCAGACCCTAAAATTTATCACGCATGGAACGAGGTCTACACCGACGAGACAGGGTGGATAACTCCCGAACTGTTCCTTAAAAAGAAAGGCTACAACATTACGGACGCAACGTTTTATTCCAGCAATTCGGACAAAGAGAAAATTTCAGCATACATTTCCGACGACGGCAATTATTCTGCTGTATACAGATACTGAATTTAATTAATAATTAACAATTAATAATTAATAATGGGCTGTCATTACGGTTTATTTACTGATCAATTATTGATTGATTGCGGAATATTTGCAGATTATTTTTTAAATATTTATTAAATAAGATAACAATTAATAATTATTAATTGACTATTTGGAGGGATTTTTAATATGGCAGTAAAAATGCTTACGGACGAGGAGACCGCTTTTTTCTGCGAACAGCTTGCNATGCTTATGGAGGCGGGAATANCTCTNGCGGACGGTATGGCNGTTATTTCGGAAGAGGGNAGCGACCGCCGCTTNAAGGAGATNTCGGGAACGCTTGCCGAATATATGAACGGCGAAGTCNCCCTTTTTGACGCTATGGAAAAGGTGGGGATTTTCCCGTCCTATGCTGTAAAAATGGTAAAAATAGGCTCGGTAACNGGTCGTNTGGAGGACTCNCTNAAAGGGCTTGCGGACTANTATTCNAANCGNGCNGANNTGCGGCAGACGGTGAAAAGCTCGGTTTCCCACCCGCTGATACTGCTTGCCATGATGACNGTGGTTGTCATAGTGCTTGTNATNAAGGTCATACCGATGTTTCGGGACATTTACGCCCAGTTTGACGACAGCGCGGCGGCAATGGTTGACGAAAGCGTTTCCTTTGCNTACAACCTCGGAACGGTGGTAATGATAGCCCTCGTGGTGGTTCTGGGNGTAACTNTGGTTACNGCGGCTTTGATGCAGATACCCTCCGCAAGACGNAGCCTGACGAAAATTTTCACAAANTTTGTTCTGACAAAGGGCTTGTCGGAGTCNATGGCTATGGCAGACATTACCAACGCTTTGAGCATGATGGCGGAGTGCGGGATTTCTCCCGANCAGTCGCTGGAGCTTGCGGCGGGACTTACCGAAAACAAGAATATTCTGACCCGCATAAAGGGCTGCGAAAAAATGGTTCTTGACGGCGAATACTTTGCGGACGCGTTAAAGTCCTCNGAGCTTCTNCCCGGAATTTACGCTCACTCTCTTAAAGTTGCGTACAAATCNGGTGCNATAGATTCGGCTTGGGAAAAGATAAGCCTGCGCTTCGGACAGGAGTGCGACAGGAAAATTTACGGCGCGGTATCGTTCATTGAGCCNGCGATAATCGGCATACTTGCNATAATTATCGGGTCGGTTCTGCTTACTGTAATGCTTCCGCTTATGGATATAATGTCNCATGTCGGATNANTTGTNAAGAAATATTCNNCANTAAAANAATAAATAGATAAGAAATATTACATAAAAATTCTATAAAAATTTCANAAGAAAGGAACTGCCGCATATGAAAAAAANCGGGATAAATAAGNCGTGGCTGCTGTCTGCGGCGTTGTTTGCGCTTATTGTAATATGGCTGCTGATATCGGTTGGGAACGCCGAGGANGCCTCCGGGAAAAACCGTGCGGAAGCGTTGAAAAAATCGGTTATGAACGGCGCGGCNCTTTGTTACTCCATTGAGGGCGAGTACCCGCGGGAGCTTGAATATCTTGAAGAAAATTACGGTGTAAACATCAGCAGCGACANTTATATAGTACACTACGAATATTTCGGCGCAAACATCAGCCCGACNGTNACTGTCATCGAAAGGTCGAGGGAGGGAAATTCATGAATACCGCAGATACAAAACGGCTTTCCGAGACCGTCAGCGCGGCGGGAAGCATGGTTCTGTTCCTGATTTTTACCGTGTGCTGNTTGGTAATTATTACCGTNGCNGCNACGGCTTACAAGCGTATTTCGGAAAATTATGACAACACGTTCAATTCCGCGGCGGCGGTGCGGTATGTGACNAACAAGCTCCGTTCCTGCGANAGCGCGGAAATTACCGCGGGCGGCGATATTCTTCTGGAAAGTTCTGACAGCAAGACNCTTATTTANCANCGGGACGGCGTTCTTTACGAACGGCTTTTTTCCCTTGGCAGCGAGGCTGTCCCCGAGGGCGGNGAAGCGGTTTTCAGCGCAAAAGACTTTGAGGTCGAGGACTGCGGCGGCGGGCTTGCAAAAATTTCGGCAACAGGCGCAGAGGGCGAAAAATTCACCGCTTACTGCCGCATAAGCAACGGAGGTGCAGCAGTTGAAAAGTCCAATTAAGCCCCGNGCAAAGGCGGTTCGGTTCAATTTATTTTTTCTTGAAATGATNATCGTGCTGCTNTTTTTCAGCATTGCGGCGGCGGTCATTCTGAACTCGTTTTCGGTGTCAAACGGTCTTGCCNAAAAGAGCAGACGCACNGAGGCAATGGCNTTTTGCGCCCANTCGGCGGCGGAAATTTTTTCCGAAA
>JAAVHM010000053.1 GCA_014799675.1 Ruminococcus sp. | reverse complement strand
CCGTTTGCTATCTTGCTGCCGTCCGCATTGGGGTAACTCAGTACGCCGCTTGCGCCGCCGTATACGGGAGTTTCATTCCTTATATAAACCCCCTGGAACGATACCTTTTCGGCAGAAGAATACAAAACAGCCGTTTCCGTCACATAAGAATCCTGAAACTGAATACTGATCTGACTGAAAACCGTGATCAGAATGAACAGCGACAGGAGAAAAACAAGAATTCTGACTGTGATCGTGTTCATATGACCGCCTACTCTTCCGAGTCAAGTATCGCGATAGTTTTTGCGGGAATTATCGTCGAAATAGCGTGCTTGAAAACAAGCTCCTGCTTTCCGTCGCTGTCAACTATCACAACATAGCTGTCAAACCCCTTTACAACGCCCTTGAACTGAAATCCGTTCGTAAGTATGAACGTTGCGGGAAGCTTGTCCTTTCTTACCTGATTAAGGAAAACATCCTGAAGGTTTATATTTTTATTCATTTTACCATTCCTTCCGTATCAGGACATATTTTTTCACTTCAAGCGTTTTCACATAAAAATGAAAATGCTTAATAATATTATATCACATAATTTCCGATTTGGCTACTGTTTTTTTACATATTTCAATAATTTCATCAAAATTATTGAAATCGTCCAAATAAATCCAGTTAATTCGGTAATCCCGACGAAACCATGTAAGCTGTCTTTTGGCATATCGCCGTGAACCGAGGCGTATTTTGTCCAGACAGCTTTCCAAAATCTCCCTGTCCTCGAAGTACGGGATAAGCTCTTTGTAACCTATCGCCTGACAAGCCGTGCCGAGACGTTCGTTCTCATAGACGGCTCTGCACTCCTCCACTATGCCATTTTCTGCCATTATGCTCACTCTTTTGTTTATCCTGTCGTAAAGCAAGTCCCTGTCGCGGTAGTTCAGACCTATCATGCAAAGCCGATAGTCCGACTCCCGACCCGCATTTGCCCGCTTGTAATCACTGAATTTCATTCCCGTAAGCTCGCAGACCTCCAAAGCGCGAATAATTCTTATAATATTCTGCGGCGGGACAGCCTCCGCCGTCTCTGGGTCTATCTCCGCAAGACGTTTGTGCATGGCTTCTCCCCCAAGCCTTTCCGCTTCTTCAGCAAGCCTTTTCCGCACGCTTCCATCATTTCCCACTGTGTCCGCATTGTCAAAGTTCACGTTGTCTATAAGGGAATTGATGTACAAACCAGTTCCACCAACAAGTATGGGAAGCTTGCCCCTTTCGTGTATATCGGCAATTTTTTCCTTTGCAAGCCGCACATAGTCCGCAACGCTGAATTCCGCGTCCATATCGGCAATGCTTATCAGGTGGTGGGGTATGCCCTCGGTCTCCTCCGCCGTCGGCTTAGCCGTGGCAATGTCCAGACTCTTGTATATCTGCATTGAATCGGCGGAAACCACTTCCCCGCCATATTCCTTTGCCAAGGCAATGCCGAGGGCTGTCTTTCCCGAAGCTGTGGGTCCCGCTATCACAAGCAATGGTATTTTTTTTTCGGACAAGCTATTCACCGCCATTCTTTTTTCAGTCATCTTTTTACTATATGGTCAATAACATATGTTTCAATACTTCCGTCTAAATTTTCAATATATGCCTTTTCTTTTGTAAGTGAAATATTCATCATTCGCGTTTTAGGCAGAGAACTGAAATCGGATTTTATTGTTTCATTTATTTTTTGAGGATCATCATATGCACAGCATATTTTTTCGCTCTCAAATTCATCCATTAAATGATATGCTTCATAGTCATTAGTCTGTATCGTTTCAACTGGGCTGGGCTTAAACACGTATAGGTCTTCTCCGTCAAAAACAGAATATCTTTTACATTCTTCGCAAAAAAATACTCTTTTAAAGTCAGGATGTTCTTTCATAGGGATTAAATCACAAATAAATTTAATCCACAATAGATATTCATTCTTATTATGTAATACGCATACTCCCTCGCAAGGGCTTACTGTTGCGTTTATAACATTCCCGCAAAAACATTTGAATTTCATGCTGAATCAACTCCTCTAAACTATCCTCTTAAACTGCTTCTCCAGCTCCCGCTTTGAAAGCTTGAACATAACAGGTCTGCCGTGGGGACAGTACCTTATCCTCTCGTCGGTGAGAATTGTCCTGACTATCTCCGAAAGCTCTTTCAGGGTAGTTATATCATTGGCTTTTATCGCTGCCTTGCAGGCAAAGGTGTGGTACATATCGTCCAAAATCTCGGGCATTGGGTTAGCCTTGTTGTCGCTGATGTTCCGCGCAAGCTCGATAATAAGGTCTTTCGGCTCACAGCCGTCCAGTATGCTTGGTATACCGAGGACGCTTACCTTTGAGTTTCCCGAAATCTCAAACTCAAACCCAAGCTCGCGGACAAAATCCGTGTTCTGGGTAAGCGCGTTGAATTCCTCAAAATCAAGCAGGACTTCCTCGGACTGCAAAAGAAGCTGACAAACAAGCTTCTGACTTCCCGACCGCAGCTTTTCAAACAAAATACGCTCGTGGGCGGCGTGCTTGTCAACAAAAATAATATCGCTCTCCACCTCGGCAATTATGTAATTTTTGAACGCTTCGCCTATTACTCTGAAATATATCTCCTTAGGCGGCTCGGGAGCAGGTTTTTCCGCCTTTTTCTCAAAGGAAGCCTCGGAAATATACTTGAAATCCATGCTTTCCGCAGGTGGAAGCTGCTCGATAGGCACTTCCTCGGCGGAGCTTTCCTTTGGTATCTCATATGGGATATTCACAATATCGGCGGGCGGCTTGGTGTTTATGACAGTTTCCGCAAAGGGCTTGTTCTCAATTGGCTTGCCAACAACAGAAATATGCTCCATAGGCGCGGCGCACTGAACAGGCATTTCCTCATGATGATATTGTATCTCGGAAACAATTTCGCTGTTATGGCGGTCAGACATCTGCATTTGTGTGTAAACGGGCTGTTCCTCGGGAAGCGGCTTTGTGTAATCGACCTTAGGCTGCTTTATTGTAATTTCAGCAGGCTGCGTGTCAAGGAGAATTGCATTTTTTACAGCAAAGAAAATACTGTCGGCAATTATCCTGTCGTCGGTGAACCGCACCTCTATCTTTGCGGGGTGGACGTTCACGTCCAGCACGGAGGGCGGTATAGTCAGCCTTAAAACGCAGGACGGGAATTTCCCCTCCATAATGCTGTTCATATAGGCGTGTTCAAGGGAGCGTGTACAGGTCAAAGACTTTACATATCTGCCGTTTATAAAAAAGTGCTGCATAGTGCGGTTTGGTCTGCCGAAAAGAGGTTTTACCGTAAAACCGTCTATTTTTATCCCGTTCAGCTCGTAATCAACTGGTATCATTGAAGCCGCAAACTGCCTGCCCATGACCGAATACATGGAGGAATACAGTTCACCGTCCCCCGGTGTGATAAACTCCTGCTTGTTGTCCCGTATAAATTTAAAGGCAATTTCGGGGTGGGAAAGAGCGATTTTATCCACTATCGAAGCAATGGCGTTACCCTCCGCAACGTCCTTTTTAAGAAATTTGAGACGTGCGGGAACGTTGTAAAAAATATCTCTTATAATAATAGTCGTGCCGTTGGGACAGCCGCTTTGCTCGTATTCAGCCTCCGTACCGCCGTTTATGGCGTAATGTGTACCGTACTCGCTTTCCGCAGTCTTTGTCAGCATATCCACCTTTGCCACGGCGCATATGGAAGCGAGAGCCTCCCCCCTGAAGCCGAGGGTCATAATGCTGTCAAGGTCGTTCTTGTCGTGAATTTTGCTTGTGGCATGACGAAGAAAAGCCGTAGGGACGTCCTCATGCTCTATCCCGCAGCCGTTGTCAGTAACACGAAGATAGCTTACGCCGCCGTGCTTTATTTCAACGGTAATGCTTGTCGCGCCGCTGTCTATAGAATTTTCCACCAATTCCTTGACAATGGAGCTTGGACGTTCTATGACCTCGCCCGCAGCGATAAGCTCCGCTGTTTCCTTGCTTAAAACCTGTACTCTTGCCATTTATACCTCCGTATCGGAATTGTCAATATAATACTCAATATTCTCGGCATCTTCGGGCAGCGGCATAACTGTTATTGTACCGCACTTCTCACAAAGATATGCGTCAAGACCTTGTACGCCCATTTTATATTTTTTTGTTCCAAATGTTAAATCGGGTTTTGTAAAAAGAGATTTAAAAAAACCGCCGTATTTTTCAATGGAATCTTCATAGTACCACTGAATATGGTAGTCAATGTAGCGTAATCCATACCCGTAGTGAGGAAATGCTATACACCCTTTTTCCATATTTCCGCCGCATTTCGGACAATCCATAAAATCCCCTCCGTTACAGGCGGGAGCAAGCCCCCGCCATACAATTCTATCCTCTATTCCAGCATATCACATAATTTTTCAAAAGGCATTTAGCCCACCCTTATATCAATTCATAATTCATTATTATTACATTGCGTTAAAAAATATCGTTTAATCCCAGTATTTAAAATCATATCCTTCTTCTGGTTCGCCTATTTCGTAACCGAGAACGTCAGATAAACGTCTTTTTAGATTTGGATACCATTTTCGCCATATTTCATACATCATAAGACCACTAATTTGTATTCCCCCGGGTTCAACTGAACAATATAATTCAACACATTCGTCTTCATCATACCAAAACAGACAATCATCTCTGTTTTGTTTATCTTCAATCCAATATGGCATAGTGCTAAAAACCTCTATTACTTTATTCCAAAGCTCTTTTGGTATGGTATAATGAATATTTAAATTTACATCATGTGTATCAAGGTCAACATTTTTTTTCATAATATTTCACTATACTTCCTCCGTTAAATTATAATTTAAAGCCGAATAATTATGAATTATTCAACCATGTCACACAATTCACGCAGAAAGTACTTTGCGTCCTCGTCGGTAAGCTCGTCCACATTGGTTTTCCTAAGTCTGTCTATTATTTTGTCGTTTCCGATAGTACCGAATGAGATCTGGTCGTCGCTTTTTTTCACGGTCTTGCCGTCGTCCTGCTCCATTTCGGCAAGGAGCTGCTTTGCACGGTTCAGTACCTTGTTGGGAAGCCCCGCAAGCTTTGCCACCTCAATGCCGTAGCTGTCGTCAACGCCGCCGCGGACTATCTTACGCAGGAATTTTATATCCTCGCCCCGCTTTTTAACCGCAACGCTGTAATTCTTTACACCCTCAAGCTCGTCCTCAAGCTTTATAAGCTCGTGGTAATGTGTGGCAAAAAGAGCCTTACAGCCCAGCACACGGGAATTTGCAATATATTCCGCAACGGAAGTGGCAATGCTTATTCCGTCGTATGTGGACGTTCCCCGTCCCACCTCGTCAAGAATAACAAGGCTCTGCTTTGTGGCGTTTTTCAGTATGTCCGCAACCTCGCTCATTTCCACCATAAACGTGGACTGCCCCGCCGTAAGGTCGTCGGAAGCACCTACCCTTGTGAAGATTTTATCCACAATAGAAAGCTTTGCGTATTTTGCGGGGACAAAGCAGCCCATTTGCGCCATAAGGCAAATAAGCGCCGTCTGCCGCATATATGTGGATTTACCAGACATATTTGGTCCCGTAATTATCGACATTCTGTTGCTGCCCAAGTCAAGGTATGTGTCGTTGGGGACATAAATCTCGTCCGTGAGCATAAGCTCAACAACAGGGTGTCTGCCGTCCTTTATGTCGATTATGCCGTCAATGGCAATTTCGGGCTTTGTGTACTCGTTTTTCAAAGCGGTGTACGCAAAGGAGCAAAGCACGTCCAACTGCGCTATTGCGGAAGCCGTCTCCTGCACCTTTACAAGCTGGGTTGCGACAAAGTCCCGAACCTCGCAGAAAATCTCNTANTCCAGNGACAGAACCTTTTCATTTGCGCCGAGAATTTCATTTTCGGCGGTTTTCAGCTCCTCCGTAATAAACCTCTCGCAGTTGGTAAGNGTCTGCTTTCTNATATACTCGGGGGGAACTTTTTTAAGGAACGATTTCGTTACCTCGATATAATATCCGAAAACACGGTTGTAGCTTACTTTCAGGTTCTTTATACCCGTGCGCTCCTTTTCACGCTGCTCAATGTCTTCAATAATGCTCTTGCCGTTATTGATGATATTCCTAAGACGGTCAAGCTCCTCGTTGAAGCCGTCCTTTATAACGCCGCCCTCCTTTGCGTTTACGGGAGGCTCGTCCTTTACGGCATTTTCAATAAGTCCCGAAATTTCGGTAAGGGTGTGTATATTCTTGTTAAGCTCCACCATAAGCTTGCAGGAAAAGTTATCCAAAAGCATTTTTACTGTTGGCAAATGCAAAGCCGTTGTTGAAAGTGACTTCAAATCTCTCGGCGTGGCGGTCTTATACATGACCCTCGTCATAAGACGCTCCAAATCGTAAACCCCTGAAAGCTCGTCCGCAAGCTCCTCACGTATAACAGATTGTCTGCAAAGCTGCTCCACAGCGTCAAGACGGTTTATGATTATTGCAGGCTTTATAAGCGGCTGTTCAATGTACGCTTTTAACAGACGCTTGCCCATAGAGGTCTCCGTGTGGTCGAGAACCCAAAGGAGACTTCCCTTTTTCTCCTTGTTCCGCATGGTTTCCGTAAGTTCAAGATTGCGCCTTGCGGTCATGTCAAGCTCCATGAAATAGCTGTCGTTATACCGCTTTATCTCGGTAAATCTTCCCACCAAAGCCTTTTGGGTATCGCTTATATAGTCAAAAAGTCCGCAAACACAGGAAGCCTCGGGCGTTTCCTCGTTAAGCCCTATCTCGCAAAGCTCCGAAACATTGAACTGTTTCAGCACAGCTTCCCTCTTTTCGGAAACGTCAAAATGCTCGCTTTCAAGAAGCTGCACGGAGCTGTTCAGCTTGCTTCGTATAAATTCGTAAACGTCCTTATAATCGAGAAATTTTTCATTGAAAAGTATTTCCACAGGCTCAAACCGTGAAAGCTCGTTAATGACCTCGTTCTGTATGTCCTTGCCCTTTTTGCTGAACAGGTGAACTTCGCCCGTGGAAATATCCGCAAAGCAAACAGCGCACTCGCTTTCACAGGCATAAACAGCGCATATGTAGTTGTTTTTGGACTCATCCAACAAACTGCTTTCGGTAAGAGTACCCGGTGTGACAATTCTTATGACATCACGTTCAACAATACCTCCGCTTTTAACGTCCTTAGGGTCGGTAAGCTGTTCGCAGATAGCAACCTTATGACCTTTTTCGATAAGACGTTTTATGTACAGTTCACAGGAATGATACGGTATACCGCACATAGGCGCACGTTCCGCAAGACCGCAGTCCCTGCCTGTCAGCGTAAGCTCCAGCTCACGGGAGACGGTTATTGCGTCGTCAAAAAACATCTCGTAAAAATCTCCCAGCCTGAAAAACAGTATATGCCCCTTGTATTTATTTTTCACAGCAAAATACTGCTTCATCATAGGTGAAAGACGGTTAAAATCGATCTGCATAGCCATAATATGCCACAATTGACCTGCGGCACAAAAAGCTCGCAGGTCAAGGCTCCTTTCATAGTTTATCCATTTTTATATGGAAGAATTTCTAAATCTGTAATAATATCATTTTCATAATAAACAACAACATAATAATGCTGAGAATCACTCATTCCAAATACTCTTTGATTGATACATCCGGCATAAAATGTTTTAAAGTCTGTGTCAGACGCTTTATATATTGTCGCGTCCTCTTCCCAGTAATCTTTACAAACATTGATATTCTTTCCGATCAAGCTGTCTGAATTTATCAAATATTCACTTTTCCTTAATTTTTCGTCTTTATTAGGTAAAGAAGATACAGCAATACAGCATATCAAAATAATAAATATCAATAAAAATATTAGCGGAAATACTTTGCTCTTTTTCATATTTATCTCTTAGCCGCAGCCGCCAC
>JAAVHM010000052.1 GCA_014799675.1 Ruminococcus sp. | reverse complement strand
TATTTGAGCATATTTCGTTATAATTTAACAAAACTTTCAAATTTGGATTTGAACGGCTTGACAAAAGCGCAGATATGTGATATAATTACTTAAACTTTAAAGGCAGGTGAATGATATGAGAAATTTAATCGTCCGATTAGGGAATATCTGTCATTCACGTTATGCTGCTTAACGCGGTCAAAGCAAATAATGTTATATGATAAATTTAAAGTGTTCCTGTTATCGGGAACATTTTTTATTTGACCGCATTAAGGAGAATTTATATGAAAATAGTATCAATTGCGGGCAATTATGAATTATGCGAAAAAGTAAAGGAATACTGCAAAGAAAAATGGGAAAAGGTTTACGGCTGTTTCGCCGATTGTGCAGATAAAAGCGCTGCCGCAGCGTTTCTGCCGCAAACATGGGCAGCTTTGGGGGAGGAAGATGAGATAATAGGATTTTATCAGCTTTCCGAGCATGACCTTATAACAAGGAAAGATGAATTTACTCCCTTTATTACATCGCTTTTTGTTGACCCGAATATGAGGGGCGGCTTGGGAATGGGAAAAATGCTGCTCGACCATGCAAGAAATGAGGCGGCAAAGCTTGGCTTTGACAAGCTGTATCTTACCACAGACCATATAGGGTACTACGAAAAATACGGTTTTCGTGAGATAGGTCTTGATTTGTATGATTGGGGCAGACCGACAAAGCTGTACGAAGCCGATACATACGGTGATATTCAGTCTTAAATTTCAAAATTCCCGCATTTCTTAATTTTTTCCCAAAAAACACTTGAAATTTAAAATGAAATGTTGTATAATATTAACATATATTTGTATGCCAATTAATTTGTTAGGAGTTGTGTTGAAATGAGACTTGTTACACGTTCGGACTTTGACGGACTTGCCTGCGGCGCTTTGCTGAAAGATGTCGGAGTTATAGACCATTGGAAATTTGCCCACCCAAAGGACTTGCAGGACGGGCTTATCGAGATAACCGAGGACGACTGCCTTGCCAACGTGCCTTACGTTGAGGGCTGCGGACTTTGGTTTGACCACCATTCAAGCGAATTTGAGCGCAATCAGCTTGAGGGCAAGTACAGAGGCGAGAGCCGTATCGCTCCCTCATGCGCGAGAATTATTTACGATTATTACGGCGGCGAGGAGCGTTTCGGTCACTATGACGATATGATGATCGCCGTTGACAAGGTTGACAGCGGAAATCTTACCCGTGACGAGATACTCAACCCCACAGGCTGGATACTTGTCGGCTTCCTTATGGACCCCAGAACGGGCTTGGGCAGGTGGCGCAACTTCACTATTTCCAACTATCAGCTCATGGAAAAGCTTATTGACTGCTGCCGTACCATGAATACGGACGAAATTCTGGCTCTGCCCGATGTTAAGGAAAGAATTGACATTTATATGGAGCAGACAGAAAAATTTAAGGAAATGGTAAAGGCGCACACAAGAGTTGAAAAGGACGTTATCATCAGCGACCTCCGCGGCGTTGACCCCATTTATTCGGGCAACCGTTTCCTTATTTACAGTCTCTATCCCGAGCAGAACATTTCCGCATGGATAGTAAGCGGCAAGGGCGGTCAGGGCTGTAGTGCGGCTGTTGGTTACTCCATACTTAACCGTACTTCAAATGTAAATGTCGGCAAGCTTATGCTGAAATACGGCGGCGGCGGACACAAGGCTGTGGGTACTTGTCAGTTTACTAATGAAAATATGGAAACAGAATTGCCGAAAATGCTTGACGAGCTTATTAATTACAAGGAATAATTACATATTTTTATGTGACTTGCCAACTTTTTAAACAGTTGGCAAGTCCTTGTATAAAAGGTGGATAAATATGAAGAAACAATTTTTGGCAATTTGCGTACTTTCTGCGGTTATGTTAAGTTCTTGCAGCAGCGTTGACAATACGTCCGCCGATGAAGTTCAGACTACAGCTTCCGAAAATGTAATTTATTATGAGGGAAAAGCATTTTTAAGAGATGAACTTTCAAGCGAAACCATTGAATGGTTAGAACAATATAATTCGCTGTCTGAAGAAAGTAAGCAGGTAATAAATTATATTCCCTATGAACTTTTACCAAAGGAAAGCTTCTCAGTATTTGAAACCGAAACTGAAATCAGTATAGAGACAATTACAGAGGAAACGGAGAGTACCGAATTGGAAGCCGAGACCGAGACAGAAGCATCCGTCGGCGAAACAGATACTGAAATAGTCAACAGAATAAAGTCTATCGACAATTCGGCTTACGATAAGTATTCCTTTATACGGAAATATGATGCAAAGGTAGAAAATATATACATAGTCGGTGAAATTATAGGGCAAGATGTGCTTCAAGAGTGGGTCGACAATGTTTTTCTGAAAAAATCCGACGAAGAAATGAACAAGTTTCCGGCTATTTACCAAGCTATAGTTGAACTGGGTATTTCTGAAGAGGACTTCCGAAAGAAGAATGAAGAATATATTGACTATCCCGGTATGTATTATCCGGAGGAAATGATTTCTGCGCTATATTCCGATGACATTAACGCAATGAAGAGACAGCTTACAGACCCGTGGGCTTTATATTATGACGGCGAAGTGTACGCTTTTGACGAAATGTACGCAGACCCCAACATTGTCGCAGGCGTTCCCGCCGATGTTATGAACGAATATCTTGATTTTATTGAAGCTATTGACGGGGTAAAAGTCAGAAATATTAATTAATTATGTAAAGGAGAAATTTTTATGATACTTATGAGTGCCTATGCTCTGTGCAGGGAATGACGGACTTCACAGAGCTAAATAAAACGTCATGCCTTGCACTTTTTTGGTAAAAATATATCAAAGGAGCAAGGTAATATGAAAAAAACATTAAAAGAACTTAAAAGCTTTATAATTCTTTGGATTACACAGTCGCTTTCCACGTTGGGAAGCGCAATGACAAATTTTGCGCTTGTGATCTGGCTTTACAGCAGCAGCGGCTCGGCGTTGTCAACCGCAATGCTTACGGTCTGCTCTTATGCGCCNTATGTTGTTATGAGCATTTTTGCNGGCGCNCTNAGCGACAAATGGAACAAAAAGGCAACAATGCTTGTCTGCGACAGTATTGCGGCGGCGTGTACGGTAACGGTGCTTGTTCTGCTGAAAACAGGAAATCTTGAAATATGGCATTTATACATTTTAAATGCTTTGAATGGNCTTATGAATACCGTCCAGCAGCCCGCTTCGGACGTTGCTTCAACNCTGCTGACCCCGAAAGAGCATTATCAGAAAACAAGCGGCATGAGGTCGTTTTCAAATTCTCTGGTATCTATCCTAACGCCTGTTTTTGCTTCGGCAATGGTGGGCTTTGCGGGGGTTGAGTCGGTAATAGCTTTCGACCTTATAACATTTGCGGTAGCATTTTTAGTATTGCTGTTCTTTATAAAAATCCCCGAAACGGAGAATGAGCAAGTAAAGTCCGAAAGCCTTTTACAAACGGCAAAGGACGGACTTTCNTACCTTAAAACCAACAAGGGTATNTGGTGGCTTATAATGTCNATGGCNGCGATAAATTTTATTGCTTCAATTTATGANGCTGCGCTTTCGCCNATGATATTGTCCGTTNCCAACGAGACTNCNTTGGGTATCGTNAANGCCTGCATAGGNGCGNCAAATTTTGNNGGNAGCATAATNGCGGTATTTTNCCCCGCNCCGAAAAGCAGGATANGAGTTATATTCAACTGCCTGCTGTTTTCCATGAGTACGGAAAATTTCTTCCTTGCTTTCGGTAAAAACACNTTTTGGTGGAGCTTCGGAGGAATTCTCGGCTGGATACTTATCCCGCTTATGAACGCNAATATGGACGTTATCATGCGGTCGAAAATTCCAACGGATATGCANGGTAGAGTTTATTCCGCAAGAAATACTTTACAGTTTTTTACAATACCTATNGGNTACTTNCTCGGCGGNCTGCTTGTGGATAAGTTCTTTGAACCGTTCATGGCGAGNNTNTCANGNGACAGTATCCTNGTAACGCTGTTCGGCAGCGGAAAAGGCTCGGGAGCAGCTCTGCTGTTCTTTGTGATAGGTATTNTTGGAGTGCTTGTNTGNCTTATNTTCCGCAGNGTNCGGTATATACGNGANCTNGAATAAAAAATACGGCTTGCAGATCNGCAATATCTGCAAGCCNTTTTTGTATGTGTACAGCTTGGTTTGCTTGACATTTATGCGGCAATAAGGTATACTATATTTNTATTATNTAAAACAGAAGGGCGGGTCATATGAGCTATATAATTTTTAGGGACGTGTGCAAAAGCTTTAACGGTATGCCTGTACTNAAAAGCGTGANTTTTTCCGTNGAAAAGGGAGAAATATGCGGCTTNGTGGGNAGAAACGGCAGCGGAAAGACCGTTATTTTCAAGCTTATGTCGGGTCTGCTTATTCCCGATTCGGGGAACATTTATATAGGCGGGACAAATTTTACCGCAAAGCACAGATTTATGGACAGTCTCGGGGTAATGATAGAAACTCCGGGATTTATTCCCCATTACAGCGGAATGAAAAATCTGAAAATTTTAAACTCCATGAGCGCAAATCCCGTCCGCGAGGAAGAAATTTCGGAGCTTATGAAAAGACTTGGTCTTGACCCGAAAAATAAGCGTCCCGTAAGAACATATTCTCTCGGTATGCGGCAGAAGCTTGGCATAATTCAAGCTGTTATGAACAAGCCGGAACTGCTTGTACTGGACGAGCCGATGAACAGTCTTGACACACAGTCGGTCTCCGAGATAAGAAAGCTTTTTACGGAGCTGAATGAAAGCGGCGCAACAATTGTCCTTGCAAGCCATATTGCGGAGGATATTGATTCGCTTTGCGGAAAGAAATTTTTGATCGACGACTGTACCGTGAAAGAGGCTTGATATGAGATTTATTAAAACAGATCTGAAAAGAATTTTTACCGAGCCTGCATTTTATCTTAGCGTTGCTTTGGGAGCACTGCTTCTTTTCGGAGCAATGGCGTATCGGCTTTTTGCGGGAGCAGGGGAGAAGCTTTACACATTGTCGCAGGCTCTTGCGCTGCCTTTTGTCGCTCCGCTTCTTGCGGCAATGCCGTATTCCGTTATGATAATGCAGGAGAGGGAAACGCTGTATGTTACCCTTATGACCATAAAGCTCCGCAAAAGCGGCTATGAGCTTCAGCGTTTTTTTACGGCGGGAATTTCGGGAGCAGCGNCTTTGTTTATACCGCAGTTTACGTTGTTTTTAGTATGTACTCTGCTCGGCGGCGTTTCCGATATTGGAAAATCTCTTGCAGAACTTACGCTTCCAATAACNTTNGGCTTTGGATATGCGGCTTTTTCATACGGTCTGACCTTTGTAAANAAGCAAAGGTACGTCCCACTTGTTATGCCGCAGGTGCTTTATATGCTGTGTATCTATGCTTTTCCCTACATTGGCTTGGAANGCTTTTATCCGCCGCTTGATATTGCGCCGTCTATAAACGGNGGANCAATTTCANCTATGCGTTTTGTTGTTCCCGCGGCTTTGACGGCGGCAGGACTTTTTCTAACCGTTTTTGGAGTAATTAAAACAAGGAGATTTGAGATAAATTGAAAAGGTTAAGAGGCGTTATGTTCAGCTTATCAGAGCATATCCCTGCCGCAAGGTGGTGTCTTGCTTTGGCTGTAATTGCATTTACGGCGGTGGTAAGCGTACANAAATACATTGACATTGCGGATATGGCGGCGTTTTCGTCCTTTGAGGCGTTGTTCCTGATAATAACCGATACGGTNAATATCGTATTTATTTATCTTCCGCTGTACCTTTTTACGGTTTGCGGGATAATGTTCGACAGCGGCTTCGGCGGGATAGAAATTCTNCGCTGCGGCAGCCGTCCCCGTTGGCTTGCGGGAAAGCTTATTACTTATCTGATAAACACGCTTATATTCTTTGCGGCGGTATTTATAATAAATTATACCGTGTGTTCAAGGGCGTTTAATTTCAGCAGCCTTTGGAGCAGCGGATTTATTGGAGTACGCGTTATGCTGGGACACTCTGCGGANGATTTTTTNGCNCCGCCNCTGCCGACTATACTGCTTGCTTCCTTGTCTNTGCTTCTTTTGTACGTCCTTTGCGGNANNATNAATATGCTTGTTTCGCTTATAACNGGCAGGGAGTCCGCCGCNNTGTTTTTCTCGCTGNTNGCGGGAATTTCTCTCGGNCTTGCAAATATGGCTGTAACTTTAAACAGCGGAGAAAGTCAAATGGTAAGGTGNGTAATTCTTGCNGTTTCGGCANNNTNNGTTTANGTGTTNTGCATAGCCGCCGCTAANAAAAAGGATTTCAGCGGAAAGAAATCCGCGTAAGGGGGATTTATAGTGGACGATAAAATATTAGGCGAGGAAATGTATTCCNAAGCCTGCGAGTTCCTTGACAAGCGTTTTCCNACNGGNTGGGGAGGNTGTGCNATTATGCNTACTGCCGACGGAANATTTCTTACAAGCGTTGCNCTTGAAAATTTTAACAGCGGCGCNGGACTTTGTATGGAAACAGGAGCAATGTGCGAAGCGCAGAAATTTAATCTGCGGATAACACATTCCATGTGNGTGANGAGNAATAATGAAAAAGAAAAACCGAAAATTCTTACCGCNTGNGGNATTTGTCAGGAAAGGCTTATGTACTGGGGANATTCCGTAAAGGTTGCGGTNACAAATCCNAAAAACGATATTATTTTCCGCACNTTGGAGGAACTGTCTCCGTACCATTGGAGCAGGGCTTTTCCNGAGGAAGAACAGGAAAAATACTGCGGAGAANAATTTTAATACTAATGATAAGCGAAAGGAGCAGNTATGCCCGATAGTGTTAATATTATAAANATTTGCNCCATNCTTNCCGTNGGAGCAATAAGCGTCGGNACGGCGGCGCATTTTACCGAAAGCTATGTTGCGGAAGCAAGCGCAAGGGAAAAAACTCTTGCGGAGGCTGTTATTCAAAATCGGCTTGAAGAAGAAATAAAAAAAGCCGAGGAAGAAGCTGTAAAACAGTTTGAAGAACAGGGCGAGACCATTGTTACCACGGTCATGGAAACCAAACCGCCCGTTACAGAGCCGCCTGTTACAACAACTTCCGAGGAGACAACCGTTACGACAGAGGAAACTACTGTTACAGAGGTTACGGAAATAACCGAAATAACCACCGTCCCCGAAACGACTGTGACCGAGACGGAAACGTCAGCGGCTGAAGATGAAATAATTACCGAATTTAAAAGGGGAGGTCTGATCCCCGAAGACAGGACGGGAATTCCCAAAAAATCAATGTTTACCCTTACGGCGCAGGAGCAGGAGACGGTTACAAATTTCCTTATCGAGCATTATTTTCTTGACGGCTACAAATACAGCGCAGAGGAAACCCGTCCCGAGCTAAAGGAGAAAAAGCGTCTTGCCGCCGAAATGGAGTCAAGCGTTATCGAGACGTTAAACATTGTTATGGCAAAGGTCAATTCAAGCGATATAACGGCAATGCTTACGGCTGATTATGGAGCAATGACCGAGGAAGTTAAGGCGATACGGGACGATTTTGCGGAAAAATACAAGGACGTTTACTTGCAGGGTGAGCTTTTCGCCGCGCTTTATGAGGACAGCTTAAAGTATTTCGACCGCATAATACAGGCGTTTGAAAAGCTTGAAGAAACCTCCGACCAGTATAAAAACGCTTCCAATCCGCTGTTTGCGTTAAGTATTGCGGCAAACAGCCTTGACAGCGTTATCATTCCCGAAATTATGGGCGTTCTGGAGCAGTCCTTTGACCTGCTTGAAGCTTCGCAGGAAATTTTTCTGGAGGGCACGCAGGGTACTGTGCTTCTCACAAGAGACGAGGTAAGGGATATTGTTTTGAACCCGGGACTTGTCTTTGCGGCAATTGATTAAACTTTTGGAGGGATCATTACGAAAAAACAGTTAGCATTAATTTTGACATTGGGATTTCTTTTGTCGGGGTGCAGCAAGGCTGACACGCAGGAAGTCACGACGGCTACTTCTGCGGAGGAGACAATGGTTTTGGCAAATAAAGATACCGAAACAACGACAACGGTCACGACAGTTTCCGAAAATACCGAAACAGAACCTCCCGAGACAACGACAACGATCACTGCGACTTCTGAAAATATAGAAACAGAATTGACCGAGACAACGACAGAGAAAAAAAAGGTTGTTATAGGCGGGCGGGATTACGATATAGACCCTAAATATTTGGTTTTGGATTCTTATGACCTTACTGCGGAAGATGCTGACGCTTTGAGCCAATTAACCTATATAAGAACGTTAGAACTTGGTATACTGAGAGATGACAAAATTGAAGACGTAAGTAAGGCATTAAGCGGAATAAAGGATTATTCCGGAATATACTTTCAGCTTAGAGATGCGGAAGTAAGTGATTTATCGTTTCTGACCGAACTGCCCAATCTTAAAGAGGTAGAAATAAATTTCTGCCACATTGACGATTACAGCGCACTGGGAGATATACCCACCCTTGAAACATTATCACTATTGTACTCCGGCACAAGAGATATTAGCCAACTTGAAAGTTTGACAAGATATGCTAATTTAAAAAGCTTACGTATTTATCATTCGTCAATAAATGATATAAGTTTTATAAAAGGTTTGCCAAATCTTGAAGATTTGGATATTAGCTACACAGATGTTGAGGATATAAGTCCGATAAGCAGTCTGACAAACCTTAAACATCTTGATATTTACAACCAGATAAGCGACATAAGCCCGATTGCTGATTTAACAGGACTTGAATATTTGAGCTTTGAATATTATAATTCCGACTGCATAAATACATTGAGCAAATTGACAAATCTTAAACGCCTCGTAGTGTATATTAGAGGAAATAATGATATAAGTTCCCTCGGAAATCTGAGTGATCTTGAATATCTTAGAATATCCTATGGTTTTGACATAGAACAGGACGAAATTGACGCTCTTGAAAAGGCACTGTCAAATTGTGACATCCATTACGAGTATAACGAATATCTTAAATATGAACTTGAACATAAATGAAAGGATTTTTAAAAATGAACGAAAAAGTACAGCTTTTGGTAGAAAACATTGAAAAGGTAATTATAGGCAAGCGTACACCGATAATTCAGGCGGTTGCGGCTCTGCTGACAGAGGGACACGTACTTGTTGAGGACGTCCCCGGCGTGGGAAAGACCCAGCTTGCCGCCGCTTTGGCAAAGTCGGTAAACGGCGTTTTCAGCCGTGTCCAGATGACACCCGACATTATGCCCTCGGACATCACGGGATTTTCCATGTTGAACCGTGAAACAGGGGATTTCGATTTTCGAAAGGGTGCGGCTTTCTGCAATTTTCTGCTTGCGGACGAGATAAACCGTGCTTCACCGAAAGCACAGTCCTCGCTCCTTGAAGTTATGGAGGAACATCAGGTCAGCGCAGACGGCGAGACATATACATTGCCGAAGCCGTTTATGGTTCTTGCAACACAAAACCCTGTGGAAACTTACGGTACATATCATCTCCCCGAAGCGCAGATGGACAGGTTTGCTATGAAAATAAGCATGGGCTATCCAACCGCCGAGGAGGAAATTTCGATACTTGACAGGAATGAGTACGAAAACCCCATAAACCGCATTTCCGCCGTCCTTACCACCGAAGACATTGTATCCTTGCAGGAACAGGTCAAGCAGGTGAGAGCCGCCGAAAATGTTAAAAATTACATTATTTCCATAGTTACAGCAAGCAGAAACAACGAGGGTATACGCCTTGGTATAAGTCCCAGAGGAAGCATTGCATTGTACAAAGCCGCAAAGGCGTGGGCATTTATAAACGGTCGGGACTACATTACCCCGCAGGACGTAAAGGACTGCGGCGTGTGTACTCTTGCTCACAGGATAATGCTTTCACCGAAAGGAAAATCAATGTATATTACCGCGGAGGCAGCTCTTGAAAATCTTTTGAGCAGCGTCCCCGTGCCGACAGAGTGAGGCGGAATATGGTATCAAAAATTTTACTGTATCTTGTTGCAATTGGTTTCGGATTATTTTTTGCACTTTATATGTCCGCGGCGGTTGGCTGGACTTTTGTGTACGTACTCGTATGTGCGCCGATATTTTCGTTTATTGTGACATTTGCGATACATAAATTAAAGTGCGTAACTATAAGAGCCGAAGTGAGCCGCAGTATGCTTTACAAACGCGAAAAGGCTATTCTGCGAATTTATTTGAAGAACAAGAGCCTGCTGCCTGTGCCGTCTGTAAAAATAAAGCTGTCGGCGGCGAAAAATCTTTTGACGGAGGACGGCCACGATTACATTGTGAGCATACCTCCACGAACGGAGAGGGTAATTGAGGTAAATTACACAGCAAAGGTCTGGGGTGTTTGCAGTGTTGGCGCAGAAAAAGCTGTCCTGAACGATTTTATGGGATTTTTCCATTTTGCAATGCCATGCACGGGAGCTTCCTGCGAGATAAGAGTTTTTCCCGACGTGCCTGAAATACCCGGGGACGCTCCGCTTCTAAGGTCTGCTGCGGAGGCTGCAAAATTTGCGGACGACAATGAGGAGACCAAGGAAAGCGACGGCTTTGTAAAATTCGGCGGTATGCCCGGTTACACCCATAAGGAATACGAGGACGGCGACCCTGTCCGCAGAATAAACTGGAAGCTTTCCTCCAAGCGGGACAAATATATGGTTCGGCTGGACGACGAGGTTGAGTCCATTCAGCAGACCATAGTTCTGGACGCTTGCGGGGGAGCGGACGTGTTTTTGAACGAACGCGCTGTAGAGGGTATGCTTGCGGCTGCTTTGGGACTTGTAAAATGCGGCTTTGAAACAACGGTGTACTGCCGATTTAACGGCGTTTTTACACAATTTGCAATTGCCGCCCCCGCAGACGTATCTGCATTGCAGACCAGAATGGCGGAGTACAGATTTGCAGATCAACCGTATAAAGGCGGCAGGATACCCATAAGTTCTGTTGTGGGAAAAGGAATTTTGCTGTACACATCGTTTTTTGACAGCAAGCTTTCAGCCGAAATTTCTTCTGCGGAAGAACAGGGAATAAACTCTGTTGTAATAACTGCGGACAACGCTTCGGTTGGAAACGTTCGTCAGGTATGGCGGTTAAACGAGGATTACTCGGCAGAATTATTGAATTAAAAGTAAATCGGCTGTTGCCAAAAGGCAGCAGCCGATTTTATAGGGATTGTTAGGGGAATGTATATGCGCAAAAATGCGCAATGGTATATTATACTCATAGCCGACCGAAATCGGTTTCTGTGTTATAATAGCATTTTCTTTAATAAAATTATAACACATCAAAAATAAAATGTAAAATGTAAATATGTAATGATAAATGCAGTTTAATACATATCATAAATGTAATATACCATATAGAAAAAGGAAAATTATATTTTCTTTTCCATGTGGATATGTTCGCAGTATTGATCAAAATAGACATCGCCGCTTGCGGTGTAGCCAATTTTTTCGTAAAAGCCCTGCGCCCTGCATTGTGCGGAAACCGCAGTTGTATCGGCTCCAAGCTCTTTTACTTTTGTTTCCAGAAGCTTCATGACTTCCGCTCCAATGTTTTTGCCTCTGTAGGACTTCCTTACTGCAATTCTGCCGATAGTGTAGGTGCTGCCGCTTTCGGGAAAAGTTCTTCCCGTTGCAATTGGAATATCGTCGTCAAACAGAACAATATGCAAACATTTTTTGTCGTTATCGTCAAATTCGTCATAAAAGCCTTGTTCATCTACAAAGACCTCGTTTCTGATA
>JAAVHM010000051.1 GCA_014799675.1 Ruminococcus sp. | reverse complement strand
GGTTCTCGGAGCTGAGGAATTGTACCTCGGCGCGGAAAAATCGCTGCCAATTGACCGTGAGCTTATCGCGCAAATCACCCGTTTTTTCGATTTTGAATATTATTATGATTTATCGGAAAGGCAGCAGGACAAGCCCTATTACATACCGCCCAAGAGCAGGCTTTTGAAGTATGCGGACGGATATTACTATGAAAAAACGCCGCAAATTGCCGCATTGACTAAGTTTATTCGTTCTGAAATGAGTGGCTATCCGGATTTGACCTTTGATGATATTTTTTATGAAATTTACACATTTGTGCAGGTTGAGACCGACGAGCCGGTGGACACTATTATAATGTGGCTTGCGCGTATCGGTATTACGCTGGACTATAAGCAGACCGAGCGTTTTCTTATGATTTATATCGACTTGCACAATAATGTTCGCCTGCACGCAAACAGAGGGTATACTCCTGCAGAATTGTTTAAATTGTACAGTAAGGAGTGTGGCGGGACTGTTACTGTTCGCAGCTCTGACACCGCTATTGGCGGGAATATTATGGAGAATGGTTTTCCATATGATGAATTTGGGGACGCTTTTGCTGCTCACCTTAAATATATGTCTAAGAAAAAGCCTGCGAAAAAGATCGGTCCTAACGAGCCTTGCCCATGCGGCAGCGGCAAGAAATATAAAAAGTGCTGCGGAAAATAATCTCTTATATATAAAATCACTCCCACAAATTCACAGTTTGTGGGAGCTTTCTCTTATTCAGTTTTCGGGAGCATAAAAATTCTTATGAGAATAATGCTGATAAAATATCTCTCGAAAAACGTATGGATAACGGTATGCGCGGCGGTGACTTTGTTATACCGCTGCACCAATAGAAAACGATCAGTATTTTTAATTATCAGAGTAAAATTTTCATTTTAACATTTCTCTAACATCTCGCAAACAATTCACAAACACCGAAGATTTAGAATATATACAACAGATGAGGAAAACGTCTGAAAAATAAAATCGGAGGTAACTATCATGAAAAAAGAAAATTTTGTAACGCTTATCATGTCGGTTGTGGGAGGACTTATTTTTGCGCTGGGAATGTGCATGGCGCTTCTTCCCGAATGGAACGCATTTACGCCCGGAATTGTCTGCGGTGTGGTCGGAGTGATCGTACTGCTTGCAATGGTTATTGTCCGCAGGAAAATGACAAATGCAGCTCCTGTCAAAATCAGCGGCAAAACGATCGGTATCATAATTTACGGAATATTTTCCACAATAGTTTTTGGAGTTGGAATGTGCATGACAATGGTCTGGAGCAATCTCATGATACTTGGAATTATTGTCGGGATTGTCGGCATAGTCCTGCTGATATGTCTTATACCCATGATAAAGGGTATAAAGTAAAAGGGGGAAAATCAAAATGAAAAAGAATTTTAAAATGAAATATGTCCTTATTCCCATTGCGGGCTTGCTTGGAACGATTGCTGCAATTTTCACTTGCAAAAAAATTCGTGAAAATCGTAATTAACGGAGGTATGCGAAATGTCAAAGATTATTGAAGTATACAAAAAAATCGAGAATAAATTTTTTGAAATTTTTCTTGTAAAGGAGGGCGAAAGCTCTGCCGGTGCAAAAGACCGTATTATTGCCGAAATGGCGGCTTATTTGCAAAGACCTTGAAAATTTATAAAAATTTTTTGAAAATATATTTTATCGGAGGTATGCAAAATGTCAAAGATTATTGAAGCAAACAAAAAAATCGAGGAAAAGGTCGTTGGCGCGTACAATGCCATAGAAAGCGGCGTTGTTGGTACTTACAAAAAGGTCGAGGACGGCGTGGTCGGCGCATATAAAAAGGTTGAGGACAAATTTGTGGACAGTTTTCTTGCCAAAGACGGCGAAACTGCCGCGGAAGCAAAGGAACGGCTGAATAAAAATAAATAACATTTACGCGGCGGAGGGAAAACTTCGCCGCTTTTGTAAAATTTCTGTGAACCGCCGAATTTTAACAATACTTTAACATCAATGTGTTATGATTAGTCAAACTCATTAATTTGGAGGGACGGCTATGTTTAAAATATTGGTGGTCGAGGACGACAGAGACCTGAATAAAACGGTATGTGAATATCTGGACAGAAACGGTTACGAGGCGGTGGGCTGTTTAGAAGCGAACGAGGCGTACAACGAAATGTACGGCAATGTTTTCGACCTGATTATTTCCGACATTATGATGCCGAAAATTGACGGCTTTGAATTTGCCGAAACTGTGCGCTCTCTTAACAAGGATATCCCAATTCTTTTTATGACGGCAAGAGATGATTTCCGTTCCAAGCAGCGGGGGTACGGCATTGGCATTGACGACTATATGGTGAAGCCCGTTGACCTTGACGAGCTGCTTTTGAAAATCGGCGCATTGCTCCGCAGGGCGAAAATTGCAAGCGCAAAACAAATTACGGTAGGCTCTCTTGTTCTTGACGCGGAGGAACGCTCCGCCGTTCTGGACGGTGAGGATATTCCCCTGACTGTGCGGGAATTCAATCTGCTTTACAAATTGCTTTCCTATCCGAAAAAAACATTTACCCGTTCCCAGCTTATGAACGAATTCTGGGACGCCGAATCCGAGTCGGGTTCAAGAACGGTGGACGTTTATATGCGTAAGCTGCGGGAAAAATTTGAACACTGCAAGGATTTTGAAATAGTTACTGTACACGGTCTCGGCTACAAGGCGGTGCTGAAATGAACGGAAAAAGTCCACAAAAAATCGGCTTCGGAATACTCCGATTTATAACTTTTTTTGCGCTTATTTCCTTTGTTGTGACCTGTTCGTTTCTGATTTTTTTCACGTCCGCAAGCATTGACGAAGCCTTTATCAGAAGAAATGCGCCGCTTACATTTCTAAATATTTTTCTGCTCACATTTATCCTTTGGGCAATTGATTTTATACGCAGAAAAATTACGGTGGAACGTCCCGTAAAAATGATAATATCCGAGCTTGAAAAAATCACACGGGGCGATTTTAACGTAAAAATACCTCGTGTTACCGATATTGCGGACGAGGGAAATTTTAACGAAATAATCGACGGTATCAACAAAATGTCCGAAGAATTAAAGGGTGTGGAGACCTTGCGGACGGACTTTATCGCAAACGTTTCCCATGAGTTGAAAACTCCGTTAGCGGCGATAAATAATTACGGTACGCTTCTGCAAAGTCCCGACCTGACAGAGGAAAAACGAATTCAGTACGCAAAGTCGGTAACGGACGCTTCACGCAGTCTTGCAAACCTTATCACAAATATTTTGAAGCTGAACAAGCTTGAAAATCAGCAGATCTACCCTGTCAGCAAGCCCTACAATTTAAGCGAGCAATTATGCGAATGCTTGCTGTCCTTTGAGGAAGTTTGGGAGAGAAAAAATATTGAGATCGAAACGGATATCGAGGAAGATATTTTTATAAATGCCGACGCTGAAATGCTGTCCCTTGTGTGGAACAATTTATTTTCAAACGCAGTAAAATTTACGGATATGGACGGAAAAATTTCCGTCACGCTGAAAAAAGAAAAAGGCGTTGCGGAAGTTTCCGTAAGCGACACGGGCTGCGGAATGTCCGCCGAAACAGGAAGGCATATTTTTGAGAAATTTTATCAGGGGGACACCTCCCATGCGGCAAAGGGAAACGGTCTTGGGCTTGCCCTTGTAAAGCGTGTTATTGATATTACAAACTGCGAAATTTCCGTCCAGAGCGAGCTTGGAAAGGGCAGCACATTCACGGTGAAATTAAGGTGTGATGAAAATGAAACGGTTTAAAGAATTTCTCTATAAAATACTTTTTCCGCCTGTTTGGGTAATTGTTCTGACCTCGGTTATCGGTTTCCCTGCCGTGATAATTTCCCTTAAATTTTTGAGCAGTACAAATCCAATTTCGTACATTTCATATGTGATTTCCGCATATGCGCTGACGGTTTTGTGTGCAAATTTTCCGAGGGCAAAAAGACGGTGCAAGGAACTTATTCACGGCGACGAGGTAAAAATAATAGTCGCTTTTCGCAAATTTATGCGGCGATATAAATACACCTCAATGTATCTGGACGACATAGAATTCCGCGCAAAAGTTTCGCTGTACAGCGGGCTTGCGGTCAATATGTTTTACGCAGTCTTCAAATGCGCGACGGGAGTTATTTTCCGTTCGGCGTGGCTTTGGGCTATCGGAATTTATTACGTTATGCTAAGCGCGATAAGATTTACATTAATGCGGAACGTGCGAATTACCGACAAGAAGGAACGCGGTGTTGAAAGGAAAATTCACGAATACAAAAGCGCGCGTTTGTGCGGAATTATGATGTTTGCGCTTAATGCCGCAATGGGCGGAATGACCGTGCAGATGATATGGCAGAACCGCAGCTATGAGTACAAAGGGTACATTATTTATATTTCCGCGCTGTACGCGTTTTACTGTTTAATAAATGCGGTCGTTAATGTTGTGAAATTTTCAAGGAGAAACAACGCCATACTTTCGGCGGCGAAAATTCTTGCGCTTGCGGGCGCGCTTATGTCAATGTTCGCGTTGCAGACGGCTATGTTTTCCGCGTTCGGCGGCGGAGAAGAATTACAGCGTTTGATGAACACGATAACCGGAGGAATGGTTTGTTTAATTGTAATGGGAATGGCTGTTTTTATGATAGTCAGGGCAAATATTTGTCTTAAAAAGCTTGAAAAAGAAAGGAGCGTTATTAATGGATAACAACGAAAAATTTGAGTACACATATTCCGCAAAGCAGCAGGCGGAGCTTGAAAATATCCGCAAAAAATATCTTCCCCAAGAGGAAACTAAAATGGAAAGACTGCGCCGCCTTGATAAAAGCGCGGAACGTTCGGGAACGATAATTTCCATTATTGTTGGCGTAATAGGTACGCTGATAATGGGCTTCGGAATGTGTCTGTGCCTTGAATGGTCGCAGTTTATCGCAGGCGTAATTATCGGTATTGCTGGAATGGTAATTCTCGGTTTGGCTTATCCGATCTTTAAATTTGTAACAAAGAAACAGCGTGAAAAAATTGCGCCTGAAATTTTAAGGCTTACAGAGGAAATCGAACGGGAAAATTTTTCGGGAAAATAGGGTGAGAATGTGAATAGTCCCTGTCTGACGATGTATTTATTATGGAGAGATGAGTATGTCTGTTTCCGAAAAAATATTCGGCAAAAAGAATTTAGCAAAGCTGATATTTCCGCTTATGATAGAGCTTGCCATTAAGCTTATGGTGGAAATGATAGCTTCGGTAATGGTATCAAGTGTGGGCGAGGTTTTATTGCAGAAAAATAGAACGTTGTATCTTGAAAAATGCTTAACTACAAGCCGAACGATTCGCTTATCAGAAAAAAACTTTCTATCGGTGTATTGAACGGTGTGAAAATTACTGCTTAGCTTCATTGATATGTTTCAGTTCCTTTAACCAGTTGACTTTTTTGTTATTTTGTGGTATGATTTCTATCAGGTAATGGATTGAAAATCAGAATTTATAGGAGTGCCTTATGAATAAAACAATAATTGACGATGCTCTCGAATTTGTCAGAAATACTTTTAATGATGATTACAGCGGTCATGATTTTTTTCATACTTTGAGAGTATACAAAATGGCAGCGAGAATTGCAGAACAAGAAAATGCAAATTTAATAATCGTTCAGTTAGCCGCGCTGCTGCATGATGTTGACGACATCAAGTTATCGCCTGAAACATATGCAAATAAGGATAAAGCGGTTGGCTTTTTGAGAAAGCATGGCATTTCGGAAGAAATGATAAAAACAATATGCAATATTATCGGCGAAGTGTCTTTCAGAGGAACAGATTCTGTTGCTCCTGAAACGATCGAGGGTATGTGCGTGCAGGACGCCGACAGGTTAGACGCTATAGGAGCTATCGGTATTGCCAGAACTTTTGCATATGGCGGAAGCCATAATAGAATGATTCATGACCCAGAAATCAAACCAACTGTAAACATGAATTCTGATAAATATCAAAACCATATTTCTACGTCAATCAACCATTTTTATGAAAAGCTGTTCCAACTCAAAGACCTGATGAATACGGACACAGCAAAAAAGATTGCCCAACAAAGAGAGGATTATATGAAAAATTACATTTCGGAATTTTTAGATGAATGGGACGGTATTCGGTAAATTCTAATCTGTGAAAGGAAGATGATAAAATGGCGGTCGAATTTATTTTGGCAAATGAGGATACGGCAAAAATCATATCCGAGCTTCGCCACGAAATATGGTGTACAACCTATCGGGGAATATATTCCGATGAAAGAATTGATAATTACGATTATGAGGAACACAGACAGCGCGATTTGCAGCGTATTCGAGATGTTTCTTATCATGTATATTTGATAACCAGTGCTGATGAGCCGATAGGTTATTTAAATTTTTTGACTACGGAAACTGTTTATATCCAATCGCTTTATATACGGCAGGAATATCAGCGTCAAGGTATCGGGAAACAAGCATTTGCGCTGATCAGAGAGTATTGCGGAACGCATGGATTTGACAAATTCACCTGCAATTGTAACTCTCACAATTATTCGGCACAGGATTTTTACCGTTCTATGGGCGGCGCTGTAATCAAGCGAAATGAGGGACACGCCGACAAATATGACGACCAAATTACATTTGAATTTTGTGTGTGAGGAAATATTTATATACGTAAAAACATTATAAATCTACATTAAAAAGAAAAAACTTTATTTCATATATGAGAGAGCAGCGGGACTGCATGACGTGAATAACGTCCGCAGCCCCGCGTTTTTGCACTATTTGTGTTTCGCCCATTTTCAGTTGAGAAGATAAATCCCGAAATTCAGATACCCTGCAAACGCCACCCATAATAAATAAGGTATCATAAGATACCCCGCAAATTTTGTGCTGCGGTAAAAGAGAATTGCCGCTGCCAAAATCAAGAACCACATTATCACAAGCCATATAAACGAAAACAGATACAGCTCTTTATTGAAAAATAAAATCGACCAGAAAAAATTGAAAAAAAGCTGCACGCCATATAAAATTAGTCCAAGATTACTCGGCTTTTTGGACGTTAGAACAATATATGAAGCAAGTCCCATCATAATATATAAAATAGTCCAGACAAAGGGGAACAGCTTGGCGGGCGGGGAAAGGGGCGGCTTTTGCAGTATTTTAAATGTCTCAATGCCGTCCCGCGTTAAGACTGCGGAAAGCCCTCCAACTGCCAAAGGTATGAGCAGGCATAAAATCAGCTTTTTCCATCGTATTTTCATACAAGCACCTCCGTTTTATTATATGAGGGGTATTTTGCTTATATTCTCCCGGAGTGGTTGAATCAAATCGGCAAAATCAATTAACAGGGCTGCGGTTTTAAAAAATATAATTGTAAAAAGTGCCGAATTTGTTTAAAGGTATTGACAAATCAGTAAGCATATGCTAAAATTGATTATGGCATAACGCTGTTATGTTATGAGGTGATAAATTGGGCGAAGACAGAGAAACCAAGGAACGGCTGCTTGAAAGCGCAAAGGCAGAGTTTGCCGAAAATGGTTATATGAAAGCTTCCCTGCGGAAAATATGCGCGGGGGCGGGAGTTACAACGGGCGCGCTGTATTTCTTTTTCAAGGACAAGGAGGACTTGTTTACTGCAATTGTGGGACAGCCATTTGACGGGTTAAAGGAAATTATGATACGGCATTTTGCCGCTGAGAGAGACATTCTTACATCGTCCGATATATCCGAAATGAAAGGACATATCAACGGCGGACACGACGAAATTGCTTTTGTTCTGATACATCATCTGTACTCAAATTATGACGCATTTGCCCTGCTGCTCACAAAATCACAGGGGTCAAAATTTGAGAACTGCGTTGACGAGATCGTTGAAATGACAGACAATATTTACAGCGCAATGGCGGAAAATATGGCGGCTATGATGCCGAATATGCGGGTCAATACCTATATGCGGCACTGGCTCACTCATATGATGATAGACGCTTTTATCCATCTTTTTACTCACGAACGTGACGAGCAAAAGGCTCTATCCAATATGCGGAAAATTCTCAATTTCCTTGTAAAGGGCTGGGGAGATATGATTCTTATTTCCAATGACGAAAATGGAAATTAAAAATATTCTTGCCGTACAAATTTGTGCGGCATATATTACAGGAACAACATAACACCGTTATGCAAATGTTATGTTAAAATTAAGTATAAAACCGCTTTTTAAGCGGATAAAAATACAGTAAAGTTAGCCATAACTAACTTATAGGAGGTTTTACAATGTATCTTGAAGTAAAGGATTTGAAAAAAAGCTACGGAAAGGACAGCAGCTACATTCAGGTGCTTAAAGGAATTTCCACGGGCGTGGAACGGGGACAGATGTGCGTTATCCAAGGCACAAGCGGCAGCGGAAAATCCACGCTGCTGAACTGCATCGGCGGACTTGACGAAATGGATTCGGGTTCTGTCAAGGTGGACGGAACGGAGATTTTTGGTATGAAACCGAATGCTCTTTCAGACTACCGCCGCGACAATTTGGGATTTATTTTTCAGTTCTATAATCTTGTGCCGAATTTGACGGTAAGGGAAAATATTCAGGTCTGCGAGTATCTTTCCGATAACCCGCTGGACATGAATGAGCTGTTGGAAACTCTCGGCTTGACGGAACATCAGAATAAATTCCCCTCACAGCTTTCGGGCGGACAGCAGCAGAGGTGCGCAATTGCACGTGCGCTTATAAAAAATCCAAAGCTGCTTTTATGCGACGAACCAACAGGCGCGCTGGACTCCAAAACCTCGCGGGATATTCTTGTGCTTCTGGAGCAGATAAATGAAAAATACGGCACGACAATGCTTATCGTCACACACAACAATTCCATAAAAAATATGGTGCATAAGGTTATTATTGTCAAGGACGGTCTTATCAAAAAAGATTACCTGAACGAGACCCGCGTCCCTGCGGCGGAACTGGAGGACTTGTAATGAACAAAGTGCTTAACAAAAGAATTTTACGCGATTTGAAAGAAAATTTCCTGCGGTATTTTGCGCTGTTTTTGCTGATAGTAATGGGTATGTACATAATCGTTGCAATGATTGCTTCCGCGGAAACTATCATTCAGGGCACGGAAGAAAATGGGTCAAACAATCATTTGGAGGACGGTCAGTTTGCAGTTTTTGCCGAGCTTACCGCTTCGCAGGAAAAAGAAATTGCCGACATGGGAATTACCCTTGAAAAGATGTTTTCCTTTGATGTTGATATGGAGGACGGTTCTGTTCTGCGTATTTTCAGAAACCGTGAAAATATAGATATTGTCAGTGTTGAACAGGGCGTTCCCGCAAATAAAAACGGAGAAATTTGCCTTGAAAAACGTTACTGCGAGGAGAATAATATTTCTGTTGGGGACTGGGTCAAAATCGGCGGAAACGAGCTTACCGTAACGGGTATAGGAAGCGCCCTTGACTATGACGTTCCCACAAAAAATATTTCGGACGCTTCCGTTCAAAGTAAAATTTTCGGCATTGGTTTTGTTACAGATGAGCAGTATAATTCCCTTAAAGGAAACGGCAAAACAGAAGATTTGCGTTACGCATATTTGCTGAACGGAAAAGCTGCACATGACGAATTAAAGGAAACAATAAAGGCTTTTGAATTTGACATTGAAGATATTTCCGACGAATTTTTACTGGAAATGTTAGAGGAAGAATTGCAGAAAAAGGAAGATATTCAAAACGGTATTTCTGAATTAAAGGACGGCTCGGAAAGCCTGCGGGACGGTCTTTCGGAGCTTGATAAAAACGGGGAAGCGATTTCACAATTTGCCCCCGAATATGCGGCGGGAGTTACTTCCGCATACGACGGCTCGAAAAAGCTTGCGGAGGGAATTTCAGAATTGCAGGAAGAGACCGACGAGCTTATAGATGAGATTTTTGATATAGATATCGACAACCTCACCGAATTTATCGAGGCTGAAAACAACCCCAGAATTAAAGGCTGCGCGGGCGATGTTGTGATGAACAAAAACATTGGTATGCTGGCGGGAATTATTCTTATCGCGCTTCTGGCTTATGTAATTTCGGTGTTCGTAATTAATCAGATACAGCGTGAGTCAAGCGTTATCGGCGCGCTTTATGCACTGGGCGCAAAGAAGAAAGACCTGATACAGCACTATATTATGCTTCCGACCATGATAAGTCTTGCGGGGGGAATTGCCGGCACTGCAATCGGCTTTACCGACTTTGCAATGAACAGCATAACGGGGGATTCCTACAGCTATTATTCTCTTCCTGTTTTTGATACGGTTTACCCTGTTTACCTGCTTATTTACGGAATTGTTATGCCTCCCGTTATCTCGGCAATTGTGAACGCTCTTGTCATAAACAAAAGGCTTTCCCGCACCGCGCTTTCACTTATAAAAAATGAGCAGAAAACCAACGCGGTCAAGGAATTGAATTTGGGAAAAATGGGATTTATGAGACGTTTTCAGATACGCCAGCTTACCCGTGAGGCGAGAACAAGTCTTACGGTAATTGCGGGAATGCTCTTTTCTCTGCTTATTGTGATGATGAGCGTTGACTGCTATGTTTTGTGTCAGAATTTTAAAAAGGACAGCGCGGCAGACACCGAATTTGAATATATGTATACACTGAAATATCCAGAGAAAACTGTTCCCGCAAATGCCGAAGCCTGCTATATGGAGTCACTTTCAAAGACGGAATTCGGTTACACTCTTGATGTAAATATTATCGGAGTTGACAGCGACAACAAGTACTACAATGCAAAGCCCGAAAAGGGCAAAAACAAGGTCGTTATCGGCTCTGCCGCGGCGCAGAAATACGGTCTGAAAATCGGCGGCAAGCTTATCCTCACCGACAGCGCAAGCGATACGGATTACGCTTTTACAATTACGGACACGGCGGATTATGCGGTAAATTTAGCGGTCTTTATGGACATTGACAGTATGCGGGAGCTGTTCGGTCAGGACGACGATTATTACAACGTCCTGCTTTCGGATAAGGCTCTTGACATTGACGAGGGACGTATTTACGCCGTGACAACACGGTCGGATATAGAACGCTCCGCAAGTGTTTTCACTGACCTTATGATGCCCATGGTGGTTATGATGACGTCGGTTTCCGTAATAATTTTCTGCGCGGTAATTTTCCTTATGATGAACGTTATGATAGACCGCGCCGCATTCGGAATTTCTCTTGTGAAAATTTTCGGCTTCCGAACTAATGAGATACGCAGGCTTTACCTTAACGGAAATACGGCGGTCGTGGCAATCGGCGCGGTAATTTGCATACCTGTTTCAAAGCTTATTATGGATAAAGCTTATCCTTATTTTGTTGCAAATGTTGCCTGCGGAATGAATATTGCGTTCCCGTGGTATTTGTATGCGGGACTGTTCTGCGCGGTCATGGCGGTGTACTTTGCTGTAAACGCTGTGCTTGTGAACAAGCTGAAAAAGATTTCCCCTGCTGAGGCTTTGAAAAACAGGGAATGATTTTGCGGAAAATATTTTCCGAACACAAGGCTGATTTTGCGGACTGCAAGATCAGCCTTGTAATTTATAAAAATTATACTTGACAAACAAGATTTTACATGATATAATAATTTTAGTTAGCATATGATAACTAAAATTTGAAAGGAGATGAAAAAATGAGCGTAGTAGTAATAGGCGGAAACGACTGCATGGCAACAAGGTACAAGGACATCTGCAAGGCGTATAACTGTAAGGCAAAGGTGTTCACCCAAATGCCCTCGGATTTTGAAAATAAGCTTGGCAACCCCGATCTGATGGTGGTTTTCACAAATACCTGTTCCCACAAAATGGTGAACAGCGTTAATCAGAAGTCCAAAAAACACGACATTCCAGTGGCAAGAATTCACAGCTCCAGCGCAAGCGCGCTTAAAAGCGTTCTGGAACAGTACTGCATATGAGAGGGTGTTTGTACAATTTTACCGTTAAGTTACCCAAAGCTAACTTTAAATTCTGTACATATTAAACGAAAATGGAAAAGGTTATAAAAAGCCCTTGACATTCTTCCAGAAATGGAGTAATATAATATATGGTTAGTGAAAGCTAACTAAAATAATTACCGATATGTTAGCTATATCTAACTTTCAAGTTCAAAGGCTGCGGAGGAGGAATTCTAACTTCTAGCCTCTAATCTCTGGCCTCTAGAAAAGGAGTGTATCTATGATGCCGATAACGCTTGCAAACACAGGTGAGGAAAACATAATCAAAAAGGTCGGCGGAAACCCCGACACAAGAAAATTTCTTGAAAATCTGGGCTTTGTAGCGGGTTCTGCGGTAACGGTCATAAGCGAAATAAGCGGGAACGTTATCGTGAACATCAAGGATTCAAGAGTTGCCGTTTCAAAGGAAATGGCGCAGAAAATTATGGTTTGAGGAGATGATTTTATGTCCACATTGAAAAATGCGAAGATAGGCGATACTGTCACCGTGAAAAAGCTTTGCGGCGAGGGCGCGGTAAAGCGGAGAATTATGGATATGGGTATCACAAAGGGCGCGGAAATTTACGTCCGCAAGGTCGCGCCGCTGGGAGACCCAATTGAAATTACCGTCCGCGGATACGAGCTTTCCCTTAGAAAAGCCGACGCTGAAATGATTGAAGTCGGTTAATTTTTTTGAAGTATAGTTAGCGATAACTAATGAAGTTAGATAAATCTAACTTTTAAGCAATTTATGAAAGGAATAATGCTGATATGGAAATTAAGATCGCGCTTGCGGGAAATCCAAACGCAGGCAAAACCACGCTTTTTAACGCGCTGACCGGTTCAAATCAGTTTGTGGGAAACTGGCCCGGCGTTACAGTTGAGAAAAAAGAGGGACGTCTTAAAGGTCACAAGGACGTCATAATCACCGACCTGCCGGGAATTTATTCCCTTTCCCCATACACTCTGGAGGAGGTCGTTGCGAGAAATTATCTTATCGGAGAGCGTCCCGACGCTATCCTGAACATTATNGACGGTACAAACCTTGAAAGAAATCTGTACCTCACCACACAGCTTGTTGAATTGGGAATNCCCGTTGTGTGCGCAGTAAATATGATGGACGTTGTCCGCAAAAACGGCGACANNATNAATACNGANCAGNTNGCTTCGGAGCTTGGCTGTAAGGTNGTNGAAATTTCCGCCCTTAAAGGCACGGGNATAAACGAGGCTTCCACNGCGGCGATAGAAGCCGCAAGGTCGGGTGAAAAATCCGTTCCTAAACATGAATTCTGCGGCTGTGTTGAACACGCTGTTGCNCATATCGAGGAAGCGGTTTTGCACGATATTCCCGAGGAACAGCAGNGNTGGTACGCAATAAAGATATTCGAGAGAGACGAAAAGGTTCTTGAAATGCTGAATATTCCCGCNGACAAAAAGGCNCACATTGAGCAGGACATTGCCGCCGCCGANAANGAAATGGACGACGACAGCGANAGCATTATNACNAACGANNGNTACATTTACATAGCNNNNGTAATNAANNNTTGCCTTAAAAAGAAAAACAAAGGCGGAATGACAATTTCGGATAAAATAGATAAGATCGTTACCAACAGAATTCTTGCGCTGCCAATTTTTGCGGTAATTATGATAGTCGTTTACTATGTTTCGGTAACAACTGTCGGTACAATTCTTACAGACTGGGCAAACGACGGCTTGTTCGGCGACGGCTGGCATTTGCTTGGAATAGGCACTTCCGCATACGAGGAAGCGCAGGACGATTTTGCTGCCGAAAATATTTTTACCGACGACGTTATGGCAACTGTTCAGGCTGCCGTTGATGCGGAAGTTATCGGCGCGGAGGACGTTCTCGGCGCAATGGAAGACGGCAGCTTCGGCGANTTTGACGAGGCATACGGCTCATACGGCGACGAGCTTGCGGAACAGGGCTTTGATATTTCCGAAACTGTTGACGCTGCTGTCGAGACAATGGAAGAAGAAATCGACCCCGCAAATTATGGCGTGTGGATAGTAGGCGTTCCCGTAGTTGTTGAGGCAGGTCTTGAAAAGATNGGCTGCGCNGAGTGGCTTTCAAGCCTTATCCTTGACGGTATAATCGGCGGCGTCGGCGCGGTACTTGGCTTTGTTCCTCAAATGCTTGTACTGTTCATATTCCTTGCATTNCTTGAAGCCTGCGGCTACATGGCAAGAATTGCTTTTGTAATGGACAGAATTTTCCGCCGCTTCGGTCTTTCGGGAAAATCCTTTATNCCNATGCTTATCGGTACAGGCTGCGGCGTTCCCGGAATTATGGCAAGCCGTACTATCGAAAACGAGCGCGACAGACGTATGACNATNATGACAACAACATTTATNCCCTGCGGCGCAAAGCTTCCTATTATNGCNCTTATTGCNACNGCNCTGTTCGGCGGCGCATGGTGGGTNGCTCCCTCGGCGTACTTCCTTGGAATTGCGGCAATAGTCGTTTCGGGAATTATGCTTAAGAAAACCAAAATGTTTGCGGGAGACCCTGCTCCCTTTGTAATGGAGCTTCCCGCATANCACCTCCCCACATTCGGAAANGTAATGCGTTCAATGTGGGANCGNGGCTGGTCGTTCATTAAAAANGCAGGTACAATTATTCTGCTTTCCTCCGTTATTATCTGGGCGGGAAGTACTTTCGGCTGGGCAGACGGTTCATTCGGCTTCAGCACAGAGCTTGAGCTTGCGGACTCNGTTCTCGGAAAACTCGGCGANGCAATCTGCTGGATATTCGCGCCTCTCGGCTTCGGCGANCCTACAGCGGCAGTTGCAACTATCATGGGACTTGTTGCAAAGGAAGANGTTGTCGGCGTATTCGGCGTACTGGANTTNGTTGCAATGACNTCNCTGGCAGGCTACAGCTTCCTTGCGTTCAACCTTTTGTGCGCGCCTTGCTTTGCGGCAATGGGNGCTATCAAGCGNGAAATGAACAACGNNAAGTGGACTGCTTTCGCAATTGCATANCAGTGCGGCTTTGCATACGCGGTATCGCTTATGGTATATCAGTTCGGACTTCTTTTCACAGGCTCTGTAAATGTTGTGGGACTTATCTTTGCCCTTGCNGTTCTTGCNTTTATCATCTATATGCTTGCAAGACCNTACAAGGAAAGCACAAGNCTTACAAGAAATATTCGGGTNAAAAACTAANAANANTTNNGAGGATAGATNNTGNNCTATCCTCNGAANTNTAAACAGGAGTGATTTTTATGGCAACGGTAATTGTCGGTTTNATTGTTGCGGCNGTNTTGTTCCTTGCCGCAAGACAGCTTTACAAGGATAAAAAATCGGGAAGATCCTCATGCGGCGGGAACTGCGCGGGCTGTCCCCACGCTTGTGGCTGTCATGGTGATGTAAAAAATGAATGAGCTTTCATATTCGCAGAAAAAATATCTTTTCGCAATTTACAAGCTGTGCCAAAGCGGGGGAGANGCAAAGTCCTCNGAGGTNGCTAAAATTGTCGGCGTAAGCAAGGCAAGCACCGCGGCAATGGCNNCAAANNTNTGCGAAAGCGGTTACATCAAAAAGGAGCATTACGGACAGATAAANCTTACCGAAAGCGGGATAAAGGCGGCGAATTCAATTTACACAAGCTGCGTTATCATAAAGGAATTCCTTGAAAACACCCTCGGTCTTGAAGCCGAAGCGGCGGACAGCGACGCGGTAAAAATCGTTGTACACACCTCCGAAAAAACCGTAAACAAGCTTGCGGAACACATATTGAAAGGATAAAAAATGGCAACTGCAATTATAATAATTCTGCTTATATTAGTGTGCATATTTTCAATAAAAAGCTATATGAAAAAGCTTGCTCACGGCTGCTGCGGCACGGGAGGAGACGACGAAAAGGCTTCCGAAATAAAAGCCGATCTGTCCAAATACAAATATAAATATACAGTTAAGGTAGGAGGTATGTCCTGCAAAAACTGTGCCGCCAAAATTGAAAATACTTTCAGCCGAAAGGACGGTCTTTACGCTAAGGCGGATTTTAAAAACGGTACAGCGGAAATATATTCAAACGCCGANGTTTCGGAATTTACAATTCGTCAGACNGTGGTCGGNCTTGGGTATTCTGTGGAAGAGATAGAAAAAAATATTTTCTGAAAATATTTTTCTCCCAAATAACGAAAGACATTTAAAGCGATTTTGGCTTTGAATGTCTTTTGTTTTTTCGGATTTTAAAATAAGCGAATTACCAAAACATCATTGACAAAAGAATTTATATAATATATAATAGCTATATTATCATTAAACAATATGGGAGGCGTATTGCGTGAGTGATTTGAAAAGNAGAATTATCTGCAATTTTAACGATAACTGGCGNTTTTGCANGCTTGCGAAAAAGGACGGNTNNTCCTCNCTTGCAGTTGAANNNGAGAGCTTTGACGACGGCTTGTGGGAAGAGGTAAATTTACCGCATACATGGAATTCCGCCGACGGCGCAAGCGGACGGACNGGNATTACCGAGGGCGGAGAAAATTATTACCGCGGTNTAAGCGCGTACAGAAAGCGTTTTGTGCTTCCGAATGAATTTTCGGGNAAACACATATTNATTGANTTTGCAGGCGCAAATACCGTTGCNGANGTTTTNNTAAACGGAAGCTTCGTGGGAAAGCATGAGGGCGGATATTCCGCGTTCAGATTTGATATAACGGGATTCCTGAAATTTGACGGTGAAAATATTATNGCCGTCAAGGTGAACAACGCTCCCACNGANTACATTGCTCCGATAACCGATCAGGGCGATTTCACNAAAATGGGCGGCATATATCGGAACGTCCGCTTGATNGCTGTTGAACCCGTCCATATNGACCTTATGGACTTCGGCTCGNCGGGAATTTATGTTACNCCNAAAAANATTTCCGAAAGCTTTGCGGACATTGATATTCTTGTGAAGCTTGCAAATGACAGCTCCGAAAATAAAANCATTACNGTTTCCGCGGAAATTCGNGATATNTCGGGAAGCATTGTTGCTTCGGCNAAAANTGACATTTCAATTAATGCAAAAAATAATTNGGAAACAGCTGTTAACAGACNTCCGTNGAAAAACCTGTTTTATGGAACGGCAGNGAAAATCCTTATCTTTATTCTGCGGAAATAAAAATTATTTCCGACGGCGTGGAAGCTGACAAATTCGTTCAGAGTTTTGGAATACGTACATANAATATCGACCCNGAAAAGGGATTTTTCCTNAANGGAAAATACCTTGACCTGCGNGGGACNAATTATCATCAGGACAGCTTTGAAAACGGCTGGGCAATGACNGACGAGCAGCGGGAACGNGATTTCCGCATNATGCTTGATATGGGCTGNACCTCTGTAAGAATGGCGCATTATCAGCATTGNNANNATGAATACGAGCTTTGCGACAGGCTTGGAATTACGGTNTGGACGGAAGTNGGGATAGTCAACAAAATGTCNNCNTCGGAAACCNCCGACAANATNNAGCTTGCGGAGGGCTTCGCGGAAAACGCAAAGCGGCAGCTTACGGAGCTTATCCGTCAGAATTACAATCACCCGTCTATTATCGTATGGGGAATTTCCAACGAGCTTTATCAGATGACGGACGAAATTTTTGATTTATATATGGAGCTTAACGCCCTTGCTCACAATGAAGATAAAACACGGCTCACAACCTATGCCGACAATCAGTCATGGGGAAGATTTATGGAGCTTCCTCCCGATGTGCTTGGGTACAACAGATATTTCGGCTGGTACAAGGACGCAGGCGAGCCCGAGGATTTCGGTCCGTGGCTGGATTCATACCACGGGAGCAGGGAAAAACGCCCGATGTGTATTTCAGAATACGGAGGCGGCGGAGCAATTTCACAGCATAAGGACAATATTGACTGGCAAAGCGACATTGACCCATGGGGAGAACGTCACTATGAAAATTACCAGTCGGAACTGCATGAAAGAGTATGGGCGCAGCTTTCGCAAAGAAAATACCTCTGGGGAAAATATATCTGGTGTATGTTCGATTTTGCCTCCGACGGCAGGGAAGAGGGGGACACAAAGGGGCAGAATGACAAGGGACTTGTTACAAGAAACCGCATACCAAAAGATGCTTATTATTTTTATAGATCCGTCTGGAACAGCGAGCCTATGGTTTATCTTACCGAAAAAAGATTTACGGAAAGACCCTGCACAATTCCAAAGATAAAAGCATATTCAAACGCCGTGTCCGCGGAGCTTTTTGTAAACGGAACATCAATGGGAACAGCCGAAAGTCAAAGGGGCAGTACGGTTTTTATATGGGAAAATATAAAAATAAACTGCGGAAAGGAAAATATTATTTCGGTTCACGCAAAATTTCCCGACGGCTCTGTTATCGAGGACAACGCTGTCTGGACGGGCTGCTGACCGTATCCGCACAATAAAAAAGTACGTATTTCGTTGTTATTGGAAATACGTACTTTTATTTTTATATTGCCCTGAATTGTACGGAGCCTGCTTATTTGCCCGCGTTGTCGTCACCCGACATTGAGATCGCGCCGCTTTCAATAAGCGACATCAGACAGTCGATAACGTTCGGATCAAACTGCTTTCCCTTATTTTTTTGCAGTTCGCTGATTATGACCTCCGCGGAAAGATTGTTCCGATAACAGCGGCGGCTGTTCATGGCGTCAAAGGCGTCCGATACGCATATAATACGCGCTATGACAGGAATATCCTCTCCCGCAATTCCGTTGGGATAGCCTTTTCCGTCATAGCGTTCATGGTGACTTAGCGCGCCTGTTCCCATGCCGTCTATTGCTGTAAAATCCCGCAGTATCTCGCTGCCGTAGACCGTGTGCTTTTTCATTATTTCATATTCCTGATCTGTCAGCCTGCCGGGCTTGGTAAGTATCTCATCGGGAATATATATCTTTCCGCAGTCGTGCATAAGAGCTATGTAATAAATGCGGTAACATTCATCGTCGGAGAAGCCCATTTTCTCTGCCAGCATTTTTGAATACTGAGCAACCCTGAGCGAGTGTCCCATAGTGCTGGGGTCTTTTGCCTCAATAAAATTAACAAAGGTCTGCATTGTCTGCTCCAGCGCTTTTGCGTCGCGCTTCTGCTGCTCGATAAATCGTTTCAGATTGATCTTTACAATTATCATCGCAAGCAGACAGCTTATCCAGACGACGGTTATTCCGCAAAACAGCCAGAAAAGCGGGTTCTTGAAAATACTTGTCTGCAAATGATAGCGTATCTCGCCCTCAGAAAAATCCGCTACATAATCTATCGCCCTATGGTCAATGTACATTATAAAACCGATCCTCGCGCTGCTGTCCTTTTCCGAATCCTCTTTCTTCGGCGGGATAGGCATTTCGCTCACATCAGGATTTGGGAAATATACAAAATAATCTCCCTCGTAAAGCGGAATCATAGCGCCTACGGACGTAATGCGGTTTTCGAGAGTTATATCATATCTTGAATATTCGGCAAGATTAAGCGTCTGTACTGCTTCTTTGCCCGACCTCACTCCCTGATGAAACTCAAAGTCACCGTTCCATGTATTGTTTACGTTCATATCCTCGGGGATATAAACGACAGCTTTCCAGTCAAGGATCGTATCGGGGCTGTTGTTTATTACCACCATTTCATAAATAGTACCTACTGCACTTTCAAAAAGCGGTTCGCCGTTCTCGTCGGGAAAATTTTCACTTTCCCATGAACCCGAGTCGCCGCCCCGTGTGACAATATCGACTGTAATGTCGTCAAAAACAAACGCTGTCCCGTCACGTTCGGCTTCCGAAAAGCTGCGTACACGTTCACGGGTATTGTAAATATGATTTTGCAGAAAAAGCGCCGCGCCGCCTATTACTATAATTATCGGCAGTATAATATTCAAAAATTTAAGCGTTCTGCTGCTCTTTATTTTCATAGACTGCACGTTTCCTTTCATTCGGGTCATTCGGGCTTGGGTAATATTGTACTACAGAATGCAATCTGTGTTATGCAAATTACATATATATTATACAATATTTAAATTTGCATTTCAACCTTAAGCTTTCCGATTTTAAAAAAATTGTAAGATAATACAAATTATAAATGTTTTTTTGTATAAGAAAGTGAAGCTGTATTGTGAAAACGCACCGCATACGGTTGCAGTAAAATAAAAAATAAACCGACCTCCCATAAATTGAGAAGTCAGTTCAGCCTGTCGAGAAAGTATAAATTTTAATTTGCGGGGAACGCCCCGCGGCGAATGTCTACCCCCATTGTTAAATATTTATTGGATTTTATTATGT
>JAAVHM010000050.1 GCA_014799675.1 Ruminococcus sp. | reverse complement strand
GCTTGTGCAATACTCAAAAGCACTATTACCTATTTCTGTAATACTATCTGGAATTTTTACACTCTTAAGATTTTCACACCATAAAAAAGCATTTTCATCAATAATTTTAACGCTGTTAGGGATTTCAATTTGAGTTACATTTGAAAAACCCATTTTATTGTCTTTAACTTCATATTCGGTGTCGTCCCCAATCTGCACAACAGGGTCGCCGTCAAGCTCTGCGGGTATGCGGACAGCCGTTGCCCCGCCGTTATATCTTGAAATTTTTACGCCTTTAAGAACCGCGTCGTAGGTGTATTCAAAATCCTCCGCAGGCGGTGTGACAAATTTATCAACAGGCTCGGTGGTGGTAATTTCTTCCGTTGTCGTTGCTTCTGTTGTTTCGGCAGTGAATGCTTCTGTTGTGGTAGTTTCTTCCGCTGTTGTTGCCATTTCCCATTTTGTGGTAGCGTCAGCCTCGGCATTACCGCTGTCGGCGGACTGATTTCCGCAAGCCGTCATGGACAGCGCCATTGTCAGCGATACCGCTAAGGCAGTTAATTTTTTCAGCTTCATTATCCGTTTGCTCCTTACATTGTTAATTTTTTGAATGTTCCCAAAATACCAACACCAATTATACAGCAGAACATGAACAATGTGTTGAACAAACTTTTTTTTTTTTTTTTACAATTATGTGAACAATGCGGCGCGGCATAAAAAAGCTCGGGAAGCTGCTTTGGCAAGTTCCCGAGTTTTTTATTGTGAAAATAATTACATATTCTTGATATAATTTACAATTTCTGTCTCTGCCGTGGAAGCATTGTCGCCCATAATAAAGTAGGCGTAATCCCCCTCTGTGCCGACGATCGAAGCACCTGCGCGCTCAACGTCGTCGGGGTAGAAAGCGTCCTGCTCCTGCGCCTTTTTCTGACGTGCTTCAAGGTCTGCTTTGGCGGCGGAAACGTCCTCCGCCTGAACGATGATTATTTCCGTCATATTTGCGCTCATGGGACACTGGAGAATTAGCATATTTTGGTAGTTATCATTGGAAGCGTCCAGCAAAAAGAAGTCGGAAATAAGCTGCGGGTCGGTAACCTCCCACAAGGCGGGCCACTCGCCTACCGCAAGAGCCGCGTCGGCAATGGGCTGGAGCGCGTTGGGAGTTTCGTCGGGTATATCGACGGGTTCGTCCTCTGCGTTGTCATTATTTGGAATATCCTCTGCGTTATCCTCATTGATGGTCTCGTCGGAAACGTTCTCGTCCAAATTTTCCACGAAGGTTTCGGAGGTTGCTTCCGTCTCTGGGGCAGAGGTTGCTTCCGTCTCGGGGGCGGAGGTTGTTTCCTCGGTGCTTTCCTTGCCGCAGGCGGTCAATATCAAGGCGCACGCTGTAAGCACGGCGGCGGCTGTAATAACTTTTCTGAATTTCATAAAAATGGCAGTCCTTTCTTGTTTTTTTCTATCCCCAAAATTATTTTATTCTCAAGGGGCTGATATATTTAAGGAAAATCAATCTGCTGAAATGATTTCACCTTTTGTACTTGCAGGCGCGGTTGTTTCCGCGGTTTTTTTAGTTGTTTCGGGCTTGGAAGTTGTTTCCGATTTTGGTTTTGTTGTCTTAGGCTTGTCTGTGGTTTCCGACTTTGGTTTAGAAGTGGTCGTTACGGAGGTCGCTGCGGGTGCGGCTGTTGTTGTAGTTGCGGAAGATGTTACGGAAGTCGTAACAGGCGCAGTTGTTGTGACAGGCGGTGAAGTCGTTGTTGCGGGAGCTGGAGTTGTACCTGTCGGAACAGTTGCAGTCGCGGGCGGAATAGTGCTTGTAACAGGCGGCGCTTTTACCTGAGGCGATATTCCCGTGACGGGAATTCCCGTTACTGCGGGGACGGAAACAGGCGTTGTGGCTGTAGTTTCCGCAGGCGCAGTCTGTCTGCCCTGTGTGAGGAAAGTCTCATAATGCGTTACCGTTGACTTTGTTGTGGCATGGAACGCGTTGTTTGCGAAAAGCAGGTCGGTTATGCCGTTTTCCTTAAGGTAATCAATTGCGTTGTATGTGAAAAATCTCATGTCCATGACAAAAATTTCCTCAAAAGAGCCGAACAGGAACTGGGGCAGGGCGTTGCCGTAGCTGTCCTTGAAGATAGCAAGCTTTCTGCCGTTGCGGGTCGAGGTCTTGATATGAGTGATTTTTGCGTCGCCGCCCATAAAGGTGCAGTAAAGCATGGATTTATTATTTGAAAAATCAACGAAAAAGTTTGCGTCATAAGGATCCTGCATACCAACTATAACATTGTTTTCGCCGAGGGTATAATTATGGTAAGTTGTTGTGTATTCCACATTTTTCGGCACGTAGTAAACAAAATCCTCGGGGTTGTTCTTGAGAACGGGATTATACTCGGCATAGCTGTACATTGTTCCCACATAACCGTCAACGACCTTTTCATCGTACTCGGACAGGTCGGAAAAAGGCACGTCCGCGGTTTCGGCGAACTGCTTTGCGGCATAGTATGCGCCGAGAGACGACCAATGGTGGTCTGTGCGGAAATATATGGGTTCGTCCTTATGGAGATTAAGGGGCGTATATGCGTCCACGGGCTTAACTCCGTTTTGCAGGTTTGAGTAAATATTGTTAATATTCCCCAGCTGTTCGGAGGTAAACTGCTTAGCTTCCTCCGGGCAATAAAACTCCACCGAGGTGGGAATAACCATGCAGTACACATTAACGCCGCTGCCAAGCTGTTTTTTGTACTCGCTGACGACCTTTGCATAATTTTCACCGACCGTATAGCTGCCGCCGTAAAACATCAAAGCACGCGTCCCCACCACTACTATGCCGTTATTGGTGATGTTGACGGTATCGTCCATGTCTATGGCTTCCGCGCTTTCAGCGGTGGTTATTTCAGAAAAAGGCTCCTGCTGCATATTGTTTTCGGGGACGGCAGTCTGAGCGTTTGGAGAAATTCCCTCAACTACACGTTCGGTAACGTTTTCCCCCGCCGTCTCTTCCGTTTCAAATGCCAAAGTTTCCGCAGGCTCGGTATCAACGTTTTCGGCAACCGTCACATTATAGAATTTTATATTATTTATGCGGAAGCCTGTCATATTTCTTATCATGGAAGATACTACCATAAGGTCGTCCCTGAACGGCACTGTGTCGCTGAAATAGGTATTGAGCGATTGAGTAAACTCGCCGCTTGCAAACGTTTCAAAGGAAAATTTCGGGAATTTGGCAAGCTCGCGCTTTTCAAGCTCCGACTCGGTGCTTCTGGGAAAAATAAACATAGATACTCCCACCGCGGCAAAAAGCGTCAGGGTTATAACGACATAAATTATATCGGAAACCTTGCGGCGTTTTTCTTTTTTGGTATCGTAACGGTTTATTTTCAAATTCATAGACATAATTTATATATACCTTTCACAATCAAAATCTGAAATAGAGGAACGGGTTGTTTGTATCGCCGATAAGCAGCAATGTGCTTACCGCAAGAAGAGTTACCGCGCAAATCGACTTGCCGACAGTAAGCAGCGCAGAGCCGCCTTTTGTCATTGAACGGTTGTAAAATTCCTCGATAAGCTCGCCCACGGGCAGGGAGCATATTACCGCTATTATCAGCAGGTAAAGGTTTCCCGTTATCTCTCCCTGTGTGATTATGTCCCACTTGGGGGCTGAACCCGCGCCGAAAAGAATTTTTATAAAGCCGCCCAGTCTGCTGAAGTCCTCAAAATAGAAGATTACCCAGCCGAAAACAATGATAAATATACTGTAGATATGCAGAAATAATTTCGGTATTTTCTCCTGCATTTTTACAATGGTATGCTTTTCAATTATAAGTATCAAGCCGAAATACAGTCCCCAGAGGACGAAATTCCAGCTTGCGCCGTGCCAGAGACCTGTCAGAAGCCAAACGACAATTATATTAAGCGGCTGGTGACGGCGGTTGCCGCCGAGGGGAATGTACACATAGTCCCTGAAAAACGAACCCATGGAAATATGCCACCTGCGCCAGAAGTCGGTAATCGTCGCGCTGATGTAGGGGTAATGGAAGTTCTCGTCAAACTCGAAGCCGAAGCAGCGTCCCAAGCCTATAGCCATGTCGGAATATCCCGAAAAGTCGAAATATATCTGGAAAGTAAAGGCAATTATTCCTATCCACGCTCCCGCCATGGAAAGACCGTTAAAGTCGCTGTCCAAGAAATGTGAGCTTAACACGGAAAGCTGATTGGCAAGAATGACCTTTTTGCCAAGTCCTACCAAGAAGCGAAAAGAACCCTCCGAAACGTCGGAAAGAGAAATGCTTCTGGTATTTATTTCCTCGGAAATCGTGGTGTAGCGGACGATCGGTCCCGCAATAAGCTGGGGGAACATGGAAATATACAGCAGAAGTCCCGACATACTCCGCTGTCCCGAGACCTTGCCGCGGTAAACGTCCGCAAGATAGGAAAGGGACTGGAATGTATAAAAGCTTATTCCAATGGGGAGATTTATTTCGGGGACGTCCACATTAAGTCCCAGAGCGTTCAGATTTACTGCGATAAATCCCGAATACTTGAACACGCATATTATGGCAATGTTCAGTACCACGCCCAATGCCAGAGCAGGCTTTGACCTTTTAGTGCCGCGGTCTATCATAAGTCCGACGACGTAATTTATCATCACGCTCACAAGCATGAGGACGATATACATAGGCTCGCCCCATGCGTAAAAAATCAGCGAAAATATAATAAGGACGGCGTTTGCGAAAGGGTTTTCGTTGACCTCCGCGCCGAAGGAATACAACAGAATAAGGGCAAGCATAACTGCCGACACGGCAGGCTTACCCAGAACATAAAACACCAGCAGAATTCCCATAAGGGCAATATTTACAACAGGGCTTTCGTTGAACATAATGCCAAGCTTACGGTTCCTGCGGCGCTGCTTATTCAGTACTGCGTCGCAGCCTCTTGCGATAAGATAGAAAATTATTACCAACGGAAGAAACACATATATAAAAAGCAGATCGGCAAATACCATTTTGTCATTTTGCGCTCCCTTATCGGGAACACTTCTCCTTTCATTGCTTATGCACAAAATTTCGCGGGAGTTCGTGGAAACGTTTTCCAAATATGATTTTCAAGTCCGAATTTAATTATATCATTTCCGCAATTTTTCGTCAATAGACAACAAAATGAAAAAAGGAAGAAATTTTGCTTTATTAGAGGCAATATGCACAAATCCAAAACTTGGAAAACAAAAACAGGATTACCCAAAGGATAATCCTGTGAAAATATTATGTAAAACTAATCGACTTCTGTATACTTAATGTCATTTTCTTTTAATTTTTTTACAAGCTCCTCATAGGCAAACTGTGTGGCGGTATTACTATAAGATATTTTAACCATTGACGTTTTATCATTTACAAATTCCCCAATAAGCTCATCAAGCAAAATTTCTTTGTCGTTATAAAAATATGCATTGCCTTTAACAGATATAGTAATATATTCTACACCTTGATTGATAGTAGTCATCTCTTCGGTATTATCTGTTGTAGTTTCAATTGTAGTTTCAGTAATTGTTTCAACAACTGAAACATCTGCTTGGACAACTTCTTCATCACTTAAGCCTCCGTCATTCCTACTAAGCCACATACCAACCCCTACACCAGCTGCAAATACGACTGCTACAACTAACACCGCCGCAACCACAGTAACTACTGAACCTTTTAATTTTCTTCTCATTATGCCACCTACTTTCCATATGCGGCTTCCGCCAAATAAAGATTTGTAAAATTCTGCTCCGCCTCTTTCAGTTTTTTAAACACGACATTCCTTGCATAATGTGAACCCTCGCTTTGTATGTCATACTGAAAAACAGCAATAATAACATCATCTTTTTTAAATCTTTCTTTGTTTAGTATGGTGACAAATTCATCTGTAATATCGGGGTTACCTGCTGAAGAAATAGTGCCTATCGGAGTATTTCCTCTGCTAACCGTAATTTCCCAAGAAACCATTTCATTTATATCAACTTTTACGTCCATGCATATATTGATAAAATGTCCGTTTTTAAAATCAATCAGTGCCTGTGCATTATCTGCTGCTTTTTCATCTGTTTCACGAATTTTTTCAAGTTCTGCGTCTGCTTGTTTTTGCCATTCTTCTTTTTCTATTTCAAAGTCTTGTTTTTCAACTTTAATCTGTTCAACTTTATTATTATAATCTGCTTGTGCATTGTTAAAATTAAGAATGAAGAAAAAAAGAATTATCATCATAATATCAAGAAGCGAGGTAAAATCAAGAAATATTCGATTACGTTTCATTTTCTTCACCATTTTCTTCTACATCAAGATTTCTACGTTGAATGCCTATACGATAACTTTCGTTATTCCTCTCAACAAAATAATTGGGAATAGCATCTAAAATTTTAAATAGCATACCAAATATTGCACCCCAGAATGTTGATGTAAGCGCACTAAAAAAATTGGTTGTAACATCATTGTTTATCTCTTCAAAATTTAAATTCAACAGTGCCGCAACCGTTCCTAACATTCCCAACAAAGGAAAAATTGAAATAAGATTTATAAACACACTATACAGACAATTTTGCAATGCGTGTTTACTTTGAATTTTTGCCTCCGAAGCATACTTTCTTTTT
>JAAVHM010000049.1 GCA_014799675.1 Ruminococcus sp. | reverse complement strand
TCGACAACTTGAACGTATCCGTAGAGAACCTCACATCTGCTGAGTCCGCTATCCGCGATACAGATATGCCTACAGAGATGATGAACTTCACAAAGCAGCAGATCCTTGCTCAGGCTTCCCAGTCTATGCTTGCTCAGGCAAATCAGCTGCCCCAGAGTGTTCTTTCACTTCTCCAGTAAGCTTAACAATTACTTCCACTACATGGCGGGAATTAAGAATTCCCGCCTAATAGTGGCATATTGAGGTAAAGAGGTGTACTATGTCCGAAAATGTTCAGGAAAAACAGAAGTCTTCAAAGCTTGTTATTATTCTTCTGATAGTCCTTATTGTTTTGCTTGTGGCAGGAATTATAATAGGTATAGTTCTTTTTGGCAAGCGAAGCAATGATGACTCTTCCGCCGACGGTGAAGAACCCGTTGTTACTATCGGCTACGAGGGTGCAGGCGTTGTTGCTTTGGGCGAAGATGAGTTCCAAAAGACAATGGAAGAAATGATAAAGCAAGCCGAAGACGGTTTAATGGACTTGCGGTATAAAAATATCGCTGAAAGCACTGACGGCGTACATTTTGACTGCATGATCGGAAATTCCGAAAACAACATCTATGATATGTACTTTAACATTTACCTTAATACCGATTTGGAACAGCAAATCCTTTTAACGGGTTTAGTTCCCCCCGGTGAAATGATCGAAACATTCGAGTCGGAAATTCCACTCGAACCGGGCGAACATGAGGCTACTCTCGTTTTCACACAGGTCAAGGACGACCATGCAACGATTTGCGGTCAGGTCATGGTAGTCCTCAGACTTGAGGTAAGCGAATAGCAATAAAAAATATATTTTTTATAGGAGGTTCACACTATGAACAAAAAGCTTATTTCTTCAGTATTGGCTGGCGCAATAGCTCTCTCCACATTGAGTGTATCTGCTTTTGCAGCAACAGCTGACAAGGTTGTTAAAACAGCCGGTGCAACAACTTACAAGGTTACAGGAACACTTGCTGCTCCCGAGATCAATGTAACTCTCCCCAGTGCTGTAGGCGCAGTAATCAATCCTTATGGCGTATCCTTTGAGATGAAGGGTCAGACATACGGCGCACAGGGCGTAACAAGCCCCGTTTACACAATCAAGAACAACACAACCGCAAGTGCTGTTTCCGTTGTTGCTACAGCTACTATCGCAGTTCCTACAACAACAGACGCTGACAAGAATAAGATTCCTACAATCAAAGTTACACAGACTGAAGGCGATATCGCTACTGAAAACGCTAAGACAACAGGCGCTAATAAGACAATTTATGCAGTTGTTGCAGGTTATGCTCCTACAGCTGCTGTAACTGTAGACAAGGTTCCCGGTTATGTAGATCCTAATGATTCTACTAAGGTTGTTAAGGACACACAGCTCTTCGCAGTTGGCGATACAGCTGCAGTTGACGGCGTAACAGAGGTTAAATTCACAGATGTTACACTGTCTACTAAGGACGCTCCCATTACAGGTACTCCTGAAACTCTCATGGTTATCCCTAAGGCTACTGCAGCTGTAATGGATACAGACGGAACAACAGTAAAGACTGCTGCTAAGGTTGGCTACGGTCAGTTCCAGATGGGCGGCTCTGTTACAGATCAGAAGAAGACTCCTTGGACATCTTCCGACAAGCTCACTATCAACCTCGTTCTTGATATTGGTCCTGCTGCTGATCCTACAACCTGATTATTTTTAATCGAACATAAAAAAACCTCCCCAACTCGGGGAGGTTTTTTCTTTACAAATCTAAAAATATGTGCTATAATAAATGTATAATTTTTTTCGGAGGCGGTAATATGTCAATTTATGAATCCGGCGAGGATTACCTCGAGACCATACTTTTGCTGCACAGAAAAACAGGGTATGTCCGTTCTGTGGACATTGCCGATCAGCTTGGCTATTCAAAGCCAAGTATAAGCCGCGCTATGGGAATTCTCAAAAACGACGGCTACATCACCGTGGAACGGGGCGGACAGATAATGCTTACCGCCGACGGCAAAGCCAAAGCAGAGGAAGTCTACGGCAGACACGTCATGCTCTATGAATTTTTAAATAAAATTCTCGGCGTCTCCGAGGAAAACGCCGAGCGTGACGCTTGCAGGATCGAACACATTCTTAGCGAGGAAACTTGCTCAAAGCTGAAAGCCTTTATTGATAAAAGTTAGTTTATCTCTGTTTTTATGTTTTTGCAGATAATCGTTTCTATAAGCGAAACAACAATCGCCGCCGCTGATGATATTATGAGCATTGGCATATTGTCCGCAAGAGTACCCGTTACCCCGCGGTACATTATAAATGTTGACAACGCCATTGCTCCGAACATGATAACCAGCATAAGCGTTATAACTACGGCAACATATCTGCGGCTCTGATCCACCGACGAGGCTCTGGACGGTGAGGTAAGTATCCTTTTGTCCGTGAAGCACAGCAAAAGATAACCTATACCCAGCGCAACATTTACTATTATCATACACAAAATGTACGGAACAGTCTCTGGGCTGAATATTGCTGTGACCGCGCATTGTATAACCGCCGCCGCCATAGTGTTGAAAATAATGTTAATAATACCAATATCCTTGATGTCATTCATGGTAAAGGGCAGCGTTACCAAATGATGTATTGACGCCAAAAACTGCGAGTTTATCATGACCGTGTATAACAGAGATAAACATGACCCGTAGCAAAAGCATTGCAGTATGACCATAAATTTGCTGTCCTTTTCATCGTTCATTAACACGGCGAGAATATTTATAAACGGGCAAAGCGCAAACCACAGCACCAAAAGCTTGTTTGTTATTTTTACCGCAGTTTTGCATTTCTTTGCAAATGTTGCATTCATTTTCATTCCTCCTAATCCAGTTTCCATGAAGTATTTTTTACGCGGGAAGCCAAACGTTCCGCAATTTTAACGGCGGCGAAAAGCAGTCCCGCAAGTATAACAATTCCCAAAATTACCGACAGTAAGCTTGAACCGCCAAGGGTTTTGTTTAAAGCGGCGGCTTGCTCCGTGTTTACAGTCCAGAAAAATTCAAACGATACAGCCGTAAAGACCACAGCTGCAATGGCTGAAAATGATACTATTATTATTCCCAGCACCCACTTTCTGCAAAGCAGACTTATAGATATAAATATTATCTCCAGAAGCAATGCCATAAGTACTGTCATTCCGATAGCTACTCCGCCGTATTTGTCATAGTCGTAAATATATATTGGAATCATTAATAACGACGTGAAAAGCCACATTGTAAAGACCTGCTTTTTGCACCGTTCAAGACGNTAGNGCATAATGTCGGAAGCCTTAAAGGGAAGCGTTGAGACAAATGTCCCGATGTTATATGCTCCNCCTGTCATTTTTGCAATNGGNTCNAATATNTTGTTTTTATAGTCANACATTGCTCCNAGAAAATAGAAGTCCGCAGTTACATCAAATACTAAGCAAACGTTAGTTAAAATAGTTACATACAGTTCTTCACTTTCNANACGCACAAAGATAAATATAAAAACGCTGANNGCCGCTGCTGCAAANANAGCCATGCTCATAGNTATTTTCATATTGCAGAACGGGTTTACGGCAGCCNTTATTTTTTCAAGAAGCTTTNCNCGCTGCTTTTCCGATTTGTTCATAANATCACCTTTCCTATCTTAAATGCCAGGAGGGGTCTTTTTTATTTTTCAGATAAATTTCTCCCGCCGCGGAAATAAGTATGGGGGAAATTATAATAACAGCCAATCCTGCCCAGCCCGATAAAAATTCAAAAGCCTTTATCATTGGATAAATGTCCTCGTCAATAATAAATGTTATACANGANGCAAACGCCGCNAAAACGAAAACAGTCAGATTTGCGTANAGCTTTATNGGNTACTTCCTNATAAATGTTACGACCATGTATAAAAGCTCCGAAAGCGCGANAACNGCGGCGCANAANCCCGACGGGAACANNCCCTCGCTGCTGTTTGTAAGTATCANAACAGNCTGCGCTATTGCTGCGGAAACAGTAACGACCGCAAAATTCATTTCAAGCGTCCTTAACCGCATACAGAGTATGTCCTTTGCCTTAAAGGGAAGTGTGCAGAAAAATGCTCCCGTTCCTGATGCGCCTGCTACAGGCAGTACTCCAATATCGCTGTTGGCAGGCATATCGTTGTCCCCTACAAGGTCGNTTGAACANAGNAANAAAATAAAATTGGAAATGAAAATTTGCGTTGAGGGGATATATCCGCTTACGTCTGCAAAAAACCAGATTGGGTACGCCAGAACCATAAGTATAAGCATAACAATTACAAAAGCCTTATTGGAGATAAGTAATTTTACATAAGCCTTGGAAAGCATACTAAGCTTTTTTGCGCGGCTTCTTTCTTCCGAAGTCATAATTATTCCCCCTTATTGTTCTGCCAGATAGAGAACGTCAGCAGATTTTCCACGTTGGGATTTTTCACGGAAACGCCCTCAAACCTGTTAAGATGTTCCCGCTTTACAAGAGCCTCAAAGCCCGTGTTCAGCTTCCTTGCGCCTATCGTGTATTTTTCGTTTTCGGGAGTAAGCTTTTCCTTTGCGCCGCTTATCACAGCGTATTTGTCCTCGATCATGTCAATGCTCATGCTCTCGTGGATTTTTCCGTCAATTACAAGAGTTATCACGTCCGCGATCTTGTCAAGGTCGCCCGTGATGTGTGTGGAGAAAAGCACGGAACGTTCCCCGTCCGCAACAAACTCACGGAGCATATCGAGGATTTCAATTCTTGCCACAGGGTCAAGTCCCGCGGTAGGCTCGTCAAGGATAAGCAGCTCCGCGTTGTGGCAAAGAGCCGCCGCAAGCATAAGCTTTGTCTGCGCGCCTTTTGAAAGGGCGGAGACCTTTTTCTTTTCGTCTATGTTCCACCTTTTAAGAAGCTCGGAAAATTTCTCACCGTCCCAGTTATCGTAAGCGGCGGAGCAAACTCCCTCAATTTTTTTCGCCGTCGTTCCAACAAAAAAGTAGCTTTCGTCCGCAACATAGCCTATTTTGTTTTTTACAAAAATTTCGTCCGCAATGTTGTCCTTGCCGCAAACGGTTATTGAACCGCCGTTTCGGTCGAACATATTCATGATAAGCTTTATAATAGTAGTCTTGCCCGCGCCGTTCTGACCGATAAGACCCATTACCGTTCCCTTTTCAATGGAAAAGCTTACGTTTTCAAGGGAAAAACCCTTATAATTTTTTGACAAATTGTTTATTTCAAGAATATTATTACTCATTGTTATTACCTCCGTATATGTTTTTCAGCTCGTTTTCAAGCTTTTCAATGGGGACGTCCAGCTTTTTCAAAGCCTCCGCCTGTATGCGGAACTGCTCCAATGCCTCCGCGGCGTGTTTTTCCTGTATCATACCAATATCCTCCAGTTTTACAAATGTACCCTTGCCTGCCACCGTGTAAATAAGTCCCTCACGTTCAAGGTCGGCGTAGGCTCGTTTTGTTGTTATCATGCTGACGTTAAGGTCTGCGGCAAGCTGTCTTACGCTTGGCATAAGGTCGTGAGCTTTAAGCTCGCCGTTCATAATAGCTTCTTTAATGCCGTCCTTGACCTGTTCGTACATAGGCTTGTCGCCTGCGGCATTAATAAATAAATTCACTCGTTCATTCCTCCCTTGTTTTCTTTTAACTGTTTGTAATATTCGTACCATGTTTTTACTGTAGGTATAATTGTGTACACGCATCCTATAACAATTGGCAGCATGACGATAATTCCCACTGCGTTGCTGAAATTTTTCAAGCTGCAAATTATTCTTGCAGAATTAATGTAGAACATCAAAAATGCGGGCAGACACTGAAACTTTTTCGGTTCGTCCAACTGCTTGATAATATTCAGAGAAATAAACAGCAGAAAAATTATCGGCAGGTCTACTGTGAAGCTGTCGCCTGCTTTGGCGTTTACCAAAAGCAGCAGTACGCTTTCAGCTATAGCGGTTATCATCATGGCAATTGCATTTTTCTTGCTGAAAAGCTTATCTGTAAAATTTTTCATAAGATTTCCTCCCCTATAAAATTTTTAGTGTGTATATTACTGTATATACCTAATATACACAGTATACCAAGCTATACACAGTTTGTCAATAGCTTACTGCAAATTACAGTAATTATTGTAGATGTGCACAAAAATGGGAAAAGGTTATTGTGCAGACATACAAAAGTGTGCTATAATAATTTTGAAATGAAAAATTTCGGGCTTCTGAATTGTATTATATATGAAGCGGGTAACGACCCGCGGCGAGAAACAGATTTTAGGGGAAACGGGATTAGTTTCGCAAGGCGGTTTTCTTATTCCTTGCCCTTAAATTTCTCGATGAGTGGGTAACGACCCGCAGCGAGAAACAGATTTTAGGGGAAACGGGATTAATTTCGCAAGGCGGTTTTCTTGTTTCTTGCCCGTGAATTTCTTGTATCTAAATGAAAGGAATGATAACAATGAAAACATCAAAGAAAATGACAATAACAAAAATAGCGGCGGCAGCAATGGCAGTAATGCTTGCAGGGGCGGCTGTCCCCATGACTGCGGCAATGCCNGTGTACGCACTTACAAGCTCGTCCACTTCTGATGAAAGCGACGTGGAAATGAAAGCNGNTNTTACTGTTGCAAAGCAGAGGGTGGANATCCCNGAGGAGCTNANCGAATTTAACTANCGTACAAGCGAAAGCTACGGCACAAAGGCGTTTGAGTTCACATGGAGCAGCGACCGCGACCTGACCAACGCAGGCGTTAAGTACATTCAGGTCAGCGTTGTGGGGGACATAATAACCCGCTGCGAGTATTACGACGACAGCAAAGCAAGCGGCAGGTGGTCAAGCGAACCTACCCTTGCAAAG
>JAAVHM010000048.1 GCA_014799675.1 Ruminococcus sp. | reverse complement strand
TACACCAAAAATTGGAGGACGAAATTTCTATTTTCTAGCCTCTAACCTCTAATCTCTAACAGGAGGATTACATATAATGAGAATCAGCAGTATGAACTACCTGTTCAAGCAGGGCATGAAAAATATATGGACGAACAGAATAATGTCCGTGGCAAGCTTTTGTATACTTCTTGTATCGCTCCTGCTTATCGGCTTCACGATACTTTTTGTTGAGAATATCAACCAGTTTGTTGGCGGTATCGAGAACAAAAACGAGGTCGTTATCTTCCTTACGGAGGACGCGGACGAGGTAGTTATCAATTCAATGGAAAATACTCTCAAAAGCATGGAAAACGTCGGCAGCGTGACCTTTTACTCCAAGGACGAGGCACTTAAAGATATGCAGGAGAGCATGGAGAGCGCAGACGAAATTTTCAAATATGTTGACGGCGACCAGAATCCGCTTCCCGACGCGTTCAGGATACGAATTAACGATATCGAGGAAATAAGCAGTACTCTTATGCAGATAAACCGTCTGGACGGCATTGATTCGATAAAGTCCCCCACGGATTTTATCAACATTTTAACAGGCATAAAGCAGTTTATCGGCGTAATTTTCGGCGTAATTCTTCTTGCGCTGGTGCTGGTTTCACTTGTAATTATTTCCAATGCCGCCCGCGCAAGCGTTGATATCAGAAAGCGTGAAATTGCCATTATGAAATACGTCGGCGCGACAAACACGTTTATTAAGATACCGTTTTTTGTTGAGGGCATGGTAATCGGCGTGCTTGCGGGAGTTGCTTCTGCACTGATAACAGGCGTGGGTTACACCGAGCTTATAAAGGTTCTTTCCCAGGATATGACAATTTGGTCTATCATGTCGGTAAACGGTTTTATCCCATTTGAAAGCGTTATATGGAAGCTTACTATAGGCTACGTTTTTGCGGGAGCTGTTATCAGCGCGGTTGGTACGGTCATGAGTACAAGAAAATATCTCAAAGTGTAACATAGCGGGAGGGACGTTTTATGAGCGAGCGCAGAGAAACAGGTTTCCGCCGCTGTTGTGATAATTGCGCTTGCGGGGGTTGTCGTACTTGTTTTGACGCATCTCAATAGGACAAGCGATTTCTTTCCGTTTGAAAGCGACGATATTATTATTGTGGAAGATCATGGCAGCGGATTGTTTTATTTCGAGCATAGCAGCAACTATTACTCTGTTGACAAAACCAATCACACCCGCAGAAGCCTGACTGATGAGGAATACGCGGAGCTTGCGGCGGAAGTTCTGAAAGAGCGTGAAAAGTCCGATTTGGAAACAAAAGAAATTATTTCGGGACTTGATATTGATTTGGTCCATGAAACCGAGTATTGGAATTACAGGCTTTTCGGGGACTGCATTTATATTGAGCCGATGTCTTTTTCAGACAAACGTTATATGTACAAATACGACATTGCCGCTGACAGCGCTGAAAGGATAGACCTTGAAGAAGATTTTGACGACTTTCGCAATTTTGACTTTTTTGTGGCGGAAGATCAATATCCCGATATATCGGGGTGTGCAGATGAAATTATCGAAAATTTCACTTTTTGCGATAAAAGCGACATCGGCAAGGGATTTGTTTATTTAGACGGCGAAAGGATTTTCTTTCAGCTTTATAACAAAAGAATGGGTAAGAACGGGTTATTGGATAACTATTTATACGAATATTTCCCCGAAAGCAATACCGCTGAATTTGTAAGCAGGTTCAGCCATAGTTCGGGTTCAAGAATAGAGGAAATAATATCACTTGACTGACAAATTTTAAAGAGGAAAACTTTATGAACATTAATGTTTTTACGAAAAAAATAGTATCATTCGGTGTCGCGGCGGTGCTGTCAATTTCCTGCGGATTTGCGGGGGAGACCGTCCGCGCGGACACAATGTCCGACCTTGAAGCGAAGCAGGCTAAGCTTGAACAAGACCGCAGGGACGTTGAGGAAATGCTTTCCAAATACGAAAACGACGCGGAGGAGACGGAAAAATATCTTGAAGAATACGACAACAAAATGAAGCTCCAAGAGGAGCAGGTCGCTGTAGTTGAGGAACAAATTGCTCTTTACGAGAAGGAAATCGCCGAGCTTGAAGCGGACATTGAAAGCAAAGAAGCTGACGTTGAGGAAAGCATGGAGAAATTCAAGCAGCGTCTCCGTACCCTTTATATGTCGGGGAACGGCAGTATGGCGGAGGTGCTTTCGGGCTCGTCAAGCTTTTACGATATCCTTTCCCGCCTTGAATTTACGGAGCGTATTTCAAGACATGACAATGAGCTTATCGACTCGATAAATGAAAAAATTACAGAGCTTGAAGAAAGCAGGACGGAGTACGGTCAGATACTTGAAACGCTGAATTTGAAGAAATCAGAGGGTGAAAAGTATTACAGCGAGCTTCGGGAGACCTATAACGATCACGTGGAAATAAAGGAAATGCAGGAAAAACGGGCTGCCGAGTTCAGAGAGCGTTCCGACGAGATAATTGCGGAAAGCCAGAAAGTTGAAGAGGAATTGCAGGCGGAGATAGTCCGTTTGCAGGAGATCGAAGATAAGAAGCGTAGGGAAGAGGCGGAAGCCCGTCGTTTGATAAATGAACAGCGTGAAAAGGACGCAGCGGCGAACAATACAGAGTACGTCCCCGTGCCTGACCCCAATCCCGCAAGCTATTCCGAAACGGGCTTTATCTGGCCTGTGCCGACGGTGAGGAATATTCCCGACAGCGACGGTTACGGCGAACGGTGGTTTGAGGAAAGGCAAAAGTACGAATACCATAAGGGTATCGACATCACAAAGCCGGGCTGTGCGGGAGAAGCGGTTGTGGCTTCGGCGGGAGGTACGGTCATTCAGGCGCACGATAAAGGCAACGGCTACGGAAACTGCGTGATGATCGACCACGGCGACGGCATTGCAACGCTTTACGCTCACAACGAAAGCATTGCGGTAAACGTCGGCGACACGGTTACGCAGGGTCAGGTAATTGCATACATAGGCAGGTCGGGAGACGTAACAGGTTACCACTGCCATTTTGAGGTAAGAATTAACGGACAGCACACAAACCCTCTTAATTATGTAAGCATTGATAATTAACATTTTTTGTAAGTTTTATAAGGAGTCTGAAATGAACGCTAAAATTTTAACACAAAAAATCATTTCATTCGGCATTGCGGCAGTAATGTCCATAACCTGCGTTTTTGCGGGGGAGACCGTCCGTGCGGACACAATGTCCGACCTTGAGGCAAAGCAGGCTAAGCTTGAAAAAGACCGCAAGGACGTTGAGGCGATGCTGTCCAAGTACGAAAACGACGCGGAGGAGACGGAAAAATATCTTGAAGAATACGACAACAAAATGAAGCTCCAGGAGGAACAGGTTGAGGTCGTTGAGCAGCAGATCGCTCTTTACGAGGCGGAAATTGCCGAGCTTGAAGAGGAAATTGCCGCAAGCCAGACCGATGTTGACGAGGGCATTGAACAGTTCAAGCAGAGACTTCGCTCCCTTTACATGGCGGGAAGCGACAGCATGGCTTCGGTGCTTACAGGCTCTACGGATTTTTACGATATGCTTGCAAGAATGGAGTTTGTGGAGCGCGTTTCAAAGCACGACAACGACATGATAGACAGTCTTAACGAGCAGATCGCGGAGCTTGAAGAAAGCATTGCGGAACGTCAGAAAACTCTTGAAGCTATGGAAGCCAAAAAGGCGGAGGAAGAAAAGTACTACTCCGAGCTTAGAGAGACCTACAACAACCATGCCGAGACAAAGCAGATGCAGGAGGCTATGGCTGCCGACTACCGCGAGCGCGCGGACGAAATTGAAGCGGAGCAGTCTAAGATCGAACAGGAATTGCAGGCGGAAATACGGCGTATTCAGGAGGAGCTGGAGCGTCAGCGTCAGGAAGAGGAACGGAAGCGCAAGGAGGAAGAGGAGCGCAAGCGCAAAGAGGCGGAGGCGAACAACACCGAGTATGTTGACACGTATACTCCTCCCGCAACTTATTCCGATACGGGCTTTATATGGCCTGTGCCTTCGGTACGAAATATGACGGACGGTTACGGCAACCGCTGGATAGTTGAGGAAAGCCGCAACAATTTCCATAAGGGTATCGACATCACAAAGCCGGGCTGCGCGGGCGAGCCGGTGGTGGCTTCGGCGGGCGGAACGGTAATTCAGGCTGGCGATAAAAGCAACGGCTATGGAAACTGTGTAATTATCGACCACGGCGACGGACTTTCAACGCTTTACGCCCACAACAACAGAGTTGCGGTAAGCGTCGGCGATACCGTTGTACAGGGTCAGACTATTGCTTATATCGGACATACGGGCTACGCCTATGGAGACCACTGTCATTTTGAGGTGCGGAAAAACGGTGAACACACCGATCCGTTAAATTATGTAAATGTAAATAATTAATTGAATGATTTGATACTGATCTGCAATTAAAAACCGTACAAAAAATCAAGCAAAAATTTTCATAAGTGAATTTTGCACAGATTTTTTGTATACGGTTTTAATTGCGGATCAGGATAAGGAGAGAATTATGAACAGGAAAATTCCTTTGGGGATAGCCATTGGACTTATGGCTCTTGCCGCGGCGGTAACTTTTATTATCACTTACAATTTTTCCCTGGACACCTTTAACTCAAAGGTGCGGAGCGTTTCCGAGAGAGAGAGCATTTATGCCCAGCTTTCGGAAATGGACAAGTATGTTCGTTCCAATTTCTGGGGTACGATCAACGAGGACTTGCTGACAAACAGCATTATGACGGGCTATGTTACGGGACTTGACGACAGGTTTGCAAAATATTATTCCGCTGAGGAATATGTCCAGCAAACTCAAACAGAGTCGGGTATCACGGTGGGACTTGGTTTTTCCTATGAAAAAGAGGAAAGCGGCTACATAAAGGTCACCGAGGTCACGGCAGGTTCTTCCGCAGACCAGGCGGGACTTGTTGCGGGGGACGTAATTACCGCGGTAAACAACACAAATGTTATTGCCTATGAAAACGGCTATGACGAGGCGGTCTCCCTTTTCAAATGCGACGAGGGAACTAAGGTCAAGCTGCACATCAAGCGCGTGAACGAGGAGGGAGCGACCGAGTTTCCCGCGATAGAAGTTGTTTCCGAGCGTATGGAAATTGTTTCCGTGACGGGACGGCTTATCGACAATATCGCGTACATAAAAATCACGACGTTCAACGAAAAGACTCCCGACCAGTTCAAGCACGAGCTTGACAAGCTTATTGGCGACGGCGCTGAAATGCTGATTTTTGACATACGGAACAATTTAGGCGGACTTACAGAATCTTTGCAGGGTACTCTCGACGCAATTCTCGGCGACAGCGACGTTGTTACGGCGTACTATAAGAATTCCTCCGAGGTGGTAGTCCACACAACGGAGGCAGAGCAGGTGAGAATGCCTATGGCAATTATTGTAAACGGCAATACCGCTTCCTGCGCCGAGCTTTTCGCCTTTGCGCTTCGGGACGAGGCAAACGCTCAAATTGTCGGCACAACTTCCTACGGCAAGGGCGTTATGCAGAAAACTCACAAGCTTACAGGCGGCTCCGCTGTCAGAATTACGGTTGCAACCCTGCAAACCAAGAACAGCGGCGATTACAACGGCATTGGAATAAAGCCGAATTTTGAAGTTGCGCTTCCTGCCGAGATTGAGCTTTCCGCACTTTCGGAAGACCAGCAGTTGGTTTACGATACACAGCTTATAAAGGCAATTGAGGTCGTTTCAACAATTCACTAATAATAAATTTGTGCAAACTATACAAAAGAAAGGGTAAAAAGTATGTTTCAAGAACTGGGAACTGCGGCGGGAATACTGATTTTGATGCTGTATTTATCGGTACTTATGGACGCGTTTGTCATTTTTAACATAATGGTGAGAAAAATTGCCAGCGCAAGTGAGTACGCTGCGGCAGTTTTGAAATGGGCAAAAATTTCCATACTTTTTATTGCGGCGGCTATTATATTCTTTTTCACGATTTTTGGCGGATATTCTCTTTACGTCACAATAATTATGGCAATTCTTGGGACATTGCTTGCTGCGGACGGTGTCCTTAGTACAATTATCAAAAAGAAATACGGTAAGAAAAAATGATTTTTTTAAAAAAGAAATGTAAATTCGGCAAGGCTTTGGAAGTTCTTGGCAAGGAAGGATTTACTGAAAATTATGCGGAAACTCTTAAATCAGAGCTTGCGGAAGCTGAACGTCCCAAGGATATTGCAAAGGGAAAAAGCTTTTTGGCAAATGCGCTTTTGATTTTGGGAAATCTGACAGAGGCATACACGGTCTTTGAAGAGATCGACATGAAAAAGCTGGAGAGCCATTTGCGGGGTAATCTTGTGAGCAACATGATTTTCTGCAAGTTTGTCAGTGACGACTTTGCCGCCGCAGAGGAGCTTTATAAAAAGTACAATGCCGAGGTTCTGGACGAGCATGGAGAAGCGATGAAGCGCAGTCTTGGGATACACCAGCATATTCAGGGACGGTATGAAGTTGCCGTGGAGATATTTATAAAAATGATTGACGGCAATTGCCGTTTTTTGGATATTTGCATGGTAAAAACGCTGCTGCGGCTAAATATGTACGAGCGCGCAAATGAATTTGCGGCAGGGTTTGAACGTTACAAGGACTGCGGGGAGCTTGGTGACGAGGTGAAAAAATTGCAGAAAAAAATTTCGGCAGGTTTGAGCTTGCCGAAAAAAAAGTGTAAAAATAATAACCGACAAGGAAATTAATTCCTTGTCGGTTTTATTATTTTAGCCTTGAGCTTCTTCCTCGCGCTTTTTCTTGTTTGCAATCATGATTGCCATGAATGAAGCCATTGCAGCGGCTGCCGAAACAGCAGGAAGCGTCATGTCTTCACCGGTTTTGGGGTTAGTTGCAGAATCAGCGAAAGGACTGTCAGCAAGAGGAACAGGGGTATCATCGAATGTTTCAAAAGGAGAATCAGCGAGAGGTACTTCGGATTCTTCAAATTCAACTGTTACAGAAGGTTCCTCATCATCGGGGTCTTCCTCAGGCTCATCGAAAGTTTCGATATTCTCATAAGGATCGTATGGAGGATCCTCGGGAGGTTCAGGAGTATTAGGCTCGGGATCGGGATCAGGATCGGGGTCGCCAGGCTCGGGATCTGGGTCTGGATCAGGATCGCCAGGCTCGGGATCGGGATCAGGATCTGGATCGCCAGGCTCGGGATCGGGGTCTGGATCAGGATCGCCAGGCTCTGGATCGGGATCAGGATCAGGGTCGCCGGGTTCGGGATCTGGATCAGGATCGGGGTCGCCGGGTTCGGGATCGGGATCTGGATCAGGATCGCCAGGCTCTGGATCGGGATCAGGNTCNGGNTCGCCNGGNTCGGGATCTGGGTCTGGATCAGGATCGCCAGGCTCGGGATCGGGATCAGGATCGGGGTCGCCAGGCTCTGGATCTGGGTCTGGATCAGGATCGCCAGGCTCTGGATCGGGATCAGGATCAGGATCGCCAGGCTCTGGATCGGGATCAGGATCAGGATCGCCGGGTTCGGGATCGGGATCAGGGTCGGGATCGCCAGGCTCTGGATCGGGATCAGGATCTGGGTCGCCAGGTTCGGGATCGGGATCAGGATCTGGGTCACCAGGCTCTGGATCGGGATCAGGGTCGGGGTCGCCAGGTTCGGGATCGGGATCAGGATCTGGGTCGCCGGGTTCGGGATCTGGGTCTGGATCGGGATCGCCAGGCTCTGGATCGGGATCAGGATCAGGGTCGCCGGGTTCGGGATCTGGGTCTGGATCAGGGTCACCAGGCTCTGGATCGGGATCAGGATCGGGGTCGCCAGGCTCTGGATCTGGGTCTGGATCAGGATCAGGATCGCCAGGCTCTGGATCGGGATCAGGCTCGGGATCAGGTGTGTCCGGCTTCTTTGGAGGCACATATGAATTTGCACCAAATTCATTTCCGCCTGTATAACTGTTGCATATCAGCGAACCCTCAAAGTGGTTTCCGCTAACGCCCTCAGCGCTCTTAACATCTGCATTAACTGCCATAAGTGCGCCCATGTTGTCCTGAATAGTTACATTGCTGGCGTTTGGAAGATTAAAGAGGATATTCTTATTGTTATCCGTACCGTTGGAAATAGCTTCCTTTGCATAAAATGCCCCTGCGTTTACGGACAAATCAACGTTGCCCTCGCCAATGATATTTACAACACAATGCGAACCCTTGGGAACATTAAAGCTGAATGAAAGCTGTCCGCCGCCTTCAGCGCGCATAGCATTGAATTCTTCAACAGTAATATTGAATACGTTCAATTCGGGGTCTGAGCCATTGAAATTGATCTCTGCACCCCACCATGGATTCTGTGAAACAGTACCGTTAGCCTCTAAGCTTGCCAATGAATTTGAAGTGTTTTCAAGCTGTTTGAAAGCTTCGTCAAAGTCAATTGACTCGTCAGACGTGCCGTTCAGGAAGCTTCCGTTTACGTTGCCGCCTACAACGACCTTGCCCGCCGTGTAATCGCCGGGAACGGTAACATTTCCGCCGGCCGCAAGATTTCCAAGCTGACCGTTGCTGCTGATGTCCGCGCCGTTTACGTTATAATCGCCCTTTACAAAAACGTTAAAACCGTTGGCTGCGCCTAAGCCGAAAACATTATCCAAAGCCGCTTCAACATCTTCGGAAACATCATCTTCAGCAGCTTCTTCAACAACAGCTTCCTCTTCCACGGAAGCCTCGGAAACATCAGCCTCCTGCTGAACATCACTGTCAACAGCGTCTTCAGCGCTTTCCTCGTCAACAGCTTCCTCATCCGAAGAAACGCTGTCTTCGTCTTCAGCTTCGCTTACATCTGCGTCTTCCGCATCTGTTTCGTCAGCAGGCGCATTAAGGTCGTCCTCTGCCTCGGAAGCGCTTTCTTCCATATTGTTGGTAATGCCTTTTGTGTCGTCGCCGTTGTCAGCCTCGTCGCCCTGCTGAACATCGCCGTCTTCTTCGTTGTCTTCAAGTGTCGAGTTGAAACCTGCCTTGCCTGTAGTCAGCGCTTCTTCGGCAGAAACATCAGCTCCCGCGTTTGCACCGAACATGGCAAGAGCGAAAGTAAACGCCATAGCAGACTTCATTAATACTTTCTTCTTATTATTGTCATTATTCATAACGCATCCTCCTTATCTGAAAAATTAAAGATTAATCTCCCTTTATCCCTTTAAAACATTGTGCAGTACCCAATATACGTTAAAATATACGTCTTATTTCTTATAAAAATTATATCATATTAATTGCAAAAAATCTACAATTTTACTTGAAAATCTTTCATAAATTTTCAGAAAATTTTTAGGCACTTTGCACATAAATTCTTTGTGAAATTATTAACATTACTTAAACTGTTCACTTAGTCCATTATATTCATGTAATCCATTACACGCTATTGAAATTTTTATAATTTTTTTGGACGTTTCAAAGCCGTCCCAAAAAAGAAATTATACACGTTTCGACATAAGCTCGGGATTGTAAGCGTAGCTCACCGCCGTTTCGGAGGAAATTATCCCGTCCTTGTAAAGCTTCATAAGCGCGCTGTCCATGGTCTGCATACCCGCCTCGGATTGAAGTATAGTCTCGATCTGGTGGGTTTTCTGCTCGCGGATCATCGTCCTGATAGCGTTGTTCACGTTCATGATCTCGAAAGCGGGGACAAGTCCTCCGCCTATGGCGGGAACAAGCTGCTGGGTCACCACCGCCCGCAGAACCATGGAAAGCTGCACACGTATCTGGTGCTGCTGATTTGTGGGGAAAACGTCTATGATACGGTCAACCGTGTTCGCCGCGCCGTTTGTGTGCAGGGTCGACAGCACAAGCTGACCCGTCTCGGCGGCGGTCATGGCAATATTTATTGTCTCAAAATCACGCATTTCTCCCACAAGAATAACGTTGGGAGCCTGCCGCAAAGCCGCCCGCAAGGCGTTTACATAACTGTCTGTATCAATATTTATCTCACGCTGGCTGATAATGCATTTTTTGTGTTTATGTAAAAATTCAATNGGGTCTTCNATNGTGATTATNTGTCCCTCGCTGCCCGAATTTATNCGGTCGATAATGCAGGAAAGNGTGGTGGACTTGCCGTTTCCCGCCGCGCCNGTCACAAGGACAATNCCGCTTTTTGTGTCCGCAAGGCTCATAACGCTTTCGGGAATTCCCAGCTTTTGGCTGTCGGGAAGCTCAAAGGGAACGCACCTNAGNACCGCNGAGAAAGAACCTCTCTGACGGTAAATATTCGCNCTGAAACGCCCNGTNCCCGCAATGGAAAANGAAAAATCCATNTCGCTTTTCAGGTCGTCGGGACCGCCTATGTCGATACCCGCAAGGTCGAAAATTTCGTAAACCGCCGCCTTTGTGTCCGNNGGCATGAATGGCGCGCCNTCCTGCGGCACNACNCTGTTGTCGATTTTGTAGGCAAGGCANGCTCCCGAAATTATAAAAATATCCGAAGCTTCTTTCTTTACAGCGTCAACAAGAATTTGTTTAACTTCCATAANCATACATTCTCCCTTTTNGNAAAATTTANAATATTTTTGTAATAATNCACAAAATTTCCAAAAATTATTCTCCAAGCCAAACACCCAGCGGCTTATTCTCGGTTTCCGCANCAGAACCCGTCCGCCAGGAAATTATTTNAAAGCTTCCNCCCGAAAANCGCACGCAGGAAAATATGCTCTGNCTTTGNTTTATAGGAGTGCTCCAGCTTACCTCAATGCCGCCGAAAACGCTTTCGTACTCGATATTTTCCATNCNNTCNAGCTCTGCCGTAAGCATNAAATCGGTGTAATCGCCGTACTCNGAAANNACGTTGTTNACTTCCGCAAGCGTGCGCTTTGCTTCNAGGTCAGCCGCATAGTAAGCCNTTGTGTACTCNGCGCTTTTTTCGCTGTACTTNTTCTCACCGGACGCNGTNGAGTANGANANCGCCGCAAGCATGGTGAGACACAGCACCACAAAAATCATCATTATAGAAAGGTANCCCGAGCCAATTCCCGCAGGCTTTCTTTCCTTTTTATCATTCATTGAAGCCCGCCTCNCGTTCGTCGGGAATGTATGCACCCGAGGTTATTTTGTAAAGTTCTTCCTTGTCAGTATTTTCAAATCTTATGGATAAAGTTTTAAGAACCCCGCCGTTCGATTGCTCCGCGGTTTCGGTCAAAGTTATAAAAATTTCGGGGTCTTGCGGGGAATATTCGCAGCTTTCCGTAAGGGGAATTGCTGCTTCCGATATGTAACTGCCGTCCTCAAGGTCTGCGTTCAGAATTTCGGCAGAACCGCCGCCAAAAATTTCTTCAACAGTTTGAGAAAGATTTCCCGTTTCGGAAAAAATTTCCGCCGCCGATTGGGCGCAAAATGCCATTGCCTCGGTGCGTCTGCTTTTTTTGGCAAGGCTGTTTGATACCGAAAACGAGTTCAGAATGACCGCCGCCGCAATGCTGAAAAACAGCAGCACGATTATCATTTCAAGAAAAAATAAATTGAACCGAACCGCCTTTGCGCGGGGCTTAATTGGACTTTTCAACTGCTGCACCTCCGTTGCTTATGCGGCAGTAAGCGGTAAATTTTTCGCCCTCTGCGCCTGTTGCTGAAATTTTTGCAAGCCCGCCGCCGCAGTCCTCGCCCTCAAAGTCTTTTGCGCTGAAAACCGCTTCGCCGCCCTCGGGGACAGCCTCGCTGCCAAGGGAAAAAAGCCGCTCGTAGAGGATACCGTCCCGCTGGTAAATAAGAGTTTTGCTGTCAGAACTTTCCAGAAGTATATCGCCATTTTCGGTAATTTCCGTGCTGTCGCAGGAGCGGAGCTTGTTCGTCACATACCTAACCGCCGCCGCGGAGTTGAACGTGTTGTCGTAATTTTCCGAAATGCGCTTGTAAGCCGTTGCCGCAACGGTAATAATTACCAAGCAGCACACGGTAAAAATCAGGAACAGAACCATGCTTCCCGCCGCGCTGACGGTCTCGGAAAGCCGTTTTGTATCTGCGGTATTCATGAATTTCCCTCCCTCGACCTTTCAATGACAGTAACCGTCGGGCTGATGTTTGCGCCGAAATATTCATAGTGTACTATATAAATGTCGCTGCTGACGTTTACGCCGTAATTTTCTTCAAGATATTCAAGCTCCCGCGGGTACTCTCCCTCAATGGAATAGCAAAGCGCCGCGCCGTTCATTACCGATTTTTTCAACGCTTCGGCACGGTTTTTATCAGAAGCTTCCTCGGCGTTTCCAACTGATACCAACAGCCATATTACAATAAGAGCAAACAACGCCGCAGACAGCAGCCATGTCTTATTTATCCCGCTTTTTTTCATATGCGGCAGTTCCTTTCTTGTGAAATTTTTACAGAATTTTTATGTAATATTTCTTATCTATTTATTATTTAACTGTGAAATATTTCTTAATAAATTATCCAACGTGGGACATTATATCCATAAGCGGAAGCATTACAGTAAGCAGTACCGACCCGATAATTATTGCAAGTATGCCGATTATCGCAGGCTCAATAAACGATACCGCGCCGTAAATTTTCCTGTCGCACTCCTGTCCGAAGCGCAGGCTTATTTTTTCCCAAGCCGAATCTATCGCACCAGACTTGTACGCAACTTTAAGAGAATGAGCATAAATTCCGGGAAGAAGCTCCGAGGACTTTAATGCGTCCGCAAAGTATTCCCCGTCAAGAACCATTTTTTCACAGCCCTTTATGCGGGTCAGAATGTTCTTGTTTTCGGTAAGTCCCGCCGCAAGCTCCAAGGACTGCTCGGGAGAAATTCCGCACTCCGCCATCATGCTCAAGGCGTTGGTAATGTCTGCCATAGCCATGGACTCCGACAAGCCTTTTGTAAGAACAAAGTTTGTGAAAATTTTCGTCAGGCTCCGTCTTGCAGAGGGAATCTGCATCAAAGCCGCCGTAACCAAAGTTACAGCCAAAACCACCACAAGAGCGATCATTACCCCAGTTCCGAGGTTGTATGCAAAGGACACGCTTTCGTCAACCATTGCCGCCGCGCTGTCGTCAAACTGCGCGTAAATGTCCCGAAACATCGGTATTACTTTAATTACAAGCACTATGACAACCACTGTCATCATTGCAAGCAGTATCAGCGGGTGAGAAACCGAGCTTTTCACCGTCTGCCGCAGGTCGGCGCGTTTTGAATAATAGTCCGCAAGTCCTTTTAGGGAGTCCTCCAAACGACCCGTTACCGAGCCTATTTTTACCATTTTTACAGCATAGGACGGGAAAATTCCCACCTTTTCCATAGCGTCAAAAAGGGTGACTTCGCCGTTCATATATTCGGCAAGTGTTCCCGAAATCTCCTTAAAGCGGCGGTCGCTGCCCTCTT
>JAAVHM010000047.1 GCA_014799675.1 Ruminococcus sp. | reverse complement strand
GCTTCCTCGGTGGGCGGATTTATCGAAATTGATTTTGCGGACACCGCAAACCCTGTTATAGACGCGATCAGCTACGATTTCGCAAGCAGCGGCTACAGCCTTTGCATTGTGGACACAAAGGGCAATCACGCCGACCTCACCCCCGAATATGCGGCAATTCCCGTTGAGATGAAGTCCGTGGCGAAATTCTTCGGCAAAAGCGAGCTTCGGGACATTACAAAAGAACAGCTTTGGGAAAACATTGCCGAGGTTCGGAAAGCCTGCGGAGACCGTGCGGTTTCCAGAGCGTTCCACTTCTTTGACGAAAACGAGCGCGCTGACCGTGAGGCGGCGGCTCTCCGAAACGGTGACGTTGAAACGTTCCTCCGAGAAGTCACGGCAAGTGGAAACAGCTCCTTTAAATATTTGCAGAACATCTTTGCCGCGGTTGACCCCAAGGAGCAAGGCATGGTTCTGGGACTTTACACGGCGGAAAAAGTTCTGAACGGCAGAGGTGCTTGCCGCGTCCACGGCGGCGGCTTCGCGGGGACTATTCAGGCGTTTGTTCCAAACGACCTGCTGGAAAAATTCATTTCCGAAATGGAGCATCTTTTCGGCGCGGGAAGCTGTTACAATCTGTTTATACGTCCTCTCGGCGGCACGAAAGTCCTTTAAAAAAGTTTATAATAGAGCAAAGCGGAAGAGAAATTCTTCCGCTTTTTATATATTCGGAACATATTTCGATAAATTATTTGTGAAAAACATATAAAATTTAATGTTTATCATTAAATAAGTATTGACAAACGTAAATTGGTGTGATATACTGTAATCACAGTAAGCTTACAGAATATTGCAGCGGAGGTAATTATTATGAAAAAACCAATGGAACAATTAAAGGAAATTATGGGCATTGACGAGGAACAGCCCGCCAAAAAAGACTTGTCCAAGGAGCTTAAAGAGGTAAAAAGGCAGATACAAAACCTTCTCACAGTTATAAAAATAATTATGGTAATGGCGATAATAGCTTTTGTAGTGATAATTCTAGGCGGTATCGGCTTGGCGTTTGAGTATGCGGTATCGCCAAGTCCCGAGCTTGTCGAGGAATTTTACATATTGGTCAAAATGGCTGTTACAGCCGCGGCTGTATGGTATATAAGTTATGTATGCAACAGCTTTTGCAAGGATATTGATAAAAGCAACACGCCGTTTATTCCGCAAGTCCCAAAGGGGTTAAGAAAGATAGCCGCCGCCCTTGTTATCATGTTTTTTATTTCAATTGCAGCAGAGGCAGTATACTCCGTAATTACAAACACCGAATTTACCCTTGTCGCAGATGCGACATTGTGGGCGTCTGTCTGCATACTTCTTCTTTTGAGCAGTATTTTCGATTACGGCTGCAAGCTACAAAAAGAGTCGGACGAAACTTTATAAGGAGGGCGTAATATGGCTATCATATTAAGGCTTGACCGTGTTATGGCGGACAGGAAAATGTCCCTGAACGAGCTTGCGGAAAAGGTGGGTATATCCAACGTGAACCTTTCCAACCTGAAAACGGGAAAGGTCAAGGCGATAAGATTTTCCACGCTGGAGGCTATCTGCGAGGTGCTTGAATGTCAGCCGGGGGATATTCTGGAGTACAAAAAAGTTGACAGTTGACAGTGTATAGTTGACAGTTAAATAAACAAAAAGCAGGAGTTTTTAATTCCTGCTTTCTTTATTAAATATCAACTTTCAACTTTAAACTATAAGAGATTTTCCCGTCATTTCCGCAGGCTGTGGAAGCTCGAGAATTTTCAGCATTGTGGGAGCAATGTCCGCCAGAACGCCGCCCTCGCGGAGCTTGCAGTCGCCGCAGCCCACAACGATAATGGGAACGGGATTTGTGGTGTGCGCGGTAAATGGTGAACCGTCCGCCTCCATAAGCTTGTCGGCGTTGCCGTGGTCTGCCGTGATAATTGCCGCGCCGCCTTTTTCAAGGATAGCGGTAACCATTCTGCCCACGCACTCGTCAACAGCTTCAACAGCCGCCTTTGCAGCGTCGAAAACGCCTGTGTGTCCAACCATGTCGCAGTTCGCGTAGTTAAGTATGATAACGTCGTACTTATCGGAAGCAATTGCTTTTTCAACAGCGTCCGTAACCTCGTATGCGCTCATTTCGGGCTGCATATCGAATGTTGCGACCTTGGGGGAGTCGATAAGAATTCTGTCCTCGCCCTCAAAGGTTTTCTCCTCACCGCCGTTGAAGAAGAAAGTCACGTGAGCGTACTTCTGTGTCTCGGCGATACGGAGCTGTGTCTTGCCCTGCTTGCTGAGGTACTCGCCCAAAGTCATTGTGAGAGCCTCGGGAGGAAACGCAACGGAAACGTTGGGCATTTCAGCGTCATACTGCGCCATGCAGACAAACTTAACGGGGAAGAAGCCGTTCCGTCTTTCAAAGCCTGTGAAAGCCTCGTCCACAAAGGAACGTGTTATCTGCCTTGCTCTGTCGGGGCGGAAATTAAAGAAAATTACGCTGTCGTCAGCCTTTATCATGCCGTTTTTGTCAACGACTGTGGGGAGCATGAATTCGTCCGTAACGTCGTTCTTGTAGGAATTTTTTATCGCCTCAACAGGGTCTGTCTCCATAACGCCCTCGCCGTAAACAAGCGCGGCGTATGCCTTTTCAACTCTGTCCCACGCGTTGTCACGGTCCATTGCATAGAAACGTCCCGCAATAGTTGCAACAGAGCCAACGCCTATCTTCTTTATCTCGGCAACGGTTTCCTCCATGTACTCAGCGGCGGATGAGGGGGGAACGTCACGTCCGTCCAGAAACGCGTGAACGTAAACCTTGTCAAGACCGTTTTTCTTAGCCATTTCAAGCAAGCCGAAAAGGTGCTCCATATGGCTGTGAACGCCGCCGGGAGAGAGAAGTCCCATAAGGTGGAGGGCGCTGCCCTTAGCCTTGCAGTTCTCCATAGCGGAAACAAGGGCAGGGTTCGCAAAGAAGTCGCCGTCCTTGATAGATTTAGAAATTTTGACCAGCATCTGGTAAACGATTCTTCCCGCGCCGATATTGGTGTGACCAACCTCGGAGTTGCCCATCTGACCGTCGGGGAGACCAACGTCCAAGCCCGAAGCTCCTATAATAGTGTTGGGACACTCGGCGAAATACTTGTCAAGGTTAGGCTTCTTTGCCGCGGCAATGGCGTTGCCGTAGCTGTCCTTGTTGATTCCGAAGCCGTCCATAATAATTAAAGCAAGAGGTTTTTTGCTCATAAAAATCATTCCTTTATTAATTATTTCAGGGACGGGAAACCCGTCCCCTACAATGATATTATAAATTAAACGCTTTGGGTATAAACCAAAATCCCATATAGTACCTTGTTTCGTCCTCAAAGGGGTTATAGTCCTTCCAGACCTTGTAGAACAAGCCGTAGTAATCCGCGCTGCCGTTGTCGTACTCAATAACGGGTACGCAGAAGATCGGCGGCTGATTTCTCCGCTTGACCCTTATAAGGTCTGCCGAAAAAAGGGCAAGGGCTATCCCGAAAACAACAGCGCACACGAGAGCCGTTATTTTCCGCGCTCTCACGGAGACCGTCTTGGTACGCCGCCTCTCCTCCCTGCGGGCAAGCTTTAGCTGTTTGGATTTCATAAAACATACCCGACCTTTCGCGAGGAAATTATATAATTACCCGCCCCCTTGCTAGGGGGCTTGATAAAGTTACAATTTATAGCTTTTTACTGTGGGGGTAGACTCTGCCCGCGAGGGCGTGCCAATACAGGCTCCCCGCTTAACCATTGATTGCAGCTTGTACAATTGTGTTGAAGTCGGCAGCCTTAAGGGAAGCACCGCCGATAAGTCCGCCGTCAACGTTGGGCTTGGAAAGAAGCTCCGCAGCGTTGCCCGCGTTCATAGAACCGCCGTACTGGATAGTAACAGCGTCCGCAGTAGCCTGATCGTAAAGCTTTGCAAGAGTAGCGCGGATAAAGCCGCAAACCTCTTCCGCCTGATCCGCTGTAGCGGTCTTGCCTGTGCCGATAGCCCATACAGGCTCGTAAGCGATAACTGTTTTCTTAACGTCCTCTGCGGAAACGTCGAACAGGTCAAGCTTTATCTGACGCGCAACTACCTCGTCGGTAATTCCGCACTCACGCTCCCAAAGAAGCTCGCCGACGCAAACGATAGGCTTCAAGCCCGCGGCAAGAGCAGCCTTTGTTCTCTTGTTTACGGTCTCGTCTGTTTCGCCGAAGTACTGACGTCTCTCGGAGTGACCGATAACAACGTACTCAACGCCAATTTCTGTGAGCATATCAGCGGAGATCTCGCCTGTGAATGCGCCGCTTTTTTCAAAGTGAACGTTCTCCGCGCCTATCTTAACGTTTGAGCCTGCAACTGTGTTTACGGCAGTTTCAAGGTTTGTGTAGGGAACGCACGCAATGACCTCNACCTCGCCNGCGTTTGCAACCANCGGCTTGATAGCTTCCAGAAGCTCCTTAGCCTCGGGACGGGTCTTGTTCATTTTCCAGTTTCCTGCGATAATTGCTTTTCTTAAAGATTTGTTCATGATGATTACTCCTTTTTATAATAGCATGGTTATTAGTATTACCATGCAAAAATATCAATTTTATTATACCATATTTTTGCACGGAATATATTACCTTTTTGTTAATAAACATNAGCATATNCAAGCTGAAAAAGTTCACGTAGGAGAATTTTCCTGCTCACCCTCCGCACCCTCGGCAAGTTCTTTCATACGTTCAATAATAAGCTCCTGCTCGTTNGGCGGCAGCTTTCTGAAAAGCCGCAGCAGGGTACGCTCGTCGGGTGTTCCGGCAGGCGGCGAGTCCTCGTTGTAATAAAGCATATCGTCTATGGAAATATTGTAATGCTCGGAAAGCCGTATAAGATTTTTTGCGGTGGGATAATTATTTCGGTCGCGGTAGCATTGTATCGTCTGGTATGTCACGTCTATTATATCCGCTATTTCATACAGCTTGACGCCCGAATTTTCCAAGCTGCGTATCCAATCGCTGAAAATATCCATCACCTGTCCTTTCCAAGATTTGCCCCAATGNCGCTTTACGGTCTCGTCCTCTTTATTTATATTTTAGTTTATTTTATGTAATATTGCTACAGATTATATCTGTATTTTGTGACTTATGCGAATTTACAGATATAATCTGTTATAGTATAATTATTATTATAAAAATGAAAAGGAGTGTATTTAATACAATGAAATGCTTTTGTCACCACGACCGGGACGCGGTCGCCCAATGCTCGGAATGCGGGAAGTTCCTTTGCAGCGAATGCGCCGAGGTATGGGAACCGCCGCTTTGCCCCTCATGCGGGAAATCAATATCGTCCTATAACAAATCAAGCGCAGCCGCTTCGCTGATACTTACTGTAATACTGTTAGTTCTTGGCGGCTTATTTGCAGGCTATATGTACTTCAGCAGNGACAGTACTTTTTATAGCTTTGAAGAAAAAATTTTCGGTACAGTGTTTTACGGATATATGATCGCCGCCCTGCCCGCGGGCTGGAAAGCGCTTTCCGGCTTAACGTCGAAATTTTTTCTTGTACTTCCCGTTGTNGGCTGGGTGTTCTATTTCGGCATAAAAATNGGACTGTCGGCTGTTGTCGGCTTGGTAATGCTGCCTGTTGAGACCGTAAAGGCTATACGCGTCCTGAAACGCAGTTAGATAAAAAAATCCTGTACATCACGCTGTACAGGATTTTTTGCTTTATTATTTGCACCGTNTAATCAAAGNTCGTACACGTCCACCTCACACTTGGGCAGAGCCTTTTTTATCTTCTTTACAGTCTCNTCGGAAATCCCCGTAAAGTCAAGTGAGAGATATTTNAGCTTTTTCATGGCAGTTATANTATCAATATTTTTAACGCCGCCGTCGGAACCGTCCGATATCCACAGCTTNTTGATATTTGTTCCCGATATCCANTTTATGTCAAAGGAGCTTTCGTTGTTGTAAACAGCGAGTTCTTCAAGAGCCGTGCATTTTTTCAGCTCGGATAAATCGTTAAATCTGCTTAGCATTATAGAAACGCTTTTCAGCTTTTTCAATTTGGATATTCCCTTGATACTTATGTCGTTGCCGACCAAGCTGAGGCTTTCAAGGTTNGTAAGCTTTGGCAGGAAGCTTGCGTCATAATATCCGCCCCAGCCGTATCCGCCGCCGTTTGCTCCGATATCCATTAGTGAAAGCGATTTAAGCCCCGTCATATTGCCCATATTTTCGGTAAAGCTTGAATTTACATAACAAAGACTAAGCTCNTTNAGCCANGTCATTTTGCCCACAAAGGACATATCCTCCTTGTCCATGCTGTGGAGAGTGAGTGTTTTAAGCTTTTTAAGATCTGTAATNNANGATATTCCGTTAGCGTCGTGTACGGCTCTTATATACAGGGTCTCAAGATTTTTAAGCTTGCTTATGGGAGTAAAATCCTTTACGTCTCCGTCGCCTAATTCGAGTTCTTTAAGGTTTGTAAGCTTNTCAATGCCGCTTAGGTCTACGGGATCGCTGATTTTCAGTCCCGTAATATATTTGCAGGAGAAAATCTTTTGCAGCTTTTTTGTGTTCTTTCCCGAAGTCTCNACAAAAGCTTCCTCCAGCCANTCCATTTCCGAAAGNAAGTCATANTTGGANTANTCGGGNTANATCCTNAGCTTNTTCAAGCTTTTCATTTTTGTGAAAGGCTTNTTTTTTACGTCCTTGACATATCCGTCCTCAAATGTAACAGGGTAATAGGAAAGAGTTTCCAGCTTGGTNAAATTNCTNAGCTTTGCCGTATTTTTAAGCACGCCCTGAAGAATATGGAGTTCCTTAAGTTCNGGNAGAGCCTTTGCTATCTCGGCAAGGTCGNAAACAATTTCCTCNTCATCGTCCCTTGAATATTTGCTGTCATCATCGGAAGCGGCGGCGATAACGCAGTCCTCGGGAAGCGCGTCTCCCCAGAGCATACTCACCGTNCCGCCTGTCCTGCTGGAAATGCAAAGCTTTTTAGTATCCGCGGGGACAAAGGTGTTACCCAGNACAATACCCTCCCTGCCGCTGAGACTTATGTTTTCGTCTATCATTATCGCGTTTTTGGAATTATTTGCTGCATAGNTTGCNGCNTCAATAAAGCCCCCGCGAATGTTCAGCACGTCCTTGCCGACCGCTTCAATGTAACATTCGCAGTAATAGCTTTTTCCGCTTTTCAGAGTATCCGAGATTTTTTTCATAAGCTTTTCATCGCTTTGCGGAAGAGCAAGCACATACTCCGCGCCTTTAAGAAAAATTTCCTCACGGGTGTAACCGAAATCATTTTTCTCATTGAAGTCTATCGAGAAATACAGCTTTGCTTCCGTTTTCTGCGGAGAGTATTCGTNGCCGAGCATTTCAAGGATATATTTCTTATATTCGGCGTAGCTTTTTATTCCCATTTCCTCGGCGTATTCTTTTACCTCGTTTTTGTAATATTCCTCGCTGAGCATTTCGGAAATATAAGCCGACATTTCCGCCGCTTCCANAGCGTTTTGGTCGGAAACGCTCCACTTTCCTTTTTTGTTTATCTCAATATTGACGCTGCCGCTTGATTTTTTCAGCGCGCTTTTCAGAAAGCTTTCCTCCGGCGGCGCATAAGTAAATCCCGCAGCTGCGGCAAAGCATTGAACAGGAAGCATTGTCANNATAATTGCCAACGCGAAAATTACGCTTAAAANTTTTTTCATGTTCATATTCCTTTCTGTATTTTTGATATATGGATATTATTTTTTTACTTCGCAGTNGGGGTGGTTTTCTATNAACGTTTCAACATATGCCNTTGATTTTTGGCTGTAAGACCAATCGGTACAGTATATATTAAGGTATTCCAAATNATTAAGATTTCCCAAAAAAGAAAAATCTGTTATATCGTTACTGTATGACAAATCAAGCTNTTTCANNTTTTTTAGTTTTTTNAGTGGAAGCGTTTTAAANCTNTTATAATTCTGTGAGATCTCAAGNTCTTCAAGATTTGTAAGTTCTTTGATCGGAGAAATATTTTTAATTTCATTACGCCCTAAGCTAAGATATTTTAATTCGGAGAGATTTTCAATNCCGGAAATATCTTTAACAGAGTTTTCAATTAAAGAAAGNGTTTCAAGATTTGTCAGATTTTTTACAAAATCAAGNTTTGGAAGATAGCAGCCTCTCATTGTAAGAGATTTAAGATTTGTAAGCTTCGCTATTGGTTCCGTGTCAATACGCTCATAATACGGTATGCATGAGCCGTAATAATAACACATTTCCAATTCTTCAAGATTTTTCAGTTCGGTGATACCGTTAAGTGCTTCTTCAGGATAAAACCAACATTCTGACAATTCAAGAGATTTAAGCTGTTTAAGACCCGAAAGCTGTTTTGCGTCCGATATGTTTGCTCCGTAAAGCCGCAGATATTCAAGCTTCGGCATATCATGCAACACCTCAAAACCGTCGCTCAAAGAATCGCTGACAATATCAAGACTTTGCAATTCCGTCATATTCTTTAACGGAGAAATATCCTNGGTCTCAAAATAAAGCGTAAGCTCTTTTATTTTTGTNAGCTTTTCCAAAGGAGAAATGTCAAACATTCTGTNNTCGCGGTATTCATACGGCCANAGAAAATTCAGATAAANCTCGGTAAGATTTGTCAGATTTTCCAGCGCCGAAATATCAATATCCACNCGTTTGTCATTGTAAATATAAAGGCTATGCAGATTTTTCATGCCCTCCAGAAAAGAAAGGTCGCTGAAATTTTCTCCCATGTCNTCTTTGCAGGTCAGTTTAAGCTCCGCAAGATTTTTNAGCTTTGAAAGCGNTNCCGTATTTTCNATACAGCCGTCGTTAAGCTCCAGTACATATAGATCGGGNAACTTTTCCGCAAGCAGNTCGCAGTCCAAGGGCGTTTCTGACGGGACGTAGTATTTGCCGTTGTACTCGCCGTTCTGATTTTGATACCGAGTTATTCTTAAAGCCCGTATGCCCGCAGGAATTGAATTGCCGTAAAAATCAACGGTATTTTCTTTTGCCCCAAAGCTCTGCACGGGCAGCATTGTNAAAAATATCGCCAACGCGAAAATTACGCTTAAAGCTTTTTTCATTTTATTACCCTCCTGTTTTTATGTCGTTGAATTACGCTTTNTTATGTCNTTTCCGTCCGCCTTTTACTTTTCCCGTTAAATTCGAGAAGTTNTCNCTGTTGCCGTTCCCGTTGCCGCTGAANAAATTAAATTCAATGCGGTTGTGGTGCGGAGCAAGAATTGCCCCTAAAACAAACCCTAACCCAAAGCATACCGCCATGCANATNATNCCGAAGCCGTTGTCCTTGAAAAATTTNTTCATATCCATAATAATCTCCTTATAATAAAGCGGAGAACAGTATCAACTACTCTCCGCTTAAAAATTTATGTTTGATCATCAATCTCAAACAACCTGCCCGCCCCCTTGATAGGGGGCAAAGCAAAGTTAATTTCTATAACTTTTTTACTTTGGGGGTAGAACACGCCCGCAGTGGCTCACTGCTTATTTGCCTGCGATAACGTCAACGCCGGGGAGAACCTTNCCCTCAAGGTATTCAAGGGAAGCTCCGCCGCCTGTTGAGATGTGGGACATCTTGTCAGCAAAGCCAAGCTGCATTACAGCCGCCGCGGAGTCGCCGCCGCCGATNATAGTTGTAGCGTCTGTCTCTGCAAGAGCCTTTGCAACGGCAATTGTACCCTTTGCAAGTGTGGGGTTCTCGAACACGCCCATAGGACCGTTCCAAACTACAGTCTTTGCGGACTTAACAGCGTCAGCGAAAAGCTCCATAGTCTTTGTTCCGATATCAAGACCCATTTTGTCAGCAGGGATCTTGTCAGCGTCAACAACCTCTACAGCGATATCGCCGTCGATAGGATCGGGGAATGCTGCCGCAATTGTTGTATCAACGGGGAGAAGAAGCTTCTTGCCTGCCTTTTCAGCCTTAGCCATCATTTCCTTGCAGTAATCAATTTTCTCGTCGTCAACAAGGGACTTTCCTACCTCGTAGCCCTTAGCTTTGAGGAATGTATAAGCCATACCGCCGCCGATGATGAGAGTATCGCACTTTTCGATAAGGTTGGAGATAACGTTGAGCTTGTCTGCAACCTTTGCGCCGCCGAGAATTGCAACAAAGGGACGAACGGGGTCTTCAACAGCGTTGCCGAGGTACTGGATCTCTTTCTGCATAAGGTAACCTACAGCGGTCTCCTTAACAAACTTTGTAACGCCTGCTGTGGAAGCGTGAGCGCGGTGTGCGGAACCGAAAGCGTCCATAACGAATACCTGACCGTCAACGAGCTCGGCAAGCTCCTTGGAAAGGTTCTCGCCGTTCTTTGTCTCGTCTGCGCCGCGGAATCTTGTGTTCTGGAGAACAACAACGTCTCCGTCAGCCATAGCGGAAACAGCAGCCTTAGCGTTGTCGCCTACTACTGTATCGTCAGCAGCAAAAGTTACCTTAGTGCCGGGGAGCAGCTCTGCAAGTCTGTCCGCAGCGGGTTTGAGGGAAAACTTGTCCTCGGGACCGTTCTTGGGCTTGCCCAGATGTGAGCAGAGAACGATCCTGCCGCCGTCAGCGATAAGCTTCTTGATAGTGGGGAGAGCCGCCTGGATACGGTTGTCGTTAGTGATCTTGCCGTCCTTAAGGGGAACGTTGAAGTCCACTCTTACGAGAACCTTTTTTCCTTTTACGTTAATGTCGTCAACTGTGACCTTGTTTAAACCTGCCATTGCAATGACATCCTTTCATATTAAAGTTTGTCGGACGCAATGCGTCCTATCTATATTATTGTACACCATTTTCAAGAATTTAGCAAGTGTTTTGGCAAATTTTTTTAGGTTACAATTTGATTACAGATTTTTATACAGTATTTACAAAAATGCGGACTTGTGATACTATTAAAATATAATGTAATTTTAGGGGGATTTTTTATGAAAAAATTGTTTTCCGTGCTTATTTTATGCACGGCAATACTCTGCGGCTGTTCCAAAAATGACGCGGAGGAAATTTCGGAAACCGCCGTCCCAGAGACAAGTTCCGTTACCGTTACAACGAAAAGCTCCGTCACGACCGTTACCGAGACAGAGACCACAACCACAGGAACTACTTCCGTTGCCGCTTCCGAAACTTCCGCAAGCGAAACGACTGCCGATAAAGAACAAAGCGAGTATACATACTCGCCGCCGACTGCTGCCTTTGATGTGGAATTTGCAAGGGATAATATTATTTATAAACTTGATTACACATATTACCGCAATGACAGTACAGCTGATTTGCCTGAATATATTTTTTCGGATATAAATTCATATGCAGATGAATTTATATCAAGTGCTGAATATGACCGCAAACTTGACTGGATAGGAATTGATATGTTTGATATTAACTCGGATAAACTTGACGATTATGTTGTTGTAGGTCAGATTATGGAAAAGTCGTTTGTTTCAAAGCAAGAGGGAGACGCTCCGTACACGCAAATTGAAAGAATATATTTGTCAAATGGAAACGGCGGTTTTGATATTATTGATTTTCCCGCCTCCAGCGGAAAAGTCGGTACACTCTATGACTATATCCTTTCCACTAAAACAAATGGTTACAATGATTTTATGGGTTATTCCCATGACGACATTTTATTGATAAGCTTTGATGGGAACAACACATATTCAGAGTCGGAAATATTGAATAGAGATTATACTTGGGAATATCTTGACAACGATATTTTAAAAATAACTGTCTACGCATATAGCCATGAAAATGACATCGCAATAGCAAAGCCGCTGCTTGACAGCGATTGTATTGAGCATATGCTGCTTTACTCTTCACTTCCGGACGGCACGCCGTCTGCTTCGATTCCGCAAACATACGGTTCAAATATATTTGAGTTTTACGTTAAGAGGACTGATAAAGCTCCCGAAAAGTGGAACGATTTTTGGATAGGTCCGATTGAGGTCAAATATATCCCTGCATAAAATCGAAAAAATACAAAAAATTCAGAATAAGGATGATGTTATGAAAAAACTGTTTTCAGCGCTTATTTTATGTGCGGCAATGCTCTGCGGCTGTTCCGAAAATGACGCGGAGGAAATTTCGGAAGCCGCCGTCCAAGAGACAAGTTTAGCCGCGACTGTTACCGAAACGGAGACCGCTAAAACGATAACTACAACCACCACGGCAAAAGAAACTACCGTCACCGAGACTGCCGAGGAAGAAATAATTCTCACGCCCATACCCTCGAAAGAGCCTTTTGAGATACCCTATTGCAGGGTCATTGATGATTTGGCTATCGAAAGCGAGGAGAATTTCCGCAGCGGTGAAGCTATAAAGCGCGCAAGGGAAATTTGCTTTGAAAAAGCGCACAAAGAAATCGAACGTTACAACGATAATTACGAATATGCCGTCGAAACCGCCGAGGACATAGTTTTTTCCAGCGGTCTGGCTTATGACTTTGACCATGACGGAAGCGACGAATATGTTATTGCTCTCGACTATGCGCCTCTAAGCCCTATGGACGGCGGCTTCCTGATACTTATGGACGGCAGCGAATATACGGTAGATACATTCGGCTGCGGTGATATATCAGCAAAGAAAATGGAAATTATTTTTTGCGAAAATCTTTATTTTCCTATAGTTACATTTGACGGAGCGACAGCGCAGAGCAGGGTTATTTACACCTTTGAGAATAATAAGCCTCAAAAAGTTTTGCACCCTAACAGTTCGGGTGGACCTCACAGCATTACATATGAAAACGGTATTTTTTATCTTACACATAAATACGAAGATATGGCTGAACCGTTCATACTCTGCGGGGACGGCGTTTTCCGTCAGCTTGGGCGTGAAAAAATTACCCGTGAGGACTTTGAAGCCCACGTCCGAGACGGCGGCAGGTACATTGACAGTCTTTCCGAAAACGGCGAGGAAATTACGGATATCTACACCTGCGGTTACTACAGCTATCGGCTTTGCGGAGAGGACTTCTGCTATGAATTGTACAGCCCGCTTTTCGGAGAAAATAAAGGCAAATTTTTAGCAAAACGGTCAGATAATGTGCCTGACGAAGCTTACTTTGTCAGCTTTACCGATGAGTTGGTTTACGGCGACGTATGGGCGGTACAGACCACACGCTCTTTGGACTATGACATAGGCGGCGGGTATGTTTGCTACAAAACGGGCAAATCGGGAAGTAGAATACTAAACGTTGTAAAAGATAATTTTATTATTGACAGTATAAATTTAAGTGACGAAAACTTGTCCTTTGACCCCGATTGGCAGATAAATTTCTATGATATGGACACCCCGCCCTGCTTTGCGCTGGAGGTACACGGCATAGATTACCGCACATATTTTGTAATAGACGGCAAAATAACCGAAATGAACTGGACTCTTGACGGTGAACCGCTTGATACCGTTGATTACACAATGCTAAAATGCCGCGGCGTGGGAGACGAGTTTGTTTCCTACTCAATTCCCATATGGGAGAACGACCGCTTTACGAAACGGCATTTCACCTTTGAGGACGGCGATTACACCAATATTGTGGGATATACCGAGGATATCGACGATAAAATTACCAAAGAGTACAATGACAATTTACACGGATATGTGAAGCATGGAACTCAATTGCTTGATGAGGAGCAAAACGCCAAAATTGCTTATGAAATAATTCGTAAATTCGACGGCTTTTGGGATGACGCATACCATGCCGAGAGGTCGTATGTTGAGGACGAGTTTTGGCTTTGTCAGATTGAAGAAGAGGGCTTCCGAACAAAGGAGGAAATAATGAAAACTATTTCGGAATTTTGCACTCCCGCCGCTTCGGAGGAGGTTTACTCAAAGCTTATTGAGGGCAGTTCCGATTTTAAAATCATAGACGGAAGAGTTTACCTTTATGACGAGGCGCCGAGTAATTATCTGCCATATTATTTTATTGAAAGCGCAGAGGAAAAGGACGGCGTTATCACCGCAAAGATTTTCGCATATTACAGCGGACAGGATATACCCTACTGGATTTGCCCGCCGCTTTATGCCGAATTTGTCCGTGAGGACGGCGTGTGGAAAATTTCATCATTGCCTAAAGAGAAATAGCTTGATATTTTAACAAAATATCACCAAATTGTAAAATAAATAAATTTTTTCAACCCGTGAAAAATTTCGGGGGTTTGAATTGTATTTATTATAGGAAGCAAAAAAATTCCTGCAAAATAAGAAAGGATTGATAATTATGAAAAAGAACAAAATTATGGCGGTAATGGCGGCGGCTATCATGGCGGTGTCGGCTGTACCCGCAGCGGCGGCAGTTCCGGCTTCGGCATTACCGGCGGCAAGCAGCACCACAGCGTATGTTGAATTTTCCTCGCTGAGCGACCTGAACGACCATATCAGTAAGCACGGCGGAGACGTTATTCTCCGCGACCCGTGGACGGATATGTCAGCGACAGTTGACGACGTTCAGTCAATATGGGTACCCGCAGGCTTTTCACAGTACGAAAACAGTATAGACAACATTCTTTTCTGCAATGAATATGTTTCGGTAAACTTTTCATTCAAAAACAGCAGCTACAAAATGTACGCTTTCGGAAACAGCACGGCGGGCAAAATGCACTATGACAGCATGAAAACAAGCGCCGACAAGCAAAAGGTTGATGGTAGAACGGTCTACCGCAGCGGTTCTTACTACTGCTGGAAGCAAAGCGGCTCATACTTTATGCTTGTGTCGAATGTAAACGCTTTCTCCTATTGCAGCGCAGAGGAATATATCCTCCCCGAATACACCGCGGAGGGAATTTCCTACATCGGCGGCAAAAAATATTACGTACAGTCGGACGGTTCTTACTATGTGGGCTGGAAAACCATTAACGGCAGCAAATATTTCTTCGGCATGGACGGCGCGGCTATCACCCAGAACATGATAATAGGCAACGTCCGCTACACCTTTGAGCCAAGCGGCGTCTGCACGGGAACATACACAGGCTGGCTCGACATGGAGGGCTTCAGATACTACTGCAAAAACGGCAGATTTGTCACAGGCGTAAATAAAATTTCGGGTAAGACCTACACATTCAGCAGCGAGGGAATACTTCTTTCAGTTGACAGTTGACAGTGTACAGTTGACAGTTAAAATCGGTCACCGATCAAATGTAAAAAAATCCGCACAAAATATGATTGTGCGGATTTCAGCTTGTCGAAAAAGCCAGCCGAAAGGCTGTTTTTTTGATTTCGGATATGGTATAATAAAAAAGGTGATAAAAATGCTAAAAAAAGAAAAAATGGAAAGAGACCAGATAGAATTTGT
>JAAVHM010000046.1 GCA_014799675.1 Ruminococcus sp. | reverse complement strand
GAGGACAATATGTGGGACGCTTGGATATTTGTGGCAAAGGACAAGTCCGAGGCGGTGTTCACGTTCGTTCAGGTGCTTGGCAGACCCAATTACCGCAACAGGCGTATAAAGCTGAAAGGTCTCGACCCCAACGCTTCCTACAAAAATATGGAAACAGGCGAGATACACAGCGGAAACGTGCTTATGAACATGGGAATATTTGTAAAGCTTGACGGAGATTTTACTTCAAAGGTTGTGCATTTTGTAAAGCAAGGCTAAGTCCTGACATTGTTAAAGACTGAATAATACGATATATCAAGCCCCCTTACAAGGGACGGGAATTGTTTCCAACCCGCCCCCTTGAGGGGGCTTGAATAATGTTAGGTAAGCCGTATTTTACATTGGGGGGTGACATGGGTCAAGGCTCAGTCTTGCTTAAATGTTTTCGTTGTATTTTTTTGTAGAAAATGTACAACTGTTGGTTCATATTTATATCAAAATATCTCTTGACGGTTCAGCGTATTTTTGGTATAATAAAAGTGCAAATGTTATCTTTTTAGCTTAAATAAATTTAGGAGGTTATTTATGAATAATACCAAGAAGATTCTTACAGGCGTTCTTGCGTTGTCAATGACCGCCAGCCTTGCTGCGTGCAACGACGGCACATCAAGCGACGGAAACGGAGGCGGCGGAGCAGACGCTACCACTACTCAGGAGACCACTACGACCACTGCGCTGACTGTTGCGGTAAATGAAGAGGGTCTTAAAGAGGGCGAAGACACAGTCCTCGAAAACGCTATGAGCCAGCTCCGCGACGCTGAACTGGAGAACAAGACTGTTAAGTGGCTTGCTCACTATGACCTTAACCCTTCCACAAACGGCGCTTCAAAGTCTGTTGCGCTTGAAATGTTTGAGACTAAATACGGCGGAAATATCGAATGGATCCCCACCGACTGGAACGGCCGTTACGACGCTCTTTCCACTAACGTTCTCGGCGGCGTTGGCGTTGACATCTTCCCGGGCGACGACGTTTTCAACTTCCCCAAGGGCATTATCAGCGGAATGTTCCAGCCTATAGACAGCTATGCTGATATTAACAGCGCTATCTGGCAGAACGTTTCGGCAGGTATGAACGCTTACAGCTTCGGCGGCAAGCACTTCAACCTTGTAACAAGCGTTACTGCTGAAGAGATCGTGCTTTACAACAAGGCTACTATCGAAGCTAACGGTCTTGACGACCCATGGGAGCTTTTCCAGGAGGGCAACTGGAACTGGGATACATTCAAGTCAATGCTCCAGGAATTTGTTGACGAGGACAACGATCAGTACGGTATCGACGGTTATTGGTCTGAAAACGCTCTCCTCCTGTCGGCAGGCGTTCCCGCTGTTGGTACAACGGCTGACGGTCACCTTATTTCCAACCTTAAGGACGCTACGCTTGAAAAGGCTATGAACTTCCAGTACGACCTCTTTAACGCAGGTCTCGTATTCAACAGAGAGCAGTTCAACTGGACTGAACAGCCTGCAATGATGGGCGACGGCAGACAGCTGTTCTACATAATCGGACCATACGCTCTTGACGGCGCACCCGAAACATGGACTCACAAGATCGACCCCGAGAACGTTGGCGTTGTTCCCGTTCCGTCTCCCGCGGATTCCGATCCTTATCAGGCTGCTAAGATCAACGGCTTTGCCCTTTGTAAGGGCGCTGCTAACCCCGAGGGCGCAGTTCTTTTCGCGGAGTGCAACATAATCGGCGGCATTGACGAGGGCGCAATAGCTATATCTGACAGAAAGAAGAAGGACGACAGCCAGCTTTCCGACGAGATAATTGCAAATCTTAAAGAGATCGACGAGCTTGCTAAACAGCACCCCGTTGTTGACCTTGCTTCAGGCGCGTCTACAGATATCGCAAGCTACACAACACAGGGCGGCGACGAGATCGGTACAAGAGCTGCTCTTCACGGTACAGACTGGGCTTCCAACAGAGAGTCTATTGCTGACGCGATCGAAATGCTTGTAAACGACGTTGACGCAAACCTCCAGGGCAAGATTGCTGAATTTGAATAATATCACCGGTTAAAATGCTCCGCAGGATATTGTTCCTGCGGAGTTTTTAATAAATAATTGTTTTAAGGAGTTTAAGATGAGAAGAATTAAACAAATCTTATCGGGTATGCTTGCCCTGACAATGGCAGCAAGTCTTGCAGCTTGTAGTAACGACGACAATCCGAGCAGCGGCGGCGCAGACGCTACCACCACAACAGAAGCTACCACTACTACAGCGGCAACTGTTGCTGTAAATGACACCGAGCTTAACGACGAGCAGGTAGACGCTCTCAGCGGCGCAATGTCCAAGCTTAAGGACGTTGAGCTTGAAAACAAGGAGATCAAGTGGCTTGCTCACTATGACCTCAATCCCTCAACAAACGGCGCATCCAAAAAGGTTGAGCTGGAGCTTCTCGAAAGAAAATACGGCGGATATGTTACATGGATACCCACCACTTGGGAAAACCGCTACAACGACCTTTCCACAAACGTTCTCGGCGGCACAGGCGTTGACCTTTACGCAAGCGATACAGGCAACCTGCCTAAGGGTATCATAAACGGTATGTTCGAGCCTGTCGATCAGTACATTGATATTAACGACGATATCTGGTCAAATACAAAGGAAGCTATGGAGCAGTACAGATTCGGCGACAAGCACTTTATGTTTGTTACCAACGTTATCGCAAACTATTTCGTATACTACAACACCGAGACTATCGAGGAAAACGGTCTGGACGATCCCTGGGATCTCTACAAGTCAGGCGAATGGAACTGGGATACATTCAAGAGTATGCTTATGGACTTCGTTGACGAGGACAACGACCAGTGGGGTCTTGACAACTGGTACAACGAGCTTGCTCTCACTTATTCCGCAGGTGTTCCCACAGTACAGGCAGTTGACGGACGTCTCGTATGCAACCTCAAGGACGCTACTCTTGAAAAGGCTATGAACTTCCAGTACGACCTGTACAACAGCGGTCTTGTTCTTCCCTTGGAGCAGTTCAACTGGGCTATCCAGCCTCAGATGATGGGCGAAAAGAGAGAGCTGTTCTGCATAGGCGGTTCTTGGGAAGCAGAGGGCGACCCCGAAACATGGTCTATGAAAATACCTCCCGAGAATTTGGGAATAGTTCCCACACCGTCTCCCGCAGGTTCAGATCCTTACCAGGCTGCTGCTCTTGAGGGCTACGTGCTTTGTAAGGGTTCTGCTAACCCTGTAGGCGCGGCGCTTCTGGCAGAGTGTACTATCGTTGCCGCAAACGACGATAACGCTCGCGCTATCGCACGTCAGAAGAGAATTGAGGACGCTCAGTGGACAGACGAGCTTTATGACAGACTTGAAGAGATCAACAGCCTTGCTAAGCAGTACCCCGTTATCGACCTTGCACCCGGCTGCTCAAATGATATCGCAAGCTACACCACAGACGGCGGCGCAGAGGTAGGTATCAGAGCTGCATTCCACGGCACAGACTGGGCTTCCAACAGAGAGTCTATTGCTGACGCTATCGAAATGCTGGTCAATGACGTTGACACAAATCTCCAAAATAAGGTTGCGGAGTTTAACTAATAATTTACTGACATAAATAAAGCTCCGCGGGATTTAGGTGGAAGTTTTTTACCCTTATTGACAGAGTACGCCAATAAGGATAAAGGTTCAGCCTTTCCTGCGGAGTTTTTAGGCTTAATGCACAAAGGCGATATTATGTCTTTGTGCATTATTGCCTTAATGTACAAATGCGAGGACGATCAATACGGCTCCGCTTAGCCAGCCTAAGTTTATCTTTAAGGCAGAGTGAAGCTTTTTTCCAAGCATCACCCCAAGGAGAACGGCAGGTATTCCCGTTAGAAAGCATACTGCCGACAAAAGCGGGAGGTTCAGTTCGAGAGAGCCGGAGCTTATCCCCGTAACGACCGAATCTGCCGAAAGCGCGACGGATAGGGCAAAAGCCTCCTTTACGGAAATGCTTTTTGAATTATCGGCGTCGGCGGCGGTTTCGTCAAAAAAAAGCTTTGCGGGGGAATTTTTATCCCTGCCGAACCGCGGGCTTTTTGCGATCATCTCTTTAAAAAAGTTTTGAAAAAGGTTAAAGATACCAAGTCCCAGAAGCAGACAAAATGACAGAATACCGAAAAGCTCGCTGTTTATCAGGAGCTTTAAAAATTCCGACGCGGCAGCGGAAGCCGTCAGAAAAAACGTACCCACAAAGCTGACAACAACAGCCGAACGAAAGGGTACTTTTATCCCTGCTCCGCCAATGCCGACAGCGGCGGCAAAGCTATCGGTACACACAGCTATCGTTAAAAGCAAGGCTTTTATCATATGCAAACACAGCTTTCCACTTTGGTTTTACCCCTTTAGAAAAATTTACCCCATTTGATATGGCGGTTTCGTAATATTTTATGTGAGAAAAAGAAAAAGGTGATTGACCGCCTGTACGGTGTTTTCCGATTTTTGGCGGTAAGAAATATTTTTTGATTTTGTTGGATAAAATTCGGAGGTGTTGATATGCCTTTAAAAGATAGAGTTCTTGAGGTTTTAGAGAAAAACAAGGGTAAAAGCGTTTCGGGCAGCGAGATCGCAAAAAGCGTCGGTATGACGAGGAGCGCGGTCTGGAAAGCCGTAAAAACGCTTCGTGAAGAGGGATATTTTATTTGCGCGGTCACAAACAGGGGCTACTGTCTCTCGGAGGAAAACGACTTTTTAAGCGAGCAATCTATAGTCCCCAACCTTAAAACAAAGGCTTTGGGCAGAAGAATGGACGTGTTCAAAACCATAACCTCCACCAATGATTTTGCAAAAAGTCTTGCACAGCTTGGCGCGGAGCATGGAACAACGGTTATTTCGGAAGTCCAGACCAACGGCAAGGGCAGAATGGGCAGAAGCTTTTACGCTCCCAACGGCATGGGCATTTACATGAGCGTTATCCTGCGCCCTCAGCTTTCGGTGGAGCATTCGCTGCTTATCACGTCCTGCGCGGCGGTGGCTGTTGCGGACGCTGTTGAAAAGGTCGCGGACATGGAGTGCAGGATAAAGTGGGTAAATGATATTTATTCCGCGGAGACAAACAAAAAGCTCTGCGGCATACTCACGGAAGCTTCCGTGAACGTGGAGCAGGGCGGTCTCGAATATGCAATTGTGGGCATGGGCATAAACGTCCAGAACACGTCCTTTCCGAAAAATATCGCTGACGTGGCAACCTCCATAAAAATGGAAACGGGCAATAATGTTTCCAGAAGCAAGCTTGCGGCGGAGATACTGAACTGCCTTGAAGAAAGGCTTGAAAACATCTGCGACAGGAGCTTTCTTGAAGAGTACAGAAGGCGTTCAAACGTTATCGGCAAGCGTATCGAGGTCACTCACAACGACCAAACGGAGGTCATGGACTGTCTCGGTATCGACGAGATAGGCAGGCTTATAGTCCGCCTTGACAGCGGCGAGGAAAAGGCTTTGACGTCGGGTACAATACGTATCGCATGATAAAATAAAAAAATTCCGCATATCTGTTCAAATTGAACGGTATGCGGAATTTTTTCACTCTTCAATTGTAAGATAGGTTTGCGTTGAGGCCGCAATAAGCGGCTCTGTAAAGCCTCCCTCTCCTGTCATGGAGATATCCCCGCCGATAAGCTTGTCGCTGCTGACGACCAGCGTTGCAACAACGTTTTCGGGGTGATCGGGGTAGTTCAGCACCTGATAAGTAAATAGCGTTGCGGGCTTGCCCTTGTACTTTTCAAGGTCGAAGCCCTGACTTTCCTGCAATGCGGCATACTCGGCGTAAGCGCCCTCAAAATCCGAGGGGACGGTTATTTCCTCCCTTGAAAGCGGGTCGGGCTTGACTATCCAGCCCTGCTTGTTCAGGAACTCAACGCGCTGGGCGTTTGAGGACATTGCAAGCAGCTCGTCGGCTTCCGTTTCCGATTTGGCTTTTCCCCAAAAGGCGACGGCAGCGATCGCCGCAACGATAAGCGTCAGAAACAGGCAAATTTTTATTCCTTTTTTTGAAGAACCTTTGCTCATAAAAAACACTCCTTTAAGCTTATCCTAATCACCAATTAAAAGCATTAATAAAAAATCTGCACAAAAATCACGTAAAAAAGTTAAAACTTTTCAAATTTTTGCTTGATTTTTTATATGCTTTTTAATTGGTGATTAGTATTACAAAACGATTTTCTATATAATATGCAAGCCAGTCCGAAAAAATGACAAGCAGGGAACGCCCTGCAGCGAGTGTCACCCCCAATATCAGATACGGCAAACCTCTGATTTACATAAGCCCCCTCAAGGGGGCTGGTAAGATATAATTGTATCTAACATTAGAGAATTGCGTTATCGCTTGTTTATTAATTTTTTGTAAACAATATAAAATACCTATTGCAATTAAACCATACTTCAGGTTTAAAATATGTACATAAGGTACCTTATTCTAAAATTCCACTAAAGGAGGTCAGACATGAAAATCAAAGAATTTGCAAAGGCTTGCGGCGTTCCGGAGTCGACCGTAAGATATTACGACAAAAAAGGCGTGCTCAAACCTGTGGAGACAAATCTTGCAACAGGTTTCAGATATTACGGCGAAAGTCAGATAGCCGATGTTGGAAAGATAATGTCCCTCAAAGCGGCGGGCTTTACTCTTGCGGAAATAAAAAAAATCACAAGCGGCAGGGCTGATACCGAAGTGATACAAAACTTGTTCGCAGAAAAAAAGTCCCGTCTGGACGAGACGCTGAACCTGCTTGAAGATACCAAAAAACTAATACTTGGAGGCAATTTTATGAAAACAAATAACATTGAACTTTTGCACGAGGACGTGAACGTCCCCTTTGAAAACGACGAGGAAGTTATAGGCAAATGGGAAATAGTCGGGGAGACTTCCGTCAACATGGGCGGCAAAAAGCGCGAGCTGTTCTTTCTCCCCAACGGCGAGTGGTACTGGTGCTACTCATGGACTAAGGGAAAATTTCTGTACAACGACGGGGCTTCCTCCCGCGTTTGCGATTACACCCTTGAAAACCGCGGAGACGGTCTGTACATGATAATTGATTTCAAGACCAGCATAGGCATTGACGTTATTACCCTGAAAAAGGCTGACGGAAAGCGTTACACCGCCGAGGAAATCGCACGAAAGGACAATATTGATATGCCTTTTGTGAACGACGAAAAAGTCCTCGGTAAATGGAAAGCCGCGGGATTTATTGAGAGCAAGGAGGATTTTTCTCCCGATACTTTGGACAGCGGCTTTGAGCCGTATTTCAAAGAAATAGAATTCCTGCCTGACGGAAGCTGCACAAGCATTTACGGCGGCGAGACAATAAGCGGCGGAGACAAGCAGGTCTGGACAAAGGGCTATGTCCTCCGTAAATGGAACAAAACCGCCTGCGCTTATGAGATAAAGAAGTCAGGCGGCAAGGAATATCTTATCATTGAGTGGAAAAGCGGCGACTACCGCTGGGGCGGATNTGACACAAATTATTACGTGTTTNTCAGAGCGTAANATAGGTAACATATAACCTNCAAAGAGGTAACATTTGCAAAAACGGAGCGTTCTGNACGAANGCTGAGCCNTTCACCCTTTTAGGCGTACTATGCCAATAGGAGTAAAATGCTTCCATGGGTAACAATACTTATGTACCGTTACCTGCCTAAACGAACGCTCCGTTTTAATTTTTCAATTACTTTTTACCTAAAAGAGAACCTATGCCGTCCTTCAGGCTTCCGATGCCGATCTTTGCCTTAACGCCGTTTACAACGTTGTTTATAACGTCGTCGGGCAGGTCAACTCCAAGAACCTCCTCAACAGCTTTTACAGGCTCTTTTTTGAATTTTTCCGCAAAGCTCTTATCGGACTTTACTTTGTTTACAACTTCTTCTACCTTTGCTTTGATATCCATGAAAAATCATTCCTTTCAATTTTTGCTGTAATAATTTTATCAAAATTTGGTGAAAATGTCAAGTGCTGCGCGTACTGTGTTTTCTGCCCCGCAATTTTATTACAGCGAATATATGTATTTCCCCCTTGACCTTTCGGGCGGAAAGTAGTATAATTATTAAAGAATATTTTGGTTTTGGAGGAATAATTATGTCAAAAACTTTTATCGTTGAAACTTCCGCACGTCATGTACACGTTACACAGGAGGACTTGGAGACCCTTTTCGGCAAGGGCGCGACCCTTACTAAGAAAAAAGACCTTTCCCAGCCCGGTCAGTACGCCTGCGAGGAGCGCGTTGAGGTCGTTGGACCTAAAAAGTCGCTCGCAAACGTTTCTATCCTCGGACCTGTACGTCCCGCAACACAGGTTGAGCTTTCCGCTACGGACGCTCGTTCTATCGGAATTTCCGCGCCTATCCGCGAAAGCGGCGACACAGCAGGCTCGGCAGGCTGCAAGCTTGTAGGACCGGCGGGCGAGGTTGAGCTTAAAGAGGGCGTTATCGTTGCAAAGAGACACATTCACCTTACCCCTGCCGACGCGGAGGAGCTTGGCGTTAAGGACAAGGAGGTCGTTTACGTAAAGGTAGACACCGACGGCAGAAAGGCAATTCTCGGCGACGTTGTGTGCCGCGTTTCGGACAAGTTTGCCCGTGCTATGCATATTGACACAGACGAGGCTAACGCGATTTCCGCAACACCTGCGCTTCAGGGCGAGATTTTCAGAATGTAATTTTTTATGGAAATCAGACAGCTTCTTCCCGAGGACGACAGGCTTGCTGTCAGCCGCATTTATTCGGAAAGCTGGCGGCACGCGTACAAAGGGATTGTCCCACAAAGCTTTCTGGACGGTCTTTCGGAGGGCGATTGGGTCAAAAACCTTGACATGGAGGGGCGTTACAGCCTTGTTGCAATTGCTGACGGGAAGCTTATCGGCACGTCAAGCTACTGTAAATCGAGGTTTGAGAAGTTCGCCGAATACGGCGAGATAATCTCCATTTATTTCCTGCCAGAGTATATGGGAAAAGGTTACGGGAAAAAGCTTCTTGCCGCGGCGGTGGAAAAGCTTTCCGAAATGGGTTTCCGTGACGTGTTCCTTTGGGTTTTGGAGGAAAATCATAACGCAAGGGCGTTTTACGAACGCTGCGGATTTTCGCCAAGCGGTGAGAGAATGACCTCGGAAATCGGCGGGAAAACCCTTGCCGAATTGCAGTACTGTTATCATATTGAAAAGTAAAAATACGGTTGACCATGAAAGCAGGTCAGCCGTATTTTTCTGCTTAAAAATTGATAATACCCAAATGCTCCAGCAGAATTTTCAGTCCGATGAGGATAAGAATTATTCCTCCCGCAATTTCCGCCTTGCTTTTGTATTTCGCCCCGAAACGGTTTCCGAGAAGCACTCCGCCGAGAGAAAGCGCAAATGTAGTTACCCCGATAAGCAGAACCGACGGCAGGATATTTACCTTTAAAAAAGCGAAGGTTATACCCACCGCAAGAGCGTCAATGCTTGTCGCCACCGCAAGAACGGTCAGTTCTCCCATTTTCAGAACGTCGGTTTTTTCGGCTTCTTCATCGTCCTTTTCGCGGATAGCTTCAATCGCCATTTTTCCGCCGATAAACCCGAGAAGAACAAAGGCTATCCAGTGGTCGAAACGTTCAATGTACCCCGAAAAGCCCGTCCCCAAAAGGTAGCCGATAAGGGGCATTACCGCCTGAAATACTCCGAAAAAAAGCGCAATGATGTATGCGTGTTTTAAATTTAATTTTCGCATATTCAGCCCCTTGCAGACGGAGACCGAAAAGGCATCCGCGGAAAGTCCCACGGCTATAAGGAATAATTCTAAAAATCCCATTTTTCTTGTTTCCTTTCGTGTTTTAAGGCTTGTCAGCCCTTTGTTACGATATATGCAGATAATAACGAAATTATGCTTCCGTACATCATGCCGTTAATATGTACAGCCCCTTTAAAGGGGGCTGTGTACATTTCATACTAATTCACGATCAAAAAGTGTACAAAAATTCAAGCAAAAACTCGCATATATGGTTTTTGTGCAGAATTTTTGTCTACACTTTTATCGTGAATTAGGATAAGTTCTCGTAAACTTTAAGGATTTCCCCCATGTACTGCTTGTGGATAGGGTCGCTTCCGTTTGCGGGGCGAACGTCCTCGGTGATAAGGGAAACGTCCAAGTCCTGCGCGTAAATTTTTCTGCACACAAAGACCAGCTTTGCTTCCTTGAAAGCAGTCGTGCCGTCAATAAATTCGGGAGTGATACCCGCTTCCTTTGCCTTGTCGCAGTCCCGACCCGAATGTGAGCCGCAGAAGCCCAGAGCCTTTTTGTACTGCTCGTCAAAAAAGCTTACGGTAAAAAGGTCGTTTTTCTCCATAAATTCATAGGTGTAGCGGTTGGGGCGAACCATTGCCGTGATTATGTTTTTGTTCCACATAACGCCCATGTTTGCCCAGCCCACGGTCATTGTGTTGAAGCCGTTTTCGTCCCCGCTTGTGAGCAGGAACCAGTCCTTGCCGATTTTTGTCCAAGGGTTAATGCTGAGGGTTTCGAGTGCGATTTCTTTCATAGAATCAAGTCCTTTCATATTTTATATAATTATATTTTTATTGCATAGCTTATATGATTTTACGGGTGT